>DATMGZ010000126.1:0-19725 GCA_035555155.1 Solirubrobacteraceae bacterium | reverse complement strand
AGCCCCTCGGCTCGTGCAACTGGGCACTCGGACTCAGGTGGACGGTGATCGAGTTAGGAGAAGCCATGACCGCTGACCGACACGCCGCTTACGTGCGCTTCAAGGGGAAGCTCGACGATCTCGCGCCCAGCAAGCTCCTGCCCGCCGAGCGTGAGGTTCTCCAGGAGGCGGCCGAAGGGCTGCTCCTGACCCACGATCCCGACGATGCCGCCGCGTCCTACGAGCTGGCCGCACGGCAGCTGCGCGTGCTGATCAACACCGGTCGCTGGTCGGAGACGATGGCTCTGCCGCTGCTCGACGATCTCGCCGCCGCCAGCCCGCCGGCCTTCGTGCTCGCCGCCTGATTGACCCCAGACCCGCGATCCTTCGCGTCGGAATGACGCGGATCGCGGTCGTCGGACACGTCGAGTGGGTGGATTTCATACCGGTCGCGCATCTGCCACGCCCCGGTGAGGTGCTGCACGGCACGGGCGCCTTTGCGCGGGCGGCGGGCGGCGGTGGCGTCGCGGCCGTGGTCCTGGCCGAGCTGGGGGCCGAGGTCGACTTCTACTGTGCGCTGGGGCGTGACGACTGCGGTCGGGCGACGGACGCGCAGCTCGCCGACCGGGGCGTGCACACCCATGTGGCCTGGCGCGATGAACCAACGCGGCGGGCGATGACGCTGCTCGATGAGGGCGGCGAGCGCGCGATCGTCACCCTCGGCAAGCGACTGGAGCCGCGCGGATCCGACGACCTCGACTGGGAGCGCCTGCGCAGCGCCGACGCGGCCTACTTCACCGCCGGTGATGCCGGCGCGCTCCGGTGGGCGCGTGAAGCCCGTGTGCTGGTGGCCACCCCGCGGGCACGGACGGCGCTCGAAGGGGACGGCGCCACCCTCGACGCGCTCGTCTACAGCGCCGGTGATCCGCACGAGACCGAGTGGGCTGGACGCGCTGCCCACCGCGCGCGCCTGCTGGTCGCAACCGAGGGTGCCCGCGGCGGTCGCTGGTCGGGCGAGACCGAGGGAACCTGGTCCGCGGTGCCACCACCCGGCCCACCCCGCGACAGCTACGGTTGCGGCGACTCGTTCGCTGCCGCCTTCACGCTCGCGTTGGGCGCCGGCGCGTCGGTCGCGCACGCCGCGGCGCGGGGCGCGGACTGCGGCGCCCGCTGCCTGACCCGCGCCGGCGCTCCGTGACCCGCTTCGGCTGAGCGCTCCTTAGCGCTCCAGCGAATCGGACGTCTCGAGCCACTCGGTCTCGAGCCCCTCCTGCTCGGTGAGCAGGCCTTGCAGTTCGCTCTGCAGCTCACTGAGCCGGGCGTGGTCGGTCGCGTTCGCGGCCATCTGCTCGTGCAGCTCGTGCTCGCGCGCGGCGCTGCGCTCGAGCGCACGCTCGAGTCGCTGGAGCTCCTTGCGGGCGGAGCGAACCTGTGCCCCTGGGGCGACGGCGGGGCGCGCCGCCCCCGTCCCGCCGGCCCCCGTCCCGCCGGCCCTAGCCGTCGCCCCGCCCGCGCCCGCCCCGCCGGCCCTAGCCGCCGCCCCGCCGGCCCCCGTCCCGTCCGGGCCCCGGCGCAGCTCGAGGTACTGTTCCATCCCTCCGGGCAGATGCCGGATCGCGCCGTCGTCGGTGAGCGAGAACACGTCGTCGCAGACCCGCTCGACGAAGTACCGGTCGTGGCTGACCACGACGAGCGTGCCCGGCCAGCCGTCGAGCAGGTCCTCGAGCGCTGTCAGGGTGTCGATGTCGAGGTCGTTGGTGGGCTCGTCGAGCAGCAGCACGTTCGGCCCCTCCATCAGCAGGCGCATCAGCGCCAGCCGGCGGCGCTCGCCGCCGGACAGGTCATCCACCAGCGTGCGCGCGCCCTCGCCGCGGAAGCCGAAGCGGTCGCACAGCATCCCGGCCGTGATCTGGATGCCGTCGCTGAGCGTCGCGACCCCACGCACCGCCTCCAGCGACTCGAGCACGCGGAGCGATCCCGGGACCTCGGCGGTGTCCTGCGAGAGGTGGGCCAGGCGCACGGTGGCGCCGCGGTCGACCACCCCCGCGCTCGGGGGCAGCTCGCCCGCGAGCAGCTGCAGCAGGCTCGTCTTCCCCGATCCGTTCGCGCCGACGAGCGCGACCCGGTCGCCGGGGCCGAGCCGCCAGGTCACGCGGCACAGCACCTCGTGCGCGCCGAAGGCGAGCGACACCTCGACCGCGTCCAGGACCTTGTTGCCCAGGCGCGCGCCGGCGAAGCGCAGCAGCTCGGCGCGGTCGCGCGCCTGCGGCTCGTCGGCGATCAGCGCGTTCGCGGCCTCGATCCGGAACTTCGGCTTCGCGGTGCGGGCGGGTGGTCCGCGCCGCAGCCACGCGAGCTCCTTGCGGACGAGGGCTCGCCGCCGATCCTCGCGCGCCGCCTCTTGGCGCTCGCGCTCGGCGCGGGCCAGCACGTACGCCGCATAGCCACCCTCGTATTGGTGGACGAGCTCCTCGGCCATCTCCCAGGTCGCCGTGCACACGGCGTCGAGGAACCAGCGGTCGTGGGTGACGACGAGGATCGCGCCCCGCCGCTCGGCGAGGTGGCCGGCGAGCCACGAGATGGCCTCGATGTCGAGAATGGTTGGTGGGCTCGTCGAGCAGCAGCAGCTCCGGGCCGTCGAGTAGGAGCTGCGCGAGCGCGACGCGGCGTCGCTCGCCCCCGGACAGGGTCGCCAGCGGCGTCTCGGGCCCGTCGCGGAACCGGGTCAGCTCGACGCCGCCGAGCAGACCGCCCAGCACTTCGCGCACGCCCCGGTCCCGCGCCCACTCGTGGACCGGGCGGGGCCCGAGCAGACGCGCCCGGATCGTGCCCTGATGACCGAGCTCATCGCTCTGGCCGAGCAGCGCCGGCTGCAGCCCCCGGACGCGGGTCAGCACCCCGGCGTCCGGCGCCTCCGCGCCGGCGATCAGGCGCAGCAGCGTCGACTTGCCCTCGCCGTTACGGCCGACCACGCCGATCCGATCGCCGGCCGAGACGCCGAGCGTGACGTCGCGCAGGACGGTCCGGCTGGCGTAGCCCTTGCCGACGCCGTTGAGGTTGACGAGGTTGCGTGGTGCGCTCATCGTCCCCGCATCCAGCCGCAATCGGCGATCGCTATTCGGTCTGGCGCCCGAGTAGAGCCAGAAACCGCTCGATCCGGCTGCGCTCAGGGCCCGGAAGCGGGCCGTCGACCTCGACGAGCAGGGTCATCGGCAACCTGTCGTGCGCCCACGTCCGCACCCGCTCGCTGAATCCGCTCCCCACCCACACGAGCGGCAGCGACCCGGCAAAGGCGATCACGGTCTCGGCCTGCTCGGCATCGCTGTCCTCGCTGCGAACGATCGAGACCGCGACGAGCTCGAGCGCGTGGGCGGCGGCGTTGATCGCCTCGAGCCCACCCCCGTCGACGAGCAGGGCCATCTCGCCGTCGCGCAGGGTCTCGGCCGCCCAGCCGTCGGGGGCGCCGGTCAGCGCCGCGGGAGCGCACACCATGCGAAAGAGCGAGTCCACGGGTCGACACGCTAGCTGCTCGCGGCCGCCGGGCGGAGTCCGGCTGCGCGCGCCGGCCGGAGATCGGCTCTGCGCGGCCGGTGGCCCGTGAGGCTACGGGCCGCCGAACTGGCTGCGCAGCGCCAGCACGTTGTTCACGTACCGCTGGGTGTCGCTGAACATCCCGTAGCGCTGGACCGAGGAGAGGCCCTGGTAGTACCCGGCCGCCGCCATGGCGGGATCCCCGCCGGTCGAGGCCAGCAGCGAGTGCAGCAGCAGGACGCCGCCGCGGACGTTCTCGATCGCCGAGGCCGGGGCCAGCGGCGCGCCGGGGGTCAGGGTGCGCTGGATCCAGTCCCACGTTCCGGGCAGGATCTGCATCACCCCGCGCGCGTCGGCGCTCGAGACGAGGTCGTTGTTGAAGCCGCTCTCCTGCCAGCCGATCGCCGCGGCCAGAGACGGCGAGACGCCGTTGGCGCTCGCCACCGATCCCACCTGAGCGGCGCTGACGCGCTCCGGGGTCGGGTAGGGCGGCGCGCTCGAGGAGCCCTGGGCGACCGTCCCCACCGGTTGCGAGGCCGCGGACGCGGTGGCCGTCGCGCCGGTGCTCACCCCGCTGCTCGCGCCGGCGAGCGTCAGCGTGGTCCCCGACAGTAGCGGCGCGCTCGGGTCGATCCCGTTCGCGGCGGCCAGCCCGGCCACCGTCAGGCCGGCGCGGGCCGCGATCCCCGACAGCGTGTCACCGGGTTGCACGGTGTAGCCGTCGGCAGGCTGCGCGGCGGCGGCCGTGCTCGCGCTCGCGGCGACGTCACCGTCGTTGTCGCCGTCCCCGTCGACACTCGCTGCGCCCGCAGACGTCGAGGCTCCGGCCCCGCTCGCAGACCCCGTCGATCCCTGTGGCGGGATCTGGACGACCGCGCCGGTCACGAGCTGCGCGCCGGAGGCCAGCCCGTTGGCGGCGGCCAGCTCCGACACCGACAGCCCGTCCGTCGCGGCGATGGACGACAGTGACTCGCCGGGAACCACCACGTGCGCGAAGTCGGCCTGCGCTCCGGCAGGAACCGCCAACGCACCTGTGGCAACCAGCGGAAGGACGGTCCGCAGTCGCATTACGAAGCAGTGTTGCCCACGACCGGCGCAGATGGAATGCCTGCAACCATCGTTTCAATCGGGCCCGCGACGCGTCGGTTAGGCGGAAGGTTTCGTGGTCTCAAAAACTTCCGGTTAGGGTCAACCAGTGCCCCCGATCGAGGCTCGACTGAGCCGACTCGGCCTCGTCCTGCCGGCCGTGTTCGCCGGTCCGCCCTGGTTCGAGCGGCGCTTCGAGCTGGTGCGGGTCGTCGGCGACATGGCGTACGTCTCCGGGCCGTCGTCGCCCTGACCTGAGCCGGCGCGCTCAGTCGACGGCGCGGCGGATGAACAGCCGCGTTCCCAGCACGCCGAACAGCACCAGCGACACCCCGAGCCCGAGCGCGATCCAGCCGCCGGCCAGGTGCGGGAGCGTCGTCAGGGCCGCCCGCAGGCCCTCGCTCACGTAGGTGAGCGGGTTGATCAGCGTGAACACCTGAAACCAGCGCAGATGCTGCAGCCCGATCCACGGATAGAAGGTGCAGCCGGTGAAGATCAGGGGCGTGAGCACGACCGCGAATGCGACGCTGATCCGGTTGGCGGGCACGGCGGTTCCCAGCACCAGGCCCATCGCCCCGGCGGCCAGGCTGCCGAAGAAGAAGATGCCGATCAGGGCCGCCCAGTTCGGCCCGTGTACGTGGATCCCGCCGGGCAGGATCAGGGCGGCGAGCGGCAGGATCAGCAGCCCGGCGATCACGCCGCGCACGGCCGCGATCAGGATCTTCTGGACGGCGACCGCCGCCACCGGCAACGGCGCCAGCAGCCGGTCCTCGATCTCCTTGGTGAAGGAGAATTCGATCACCAGCGGCAGGGCCGTGTTCTGCAGCGCAGTGAGCACGAGGGTCAGCGCCATCACTCCCGGCAGCAGCTGCGTGCCGTACCCGACGCGCGCCGCGCCGATCTCCGGCAGCACCCGTCCGAACACGAACAGCAGGAAGATCGGCTGCAGCAGCGCCTGGGCCAGGAACGAGCCGAACTCGTGCCGGACCGTGACCCACAGGTCGCGCCCGCACAGCGCGGTGAACGCGCGCAGCTGGACCTTGCGGGTCGCGGCGGGGACGGCGCGCGCGGACCCAGTGGCGCCGACGGCGCTCATCCCGACCATCTCCCGCTCACCATTGCGCCGTCAGCACCGCGCAGCTCCCGGCCGGTGAGGTGGACGAACACGTCCTCGAGAGAGCCCTCGAGGCGCTTGAGCTCGATCAGCTCCAGCCCGCCGCGCTGCGTCGCGTGCAGCGCCTGCTCGGGCAATCCGCCGGCGTCGCCGTTGCTCTCGCCGTAGAGGCGCACACGCCAACGTCCCTCGCCGGCCGGCCGCGCCTCGCTGCGCTCGCTCCCGGACACCGCGGTGAAGGCCTCCGTGGGGTCCTCCGTTGCGGCCACGGTCACCTCAACGCCGTGCTCGGCGGGCAGGAGCCGTCGTAGCCGCGTCGGCGTGTCCAGGGCGATGATCTTCCCGTGGTCGATGATCGCGATCCGGTCGCACAGCCGGTCTGCCTCGATCATGTCGTGGGTGGTGAGGATCAGGGTCGTGCCGCGCTCGCGCAGATCCACCATCGTGTCCCACAGGAACAGACGCGACTGGGGATCGAGGCCGGTGGTCGGCTCATCGAGGATCAGCAGGCGGGGCTCGTGCATCAGCGCCCGCGCGATCATCAGCCGCTGCGCCATCCCGCCCGAGTAGTTGTTCACGTGGTCGTTCTCGCGGCCGCCGAGGCCGAAGCGCGCCAGCAGCTCCCGGGCCCGCTCCCGGCGCTCGCGGCGCCCGGCCCCGAAGTAGGCGGCGTGGAAGGTCAGGTTCTCGAGTGCCGTCAGGGCCCGGTCCAGGTTGGACATCTGGGGAACGGCGGCGATCCGCAGCTTCGCCGACACGGGATCCACGCTCACGTCGACGCCGTCAACGAGCACGCGGCCGCTGGTGGGCTTCACACGTGTGGTGATCGTCCCGATCGTCGTCGTCTTGCCGGCGCCGTTGGGTCCGAGCAGGCCGAAGATCTCGCCCTCGAGCACCTCGAAGTCGACACCGGCCACGGCTTCGGGACCCTCCGCCTGGTAGCGCTTGTGCAGGTCCTCGACCCGCACCACGGCCACAGATTCGGTCACGCTCATCGCGACGGCCAGACTAGCGGTCGCGGTGGCCCGGGCGGATCGGTCGGGTATCCGCCGGGGCGTCGCTCTCCAGCCGCCGCAGTGCGGCCTGGTCAAGCGTCGCGCCGCGACTCGGCACCGTGACCGCCGGCGGCAGCTCGACGTGAAGCTCGTCGGCGTCGTCGAGCTGCGCGGTCGCCTCGAGCAGCGTGTAGCCGAGCACGTGCCCACCGAGTGCGCGGTCCTCGGTCACGAAGTGCAGATGTGAGCCGACGATCTCCAGGCCGCCGAGCGCATCGGGGAAGCGGAACCCGACCATCGTCCCGGTGACGCCGGCCAGGTCGGTGATCTGCTGGTGAGCGATCACCTCGGCCAACGGCGGGTACGGCGGCGACTGCTTGGGTACCGAGCGCACGCGGACGGCTCCGAACCGGCCGTCGATGCGGATCGCCGTCGGACGCGGGGCGGCGGCCACGCGCTCGCGCAGCCGGCGCTCGAGCTCGGCCTCTCCGAACGGGCCGCGCAGGTGCACGCGCGGCCCCGGCGAGAAACGCACCACCACCGCGTAGGGCGTCTTCGTCGACAGCTCGGGCGTGCTCAGCGTGCCGTCGAGCTCCGCCTTCCACGCGCGTCCGTCGAGCACGATCAGCTCACCATCGATCCGGTTCAGCGTCCCCAGCCCCAGGTCCCCGTGCTCGAGCAGGTCCCGCAGAGTGACGTCGCCCTCGAACGCGCCGGCGAGCAGGGCCTCGACCGTCGAGGTCTGAAACAGCTCGTGGTCGGGATGTTCCGGGCGCAGCTCGCGGTGTCGCAGCAGCTCGACGTGCAGCGCACCGAGGAACTCGAGCTCGCTCATCGCATGACCCTACGGCACGTCTCACCTCGCCGGCACGGGTCCGCGCGTCAGCCTGTCCACGGACCGACGCCGCCGATCCGCTCGATCGTGATGTGGGTGATGAAGCCCGGCGGCGGATCGTCCATCGGCGGGAACTTGACGTCAGGTCCGAGATAGGTCCGCGCGAGTTGCTGCAACAGCTCCGGCGCGCCGCCTTCGGTGATCCGGGCGCGACCGTGGATGACCAGGTATTCGGCCAGGCCGATCGCATTGCGGCTTCCGGCCTCGATCGACAACGCCACCCGGGGATCGCGACGCATGTTGCGGACCTTGCGATGCTCGGGCAGATGCGCGGCGACGATCTCGTCGCCGTCCAGGCCCACCCATACGATCGACACCTGCGGGCGGCCGTCGGGCTCGAGCGTGACCAGGTGGGCGAGGCCGGCGGATTCCAGCACCGCGCGTGCCGACTCGGGCAGCGCGAGCACCGCTACGCGGAGCCGCCGGCGTCCAGCCAGCGGGTGAGCGCGCGGCGACCGACGAGCGTGACCGCGCCGTCGGCTGCGACCCAGTCCCTGGCCCGTAGCTCGCCCACCAGCCCGAGCGGATCCGCGGGCCCTGGACCGTCGCCGTGAACGGTGAGCAGGTGCGTGCCCGGCTCGACCGTCCAGCGCCCGGAGTCCAGGGCGGCCAGCGCCCGGCCCTGCTCGGGCGTGGGCATGTCGAGCGGGTGCGGACCGCTCGTACGCGCGTTGTCGGCGTCGGCCGTCCCCATCGGGCCCGTGCCCCACACCGGCAGGTCGGCACCCATCCCCTCGGCTTGGTCGCGCAGCCAACCGACGGCGTTGTCGACCCACTCCTTCGCCCGTTCGGGATCGACGCCGATCGCGCCGGCGATCTCATCCAGGTCCACTTGGGAGGCGCGCTCGCTCACCTCGCGGGCGATCGAGCGCATCATCTCCTCGAAGCTGTCGCGGTTCGGAAACTCATCGCTCATACCGCAATCATCGCAGGTGCGTACAGCGGGCCACGGCGGGCGGCCGAACTAGCGGCCCGTGGGCGCCGGCGCGATCTGGGTCGTGGCGTGGTAGCTCGACGCCACCACCGACCACGCCGGCTTCGGGTTGCCCTGGAGATCAAGTAGTCCCTTGTGGTCGAAGGGGGGATCGGGCAGCGGGTTGCCTCCGGCGAAGCCGGGACTCGCCGGGGTGTCCTGGAGCAGCGAGTAGATCGCCCCCGAGAGCCATGCCTTGGTTGCGAACACCGATAGGTGGTAGGCGACCGCGTCGGCCTGGAACTGGTAGGTGCCGTGCTCCTCGACCGGCCCGCCCCGGTCGCTCTCGAACCCGAACTCGGAGACGAAAAGAGCCTGGTGGGGATAACAGGACCGGAGGCTGTCGAGGAACGGGCCGAGCTGGTCGCGGTCGGACGTCGCCCCGAGTCCGGCGTCGTACCAGCCGAAGTACTCGTTGACGCCGATCAGGTCGAGCGGCGCGTAGGCGGGCTGACACGGCACCCCGGGCCAGTCACTGATCGCCATCCCCACCGGGCGGGTGGGGTCGGCCGCGTGGACCATCGTGGTCGTCGCGGCGATGTAGGTGCTCTCCGCATCGGTGGCCGGAGTCGGCAGCTCGTTGCCGATGCCCCAGATCGCGACCGACGGGTGGTTGTCGTTGATGATGACGTTGCTGCGGACCAATGCCTGGGCGCGGGCGATCCAGCTCGGCTGGTGCAGCACGTCCGCGACCACGGGAATGTCTGACCAGATCAGGACGCCCTCGCGATCCGCGAGCTCCTCCAGCTCGGGGTTCAGCGGGTCGGAGCGGATCACGGTCGCACCGAGCGCCTTGACCCATCCGAACAGCCGGGCCAGATGACCCGGATCCAATGCCGCACCGAGCTCGAGGTCCTGCTGGCGCACCTCCATGCCACGGAGGCTGAGCACACGGCCGTTGAGCGTGAGACGCCCGTCGGTGCTCACGCGGATCGTTCGGATACCGCTGTAGGTGATGTAGCCCCCGAGTGGGCGCCCGCGCGCGTCCGACAGGGTCAACGTGGCGCGGTAGAGCGCCGGGTCCTCGAGCGACCAGAGATGCGGGTGGACGACCCGGGCGAACGCCTCGGTGCTCCACGTCGCGTGCGGCGCGACCGTTGCTGAGCCGAAGTCCAACCGTGCGCTCCCGTAGGCGCCGCGCAGTCGCACGAACTGCGGAGCATCGCTCGGGTTGCGCACGATCACCTGCTCCTGCACCGTCGCCGCGCAACCGGCGCAGCCGAGCAGCGGGCGCAGCTGCACCTGTGCGATGTCCGCGCGCTGCACTGCACGCAGGTAGACCTCGCCCAGGAGGCCGCCGTAGTTCCACCAGCCGCCCGTCGGCCCCGGCGGAAGGTCCGACGGCGACTTGCGGTTATCGACCCGCACGATCAGCCGATTCGTCCCGGAGCGGACGCCACGCAGGTCGAGCTCGAACGGCAGCTCCGCACCGACGTGCGTGCCGATCATCTGACCGTTGAGCCAGATCGTCGCCCGGTAGTTGACCGCTTCGAAGCGGACGATCCACCGCCGGGCGGCCTGGGGGACGTACCGCGCGAACGCGCCGGCCGGCGCTGTGAAGTCCCTCCGGTACCAGCCCACGCTCCCTTCCGTGCTCGGGGTGGAGTAGTCGCCCGCGTTGTCGGCGTTCGGCACCGTGACCGCCGACCAGCCGACGCTCGCTGCGACGTCGCGCCACCACCCCTGCGCGACGCCGACATCGGCCGGGTCGGGTCGGTACAACCAGGCGCCACCGAGGAGGTAGCGCCCGGTCTGCCCGTCTCGGTACAGAGCACCCTTGGTGGGAGGCTGGGCGCTGTACGCCAGCGCCGGCGCGGAGGCGACACTGGCAGCGAACAGCGCGAGCGCCGCCGCGACCAACGCCAGTGAGCGCGTCGGCCCGAGGAGACGTGGACGAACGTACGAGTCGCGCCGAATCCCACTACGAGTCACGGTGCCGATCCCGCTGCCCTGTGCCCGTTCGTTTCCCGTCCTTTGCAGCCGGATCGTGATGCGCTCCGCGCGTGCATCGGGCACACGGTCACCTCGACAATCCGTCATGTATGAGCTTGTACGTACCCATCCGGACGGGGGCCACCCGCGTTTTGGCCGGTAGGGCCGGGGTACCGCCGGGTTGGCGGGCCGGTAACGAACGTAGGAGAGGAAGGAGAAGGCCGTGATCTGGGTCATTGTGGCCATCGCGGTTGTACTTGTATTGCTCGCAGCCGTGTTCATCGCGCGTCAGCGTCGCTCGCAGCAGCTCCGGGAGGGCTTTGGCCCAGAGTACGACCTGGTGCTCTCCCAGCGCGGCGATCAGCGGTCAGCCGAGACCGAGCTGGCCGAGCGCCGCGAGCGCCGCGACACATTCGAGATTCGTGAGCTGGACCCGTCGGTGCGCGCCGATTACCTCGAGCGCTGGAGGTGGACTCAGCGACGCTTCGTCGATGACCCCGCCGTCGCTGCCGCGGAGGCCGATCGTCTCGTCACCGAGGTCATGCACGACCGCGGCTATCCGGTGGACGAGAAGTTCGAGCAGCGTGCAGCCGACGTCTCGGTGGACCACCCGCTGGTGGTCGAGAACTATCGAGCGGGTTGGCGACGGTCGGGCGGCCTGGGTCGCCACCAGCGTCGCGATCTCACGCAGGGCCTGTTGTAAGTCGTGTCGTGGTGGGTGGTCGACCGACTCGCGGCCCGGCCGCTCGACCAGATGCTCCAGGCCTTGTTCCCCGGTGGCTGACCGAGGTCTGGGGCTCCGAGAACGTGCACTTCACTCCCTGAGGTGCGTCTCGATCGATCGGACATGCCCCGAATCGCTTGCCGTCGGGCTTGCAGCGCGCTAGCTTCGCTGTCATGGCGAGTCGGGCATTGCTCCGGGCTTCGGACTCCGACCGGGAACAGATCGTCGAGCGTCTTCACGTAGCGACGACGGAGGGCCGGTTGCGGGCGGACGAGCTCGATGAGCGAGTCGGGGCGGCATTCTCGGCCCGCACCTACGGCGAGCTCGACGCGCTCGTCGCGGATCTGCCGGTGCCGCCCCAGCGCGACAGCGGTCGTCCGAGCGTGCCGATGTGGGCCCGCGGGGCGCTCGCCGTCGTGCTGCTGCTCGCCAGCCTCGGCGCGCTCGCCGGCGCGGGGCACCAGCCGCGATTCGGCCCCCGCATGATCGATGTACCGCCGCAGGACCGGGCCCAGTTCTTCGACGGTGTCCCGCACGCGCATCACGGCTTCGCGCCGATCATGACGTTGCCGGCGATGGCCGGACTGTTCCTCATCCTCGGACTGTGTGTCGCGCTCGGCTGGATCATCGTCCGGGATCGGCCGACCACGAGCCGATGAGCCGGCGGCGCTCCTGGACTAGGCCCGACGGGCCTCGTGAGCGGCTCGGGCGTGGGGTCGCCGACCAGTGCCGCCACCGTCTCCGGGAACGCCGCGGCGACGCCTGAGACAGCGCCCGCCGCCCCGCTCGCCAGGCCTTGGCGGATCACGCTCTCGGCGCCGATGAAGACGTCGAGCCCGGCGGCGGAGGCTTTCGACGATGATCGAGGGGGGCGGACGTCCGGTCAGGCGTGCAGCCCGTGATGGACACATACGACGCTCCAGCCCGCGTAGCGGTCCGCCTCGACCCCTCAGCGCACGTGGAACGGCCGGCTCGCCCGGCCTCGCCGGGGTGACGGTGCGTTCGGTCTGTGGCGCACTATGGTCCAGGTACCGATGAGCGCCGCGCAGGCAGTGATCCTCGACTTCAACGGCACTTTGGCCGAGGACGAGGCCGTGCTGATCGGGATCTACGAGGAGCTGCTGTGGGAGCACGGCGTGGCCTTCGACGGAGCCGAGTACCACCAGTTCGCGGGGATCCCGGATCACGACATGTTCGGGAAGCTGTTCGCAGCCCACGGGCGCACGCTCGAGCCCGACACTCTCGACCGCCTGTTGCAGGATCGCATCGCCCGCTACCGCTCCGCGGTGACGGACGACCACCCCGTCGCCGAGAACACGATCGACTTCGTGCGGACCGTGGCGGCCGAGGTGCCGGTGGCGATCGCGTCCGGCGCCTACCGGGCCGAGATCGAGCACGTCCTCGAGCTCGCCGGCGTGGCCCACCACTTCTCGATCATCGTCGCGATCGACGACGTCACGGAGGGCAAGCCACACCCGGAGAGCTTCATCACCGCCCTGGAGCGGATCAACCGCGAGCGGGGGGACGCCGAGGCGATCGCGCCCGAGCACACCGTCGTGCTCGAGGATGCGACCGATGGCGCGATGGCCGCGCAGGCCGCCGGCATGCGCTGCGTCGTCATCCGCGGCCGTGCCTACGACGAGCGCACCGGCGTCGCCGAGCTCGTCGTGGACCGTCTCACCGCTGAGCTGGCCAGAGAGCTGCTCGACGGGTGAGATGACGGCCGAAGAGCGCGTCGCCGCTGCGATCGACACCGTGCCGGAACTGCGAGGCGCCCGCGGCTTCGAGCGGCTCGGTGGGGTCACCAACGACAACTTCAAGGTGCAGTCGCCGGCCGGAGAGTTCGTGGTTCGAGTCGCCTGCACGGACGCCGACCTGCTTGACATCGAAGCCGCGACCGGGCTGGCCAACTGCCGGCAGGCGTCGGCGCTCGGCATTGGGACGCCGTTCGTCGCGTGGCTGCCCTCTGAGCGGGTGGTGGTCATGCGCTTCCTCGAAGGGCGGGCGCTGATGCCCGAGGACCTGCGTCGCGGAGACCGGCTGGCCGAGGTTGCCGCGCTGCTGCGCCGGCTGCACGGCAGCTGCCACTTCAGCGGAACGTTCGACATGTTCCGCCGCCAGCGCGACTACCAGGCCACGGTGCTGGCGCGCGGGTTCGCGCTGCCCGATGACTACCTGTGCTACGGCGAGCATGTCGCGCGGATCGAGCGCGTCTTCGCCGCGCATCCGGTGCCGCTCGTCTCCTGTCACAACGACCTCGTGGCCGAGAACTTCCTCGACACGCCCGACGGGCTGCGGCTGATCGACTACGACTACTCGGGGCAGAACGATCCCTGTTCGGACCTCGGCGACGCGTGGTCTGAGTCGCATCTCTCGCTCGAGCAGCTCGACGAGCTGACCGGGCACTACTTCGGCGAGGCCGACCCGGCGCTCGTCGCCCGGGCCCGGCTGTGGGCGCTGATGTCCAAGTACGGCTGGACCCTGTGGGCGGTGATTCGCCACAACGAAGAACCCGATCCCGAGCTGATCGACTGGGGGCTGGCGCTGTACGCACAAGCCGTCACGGAGTTCGACTCGGACGAGTTCGAGCAGCTGCTCGAGCAGGTCGGCGCTCTCCGCACGCTCCGTCGCTGACCCCGCGACCCGCCGCGCGGTCGAGGGCGCGTGACGGCCGGCCCGCGACTGAGCGTGATGTCACACAGCCGGTTGCTGTCACACATCCGCTCGCGCGCTGCATGTAGACCGGGAGGAGACGGACCGCGAAGAGAATCAAGGGGGCTGCGATGGGACCGGCGAACGGGCCTGGGGCCTCGCCACGGCGAGATCTCTCCGAACCAACTCTGGCTGACGTTGCGCCAGATGCTGATCCGCTTTCGCTGTCGGCGGTTCAGATGCGCGAGATCGGCTACCGAACCATCGATCTGCTGGTCAGTCGGCTCACCGATGCAAGCACGCCGGCGATGCGGCGGGGCGATCCCGGGGAGCTCGCCGAGCGGATCGGTACCGATATTCCTTCCGGCCCGACGGCTTGGTCGCAGCTGCTGGAGACGCTCGACGAGCATGTGCTGACCTTCACGAGCCGGCTGTCGCACCCGGGGTACTTCGCCTTCATCCCGGCGTCGAGCACGTTTGCCGGCGCACTCGGAGATCTGATCTCCAGCGCGCTTGATCTCGACGTTGGCAGCTGGAGCTCGGCCGCCGGTCCGAGCCATCTTGAGTTGGTCGTGCTCGATTGGTTCAAACAATGGATCGGCTACCCGACGGACGCCGACGGCGTCCTGGTCAGCGGCGGCTCGGCCGCGAACCTGACCGCGCTCGCCTGTGCGCGGGAGCACCTCAGCGGGCGGGATGCAGCCCGCGCGGTGGTGTACGCCTCAGACCAGACGCATTCGTCCGTGACACGTGCCGCGCGGCTGCTCGGCTTCGACCCGGCGCGGATCCGGAGTCTGGCGACCGACGGGCGATATCGGGTGCGGGTGGACGCGTTGCGGCACGCGCTCGAGCGCGACGAGCACGACGGCTTGCAACCGCTGATCGTCGTGGCCAACGCGGGAGCCACGAACACCGGTGCCATCGATCCCCTCGCCGAGCTCGCTCAGGTCTGCCGAGAGTGGGGTCTATGGCTGCACGTTGATGCCGCATACGGCGGGTTCGCCGCGCTGACCGACCGTGGAAGCCGGTTGCTGGCCGGTCTCGAGCGGGCTGATTCGATCACTCTCGATCCCCACAAGTGGCTCTATCAGCCGATCGAGTGCGGCTGCGTGCTGGTACGCGAACCGGGACGGCTGGAGCGGGCGTTCGCGATCGCTCCCGATTATCTGCAGGACTACCGCAGTCGCGAGGTCGACTTCTGTGACCGCGGGACGCAGCTCACGCGCGGCGCTCGCGCGCTGAAGGTCTGGCTGTCGATCAGCAGCTTCGGCGCGGACGCGTTCACGGCAGCGATCGACCGATCGCTCGATCTGGCCCGGCTCGCCGAGCGGCTCGTGGAGGAGCATCCGTCGCTCGAGCTGCTCTGCCCGGCAACCCTCGGTGTCGTCTGCTTTCGCCGGTGCTTCCCTGGCCTGCGCGACGAGCAGGCGGTGGCGGCGGCCAACGCCGAGCTCGTCTCGCGGTTCGAGGCGACGGGAGCAGGGCTCCTCTCAACGACGCGTCTCGGCGGCCGCTACGCGATCCGCATGTGCGTCATGAATCACACCACCGCACGCGCCGACGTGGAGCGAGCGCTGCGCTGGCTGGCCAGCGCACCCGTGCCCATGGGGGCATGTTCGGGGGGCTCGGATCGGCCGTCACGACGGTACGCGTCGGCCGGAAGGGTCCCCGCGATGCTGCGGCAGTGAGGGTGGCGTGCGACGCGGCGCAGTCTTGCGGCGCGAGCTCGAGGACGTCGGTGTCCGCCGGCTCGAGCTTGCTTTCACCGGCTTCAACGTGGCCGAATACGGCGTCTGGGTGTCCGTGCTCGTGTACGGCTTCGAGCGCGGCGGCGCCACTGCGGCGGCGATCATCGCCGTGGCTCAGCTGCTGCCCGCTGCAGCACTCGCGCCCGTCCTGGCCCGGTCGATCGATCACCGCGGCGCGGCCGAGGCGCTGCGGTGCGGCTATCGGCTGCAGGCCGGCGCGCTCGCTGCCACGGCGCTGCTGATGTTGTCGGCTGCGCCTGAGCTGCTCGTCTACGCGGCGGCGGTCTCGGCTGCAGTCGCTGTGACCACCACGCGGCCTGCGCAGGCGGCGTTGGTCCCGGCGCTGGTCGGCGCGAGCGAACGGATCACCGCAGTCAACGTGCTCTCGGGATGGGTCGAGAACGCGGGTGTGCTCGCTGGGCCGGCGCTGGCGGGCCTCCTGATTGCGCTCGACGGACCCGGTGCGGCCGTGGCTGCCTGCGCCGTCTGCACTCTGTTCTCGGCGGTGCTCGCCGTCGGGATCGCGCCCGCAGGCATGAGCTGCCCACTGCCGGTCGAGCTCGAAGAGCCGAGCCCGCGCCTGGTCATGCAGGAGCGTGGCGATCTCAAGCTGCTCATCTCCCTGCTGGGAATCCAGTACCTGGTCATCGGAGTGCTCGACGTGGGCCTCGTCGTGCTGGCGATCCGCGTGCTCGGCCTCGGCGCGCCGGGCGCCGGGTTTCTCACCGCGGCGTTCGGCGCCGGCGGGTTGGTGGGCTCGCTCGTCGCGGTCCTGTTGATCGGTCGCCGGCGTCTGGCCAGGCCCGCTATCGCCTCGGCTCTGGGGTGGGCGCTGATGCTCGCCCTGCTCGGCACACGGCCGACGCAGCTGGACGCGTTCCTGCTGCTGGCCGCCGCCGGAGGTGCCCGCAGCCTGCTTGACGTCTCCGGCCGGACGATTCTCGTGCGAGTGGCGCCGGCGGCCGTGCGAGGCCGCGTGTTCGGGCTGCTCGAGGGCATGGCGATGCTTGGCCTCGCCGCCGGCTCATTGCTCGTGCCGATGTTGGACGCGTTCGGGGGGCCAAGTGTGGCGCTCATGGCCGCTGCCCTGATCCTGGCCGCGATCGCACTTCCTGCCGTGGGGGCGTTGCAGCGACTCGAGGACAGCGTGCCGGTTCCACGCGCGTCGCCGTCTTCGGCGGTGACCGCCGGCCTGTCCGGTGGCGTGTCCTAATCGGGCGGCGCCGCTTGATCGGGTGGCCGGGTCAGGCCGAGGCGGTAGGTGAGCAGACACCGGGCCGTCCCCGGCGTGCACTCGCTCGCCTCACCGTTCCAGGTCACTCCACTAAACTAACCCGCGAGTACGTCGTGTGCGAACCGGACGGCGAGGGCGCCGTCGCCGACCGCGCCCGCCACTCGGTTCGTCGACCCGGCGCGCACGTCACCGGCGGTGAACACGCCTGGGCGGATCGTCTCGAGGAGATGCGGCTCGCGGTCCTTCAGCGGCCAGGCCAGGTGCCCGTCGCAGCCAGCCGCCGCCGCGCCGCACAACAAGTAGCCGGCGGGGTCGAGGGCAAGCATCCCCTTCGCCGCCTCGTTGCACGGGATCGCGCCGATCATCACGAAGACCGACGTCACGGCCACGGGCGCGACGTTGCCCGAGCGGGAGTCACGGAGGCTGACTGACTCCACCGTGCCGGTACCATGCACGGCGGCCACCTCGGTCTCGGTCATCACCTCGATACGAGGGGAGCGCTCGATCCGGTCGATCAGGTAGCGCGACATGGTCGAGCTGAGGGCTTTGCCGCGCACAACGATGCGTACGCTGCGTGCCCGCGAGGCCAGGTGCACCGCTGCTTGGCCCGCAGAATTGCCGCCACCGACGACGATCACGTCCTCGTCGCGGCAGCGCTCCGCGTCGCCGGCCATCGCGGCGTGGTACACGCCCGCGCCGCGGAAGCGGTCGATGCCCTCAGCGTCGAGCTCACGCCACCGTGCGCCGGTCGCCATCACGATCGCGCGGGCGAGCACGTGCTGACCGTCGTCGAGGTCCACGCGCAGAATCCCCTCGGGTCCGTCGGCCAGCTCGACCACGCGGTGAAAGCTCGACAGCACCGCGTCGAAGCGACGCGCCTGGAGCGTCGCGTTGCGCGTGAGCTGGGCGCCGGAGATGCCGCTCGGAAAGCCGAGGTAGTTCTCGATCCGAGTGCTCGTCCCAGCCTGACCGCCGGGCGCCCAGGCTTCCGCGACGAACGTCCTCAGTCCCTCCGATCCACCGTACACCGCGGCCGCCAGACCGGCTGGTCCGCCGCCGAGCACCACCAGGTCGAATCGCTCACCCTCGACCTCCGCGCGGAGGCGGAGCGACCGCGCGACCTGCGCTGCGGAGGGGTTGCGCATCACGTCCGTCGCGTGGACCAGAACCGGAGTCTCGGACCGCGGGATGTCGAGCCACTTCAGCAGAGCGGCACTCTCCGCGTCGCTGTCGACATCGAAGTACCGCACCGGCAGGAGGTTGCGCTCGAGCAGATCGCGGACCTCGAAGGCCCGGCGGGACCCGCGAGGGGCGATGAGACGCATGACCCCTTGGCCGCGAGCCTCGTGCCATGCACGACGTTCCAGCAGCGTGGCGAAGATGTGCTCGCCGAACTCCGGCCAGCGGGCGACCATCTCCCGCAGCTTGGAGCGGTCGAATTCGATCACGTCCGTCGGTTCGACAGCGACACAGGCGCTGATCGTGGGCTCACCGGTGAACACGGCGATGTCGCCGATGAACGTGCGACTGTCGGCTTGGGCGATGTACACGTCCTTGCCCGGCTTGCGATCGATGAACTCGACGAGCCCGTGCTCGATGACGAAAAACGGCGCGTCGCGGACGGCGTGCTCGTAGAGCATCTCGCCGGCGGCAACTGTCCGCCGCCGCCCACGCTTGCCCAGCCACGCGAGCTTGGTGTCAGACAGGCGTGGGAACAACACCTCGTCGGCCAGATCGGGGAACGCTTCGTTGCGGATCACCTGCGTCGTCGCCATGGCACGAGGCTACCGCCGAGTCAACGTCGCGCTCCAGCTCGCGCGCCGGCGAGGCGGATCCACACGTGGCCAGCCCGAGTTCCGGGTCCCCAAACACGGGAGCCCCGCCATCGCTGACGGGGCTCCTGGACAGTCTCGTGATCGGCCTCCGACATCCCGGGCCAGCGCGCGCCCGGGGCGCCGATCACATCAACCGCAACCGGTGTTGAACCCGCAGCTCGAGCACGTGTAGCAGCTGCCGGTGCGCTGCATCATGCCGCCGCACTGCTGGCAGGCCGGCCCGAGGTCGAGGCCCTGGCGCACCACCGGCAGCACCGGCGGATCGTCGGTCAGCGCCGCGGTGGGGGCCAGCGGTCCGGTCGCCGTGGCACCGCCGGCGCCGGCCTCGGGCCGGGGTCCGGCGGACTCGCCGTTGCTCGGGCCCGCCGTGTCGCCGATATGCGAGCTGGCCGCGTCCTGCGCCGCCTTGCGGGCCCGCACCTCGGGGGTGAGGATCCCCAGCTCCTCCTGGAGGTCGGTGTCCAGGAAGCGCGAGGCCAGCCAGCGCATGATGTAGTCGGGCATCGACTTGGCGAACGGGATCTCCGGGTTGGAGGTCATGCCCTCGGGCTCGAAGCGCATGTAGCTGAACTTGCGCACGAGTGTCTCGAGCGGCACCCCGTACTGGAGCGAGATCGAGATCGCGGTCGCGAACGAGTTCATCATCCCGCGCAGGGTTGAGCCTTCCTTGCCGATGTCGGTGAGGAAGATCTCGCCGACCGAGCCGTCGTCGTACATCCCGGCCGTGATGTAGCCCTCATGGCCGCCGATCGAGAACTTGTGCGTGATGGACTGGCGCTCGCGCGGCATCCGCCGGCGCTTCGGCGGCGCCTTGGCCAGCGCCTCCTTGACGGCCGCGTCGATGTCGGCCTCCGATAGGGCCGGCGCCGGCGCGTCCTGCTCGGCGTCGGTGCGCAGCGCCTGCGCGGTCTTGGACCCGTCGCGATAGATGGCCAGCGCCTTGATGCCGAGACGCCAGGCCTGGATGTAGGCATCGGCGATGTCCTCGACCGTCGCGGTCTGCGGCAGGTTCACCGTCTTCGAGATC
>DATMGZ010000125.1:0-32793 GCA_035555155.1 Solirubrobacteraceae bacterium | reverse complement strand
CGCGACGACGCAGCAGCGCTGGCGGCGGTGGAGGCGGTCGGCGACAAGGCGGCATAGCGTGGGGCAGAGCTCGCCCGCCGAGCCCGCACAGGATCCCGTCACGCGCGTCGAGCACGCGCTGGCGTTCGCGTACCGGTACATCGACCGTCGTGAGCACAGCGTCGAGGAGGTTCGCCGCCACCTGGATGCCAAGGGGGTGCAGCCGCAGACGGTCGAGGAGGTTCTGCGGCTGCTCGGCGAACAGGGCCAGCTCGACGATGCCCGCTTCGGCCGCCTGTTCGCCGAGGACAAGCGCGAACTGGAAGGCTGGGGCGCGGAGCGGATCCGGCGCGGCTTGATCGGACGGGGAATCGAGCGCGAGGTGGCCGAGACGGCGCTCGCCGGCGCCGACGCCGAGAGTGAGCTGGATCGCGCGGTGGCGCTGCTGCGCCGCCGCTTCCAGTCGCCACCCGCGGATCGGCGCGAGCGCGAGCGGGCGCTCGGGGTGCTCGTGCGCAAGGGTTACGAGAGCGAGCTGGCGCTCGATGCCCTGGCCGCTTTCGCCCGGGGTGAGTGAGCGCCGGCACCGCGACGGCGGGCAACATCGGTGGAGCATGTTTGCGTGGCGTTGTCCCCGGTACTACGATGCACCCAGCGAACGAATGGCCCGTAAGGCCAGAAAACACCAGCAAATATCTTGATTCCTGGATCCCGGTAATTCAACGTTGACGGCAGCCACCAACGGGCCACGCGGCCCTCGACTTCGAAGAGAGAATCCATAGCCGCCGACTGAAGGGCGACCATCTCGTCGCCTGTTTTCGGGCATCCGTTCGTGCTTCTGGCACGGGCCGCTCGGTCGCTCCCACAACTGAAACGTGAAGGGTCGGGGCTCGCGCTCCGGCTGTCAGGAGAGGAACGACCATGGAGATCATCGGTGCCGCAGCGCTGATTGCGGTCGGAATAGTGCTCGCTGCGCTCGTGTATGGACGCACGCATGCGGCGGCGCGGCCGGCCGCTGCCGCGGCGAGCCCCGCGCCGGCGCCGACGGCCGAGCTCGAGACCGAGCTGCGTGAGCGCCGCACGGAGCTCGCGCGGCGCGAGGACGCCCTCGACAAGCGCGAGGTCGAGCTCGAGCGCGAACGCGAGGCGCTCGCGGCCCGGCGCGCCGATCACGAGCGGGACCTGGAGCGAATCTCGGGTCTGTCTGCCTCCCAGGCCAAGCAGATGCTGCTCAAGGAGATCGAGGACCAGAGCCGCCACGACGCCGCGCGGCGGATCCGCCAGATCGAGGAGGAGACCAAGCGCGAGGCCGAACGGCGCGTGCGCAACATCCTCTCGGTGTGCATGCAGCGCCTGGCGGCCGGGCACGCGGCCGAGACGACGGTGTCCGTGGTCCAGCTCTCCGCCGATGACATGAAGGGCCGCATCATTGGCCGCGAGGGACGCAACATCCGCGCGCTCGAGAACCTCACCGGCGTCGACTTCATCATCGATGACACGCCCGGCGCGGTCGTGCTCTCAGGGTTCGACGGGGTGCGGCGCGAGATCGCCCGCCTCACGCTTGAGAAGCTGCTCCAAGACGGGCGCATCCACCCGGCGCGGATCGAGGAGATGTACTACCAGGCGCGCTCCGAGCTCGAGAGCCACATCATCGAACTCGGCGAGGCGGGCGCGTTCGAAGCCGGCGTCCAGGGCCTGCATCCGGAGCTGGTCAGGCTGCTCGGACGCCTGCGCTTCAGGACCAGCTACGGCCAGAACGTGCTCGCCCACTCGATCGAGGTCTCGCACCTCGCCGCGATGATGGCCGAGGAGCTCGGGGCCAGCCCCAAGACGGCCCGGCGCGCAGCGCTGCTGCACGACATCGGCAAGGCCGTGACGCACGAGATCGAGGGACCGCACGCGCTCGTCGGCGGCGACCTGGCCCGCAAGTACGGCGAGTCCGAGGCCGTCGCCCACGCGATGGAGGCCCACCACAACGAGGTCGAGCCGCAGACGATCGAAGCAGTGATCGTGCAGGCCGCCGACGCACTTTCGGGGGCGCGGCCGGGAGCGCGCGGCGAGTCGCTCGAGCAGTACGTCAAGCGGCTGCGGGACCTCGAGCAGATCGCCACCCGCCACAAGGGCGTCGACAAGGTCTACGCGATGCAGGCCGGCCGCGAGATCCGCGTCATGGTCGTGCCGGGCGACATCGACGACGACGCGGCGACGATCCTCTCCCACGACATCGCCCGCGAGATCGAGAAGGAGCTCGAGTACCCGGGCCAGATCAAGGTGACGGTGATCCGGGAGTCCCGCGCCGTCGAGTACGCGCGCTGAGCCGGGCCCGGTCGGAGCCCTCGTCGGTACCCTTGGCGCGATGAGGCGCTACCACGTGACCACGTTCGGCTGCCAGATGAACGCCCACGATTCCGAGCGGATGAAGGGCATGCTCGAGTCGCTCGGCTACGCCGAGGCCGGCACGCGCGACGAGGCCGACGTGATCCTGTTCAACACGTGCTCGATCAGGGAGGCCGCGGACAACAAGCTGCTCGCCCACCTGGGTCACGCCAAGCGGCTCAAGACCGAGCATCCGGAGCGGATCGTCGGCGTCGGCGGATGCTGGGCGCAGTCGGTCAAGGAGGAGGTGTTCGCCCGTTTCCCGTTCGTCGACGTCGCCTTCGGGCCGGGGCAGGTCCACAAGTTGGCCGAGTTCCTGACCAGCGACTCCCTGACCGCGCAGGGCTTCTTCGAATTCGAGGGCTTCACCGGCCACCTGCCGGCCAAGCGCGCCCGGGACTTCCAGGCCTGGCTGCAGATCTCGGTCGGCTGCAACTGCGTGTGCTCGTATTGCATCGTCCCCTCGACCCGCGGGCGCGAGGTCAGTCGCAACGCCGCCGAGTTGATCGACGAGGTCGGGCGCCTGGCCGCCGACGGCGTCCGCGAGGTGACGCTGCTGGGCCAGAACGTCAACTCCTACGGCCGCGATCTGCGCGGAGCGGAGCGCACCTCCTTCGCCGAGCTGCTGACCCGGCTGGACGAGATCGGCGGCATCGACCGGATCCGGTACACGAGTCCGCACCCCAAGGACATGCGCGAGGACGTGATCCGCGCCCACGCCGAGCTCCCGTCGCTGTGCGAGCACATCCATCTGCCCCTGCAGTCCGGCTCGAGCCCCGTCCTCAAGCGGATGCGCCGCACCTACACCCGCGAGCGCTACCTCGATCGGGTGGCGCTGGTCCGCGAGCACGTGCCCGACTGCGCGCTCACCACCGACATCATCGTCGGCTTCCCGGGGGAGACGAAGACGGACTTCGAGCAGACGCTGTCGCTCGCCGAGGAGGTCGGCTACGACGGCGCGTTCACGTTCATCTACTCCCCGCGGCGGGGCACCGAAGCGGCGACACTGCCCGACCAGGTCCCCCACCCAGTCAAGGTCGAGCGGCTCGAGCGGCTGGTCGAGGTGATCCAGCGCCGAGCCCGCGAGCGCGCGCAGCGGTTCGTCGGTCGCTCGCTCGAGGTGCTCGTCGAGGGACCCTCTCGAACCGATCCGACCCGACTGCGCGGCCGTTCACGCCACAACAAGGTGGTCAACTTCGCCGGTCTCGGTACGGCCGGCGACGTCGTATCGGTCGAGATCACGAGCGCCACGAGCCAGACGCTCGCGGGCGCGGAATCATTGCTCGCCCGCGCCGCGCGCTGACAACCGTCGAGCGGACCGCCCGCGCGGGTGCGCGACCGCGCCGGGGCGCCGATACCGGGTGCGTGGGAGATGCTTACGGCAGCCATGACGGTGCCGCCGTTCTCCCGGCGGCAATCGGTCCCGCGTTCGCCCTGATCAGCACGCGAGGAGGGCTCGAGCGCGCCACCTCGGGCTTTCGCGAGCGGTTCGGCGACTGGATCGCCGCCTGGGACGACCACCGGGAGGAGCTCTACGGCCTGATCCGCGACGAGTGCGAGCGCGCCACCGTGACGGTATGGGGTCCCGAGGGCTCGGTCGCCGCCCAGGCCGAGTGCCTGCACGGGCCGGTCGGTGAGCGCTACCTGCTGCTGAGCGTCCGGCCGGGTGCCGGGCACGAGCCTCGCGCCGGCCCTGAGTCTCTGATCGGCCCATGGCTCGACCGGATTCCGGCGATCGTCTGGCTCAAGGATCTCGACGGACGCTACGTCCATGTCAACCGGGCCTACAGCACGGCCCTGGGAATCGAGCCCGACGAGATCGCCGGTCGCACCGACGCCGAGGTGAGCACCCGCCAGGCTGTCGACGGCCCGCGCCTGCCCAACGGCGGCGACGGCGCTCAGGAGCCGCTCGAGTTCGAATACACGGTGTCGGCCTTCGAGAGCCGCCCGGCGCTGGTCGCGCTGCGGTTCGCCGTGCGTGACTCGAGTGGAGTGCCCGTGGCCGTATGCGGCGTGGCCGCCCCGGTCGCCGATGCCGCCGTTGCCCGCGCCGAGTGCGCGCGCCTGATGCAGATCGAGCGCTGGAGCCGGCTCGGCGACGACTCGGTCCGCGCCGATGTGATCGCCGAGTGGGGTCTCAGCGCCGGCGGTGAGCCGGCGCCGGGATCCGGCGAGTCGCATGCGGCCACCGGGCCGGTCGCGGCCGATCCCGAGCTCGCCGGCGAGCTCGAGCGCGTGAGGGCCGAGCTCGCACAGGTCTCCGGGGAGCTCGAGCAATCCCGGATGCGCCTCGGCGAACTCGAGGCGGCGCTGGCCGACGTCCGCGCGCAGGCCGCAGGCGTCGATGACGGGTTGGTGAGCGAGTTGGCGGGAGAGCGCGAGCGCCGCGAGCAGTCCGAGCGAGAGCTGGGGGAGGAGCGGGCGGCCGGGGAGCAGTCCGAGCGCGCAGCGGCGGAGGAGCGGCAGCGGCTGGGCGCGGAGCTCGAGGCGGCGCGGGCGGTGACGGCTGAGCTCAACGGGCTGCTCGCCGAGGAGCGCCACCGGATGGGTGCGGAGCTCGACGCCGCGCGGGCCGCGGCGGGCGATACCGAGCGCCGCGCCCAGGAGCTGCTGACAGAGCTCGACTCCCTCCGGGAGCGACGGGAGCAGCACGCGCGGGACCTCGAGCACGCCCGTGGCCGCGTCGAGGAGCTCGAGTGGGCGCTCGGAGAGGAGCGCGGGCGACGGGAAGAGCTCGAGCGGGTCATCGGAGAGGAGCGCAGCCGACGCGAGAAGCTTGAGCGGGAACTGGGGGACGCGCGCCGGCGGCTCGACGTCGAACAGGAGCGGCGCCAGCAGCACGAGCGGGATCTCGAGCACGCCCGGACACGCCTCGGCGAGCTCGAGGTGGCGCTGGCGGAGGACCGTGCCGAGGCCGGAGGCATCGAAGCCGGGCTGGCACGAGCTGAGGCTCAGCGCGTGGCCGCCGAGCAGGCCCTGGCCGGTGAGCGCATACGGATCGCGGAGCTGGAGAGCGCGTTGTCGGCCGGTCACGAGCGAATCGCCGAGATCGAGCGGACGCTCGTCAGCGAGCGCGAGCGATCCGGCGCCGCCGACGCAGCACGGGCGGAGCGCGCACAGGCGGCGGTGGCGGCCCACCGCGCACGCGCGGAGCTCGCCGAGGCGGCGCTCTTGACCCAACGGGTCGGCGCCGACCAAGAGCTCGGTGCGCTCCGAGAGGAGGTCGAACGAGGGCGTCGTGAGGCTGAGGCACTCCGGGCCCACCTCGCCGACGCGACGGCGGGCCTCGAGGCCGCTCGTCAGGAGGCGCAGGCAGCCCGGACCGTCGCGCGCCGCGAGGCCGAGGCGGCAGCACGCCGGCCGGAGCCCGTGGCGGCGCCTGAGCCGGCGGTCGCACCCGACCCCGTGGTGCGCGCGGAGCCCCCGGCGGCGCCCGAGGCGGGCGAGGCGGTGTCCGAGGTCAGCTGGCGCCCCGCCGCCCAGCACCACCTCACCGCGACACTGACCGGTGCCTCGGATTGGAGGACCGGGCTGCGGAATGCGGTCAGGATCATCGGCGCCGAGGGGGGATGGGATGCGGCCACCGCATGGTGCCCCGAAACGCGCAAGGCGGTGCTCCGCTGCACCGCGATGTGGACCCGGGCGGCGAGCGACCTCGGTCCGTTCGAGACGCTGACCTGGCAGAAACCGCAGCCGCTCGCGGGGGAGCTCGGGCGAGCGCTGGCCGGGCAACACCCGACCTGGCTGGCCGGGCTCGAGGCGGTCGACGACGCCCGCTGCGCGAGTGCCGCCCGCGAGGGGATGCGCTCGGCGCTGCTCGTGCCGATCCATCACGCCGGGAACCCGATCGGGGTGCTGGAACTGCTGACGCGGGCGACCCGCCTTCCCGACGCGGAGATCGCCACCTCGCTCGAGGCGGTCGCCGTCGAACTCGGTCACTTTGCGCACCTGATGCGGCTCGGAGCCGAGCCGCACTGGCGCACCCGGCTGTAGGACGCCGGCGCCGCCTGGGTCGGCGCCGGCATCCCGGGCACCGGGCTGCGGATGGCACTCGCTCACGGCCAGGCACCCGGCTTCGTGGTGGAGCTCCATGATTGGCTCCGTCCGCCCGCTATGCGAACATACGTTCGTGCGATGGAACAACCTGACCACGGAGGCGGATGAGAAGGCGAGGCTGCCGGGCTACCGAGAGTCGGCGGTTGTGCGGCGTTTCCGAGCGCCGGATGCGGTCGAGACGCGGTTCTACGAGATCCGCGCCAAGTCGATCCTGAACCGGGTGCCGGAGGCGTCGCAGATGCCGTTCCGGTGGACGATCAACCCGTTCCGCGGCTGCACGCATGCGTGTGCGTATTGCTTCGCCCGCCCGACGCACCGATACCTCGATTTCGACGCCGGGCGGGACTTCGAGCGCGAGATCGTGGTCAAGGTCAACGCGCCCGAGCTGCTCCGGTCGGAGCTCGCGCGGCCGTCGTGGAAGGGCGAGCACGTGGCGCTGGGCACCAACACCGATCCCTATCAGTGGGTCGAGGGCCGCTACAAGCTGATGCCAGGGATCTGGGAGGCGTTCCGTGACGCGGCAAACCCGTGCTCGGTGCTGACCAAGTCGCCCCTGCTGCTGCGCGATCTGCCGCTGATGCGTGAGATCGCGGCGCGGACGAGCTTCAGCGCCGCGCTGTCGGTTCCCACGCTCGACGAGGGCGCGTGGCGGGCGACCGAGCCGCACACGCCGCATCCACGGGCGCGACTGGAGGCGGTCGCGGAGCTGACGCGGGCGGGGATCGAGACGGGGGTGCTGATCGCACCGCTGATGCCGGGCATCAACGACGCGCCTGAGCAGGTGGAGGCGATCCTCGAGCTCGCCGCGGAGGCCGGGGCCTCGTATGTGACCGGCATCGCGCTGCACCTGCGCGGAGACGTCCACGAGCTGTTCTTCGACTGGTTGCGCGCGCACCGGCCCGAGCTCGTCGAGCGCTACGCGCGGCTGTACCGGAAACGGGCCTATGCCCCCGTCGAGGAGCGACGCCGGCTGGCGCGGCTCGTGAAGGGACCCGAGCTGTCGCCTTCGGAACGGATGCGACGAGCACCGCCCAATCTGCGCTTCGAGCGGGGGGTCAGGCAGCCCCCCGGGCCCGACCTAACCGGCGCCCAACAACAGGAGCGGCTATTTTGAGATGGAACGTGTGCTTGCCGGGTCGGGTGCGCGCGTCTGAGCTCGCTCGCGACACGGTCGTGAAACCGGTGAGCCGTGACGGTGGTAGCTGTCGTACCACCGCGTTGCATGACCCCGATTGCGCGGGCTGCCGAGTGGGCAGCACGTGCGCACGATTGACACCGACCCAAATCCATGTTCAAGCGCAATCAGAAACCATCCGACGGCCACGACCACGCCCGCCGGGACCTGTATCTCGAGCGCATGTTCGAGACGCGCAGTCACGCGTGGGAGAAGGTCGGCTTGGCCAAGCAGGTGAGCCAGGAGACGGTCCGCCGCGCGCGCACCGAGGCGGTGCTGCTGCTCGGCGCGCTCGTCGCCGTGCTCATCGTCTACTCCAACCGCAAGACGCTGTTCGGCGCCGGGCTGGACACGCCGGTCCACATCGCCACCGCGCTGGCGCTCGTCGTCATCGGCTGGGCGCTGGCCCGCGACATCGGCCGCGCGGCGGCGCCGACCTTCTTCCGGCGGATGGATCCCGCCACCGCCGGCACGGTCGGCTTCC
This sequence comes from Solirubrobacteraceae bacterium, assembly GCA_035555155.1. GTDB lineage: Bacteria > Actinomycetota > Thermoleophilia > Solirubrobacterales > Solirubrobacteraceae > Palsa-465. The sequence goes on along the minus strand of DATMGZ010000125.1, from coordinate 24,724 downwards.
TGATCCGGCTCGTGACGCTGCTGATCACCGCGTTGGCGGCGCTGCGGATCGTCGGCATCCAACCGCAGACGCTGGCCGTCGGCGGCGCGTTCACCGCAGTCGTCTTCGGACTTGCCGCCCAGCAGACGCTCGGCAACCTGATCGCCGGGATGGTGCTGCTGAGCGCACGCCCGTTCCGCGTCGGGGAGCGCGTGCGGCTGCAGGCGGGCCCGCTCGGGGGGACCACCGAGGGCGTGGTCAGCTCACTCGGCCTGCTCTATACGACGCTGGCGCGGGGGGCGGACCGGATCATGATCCCCAACAGCGTGGTGCTCTCATCCGCCGTGGTGCCGCTGCGCGAGCCCGAGCCGGTGGACGTGAAGATCCGCCTCAGCGCCGGCATCAAGGCCTCCCAGGTGCAGCAGATGCTCGACGAAGGCATCTCGACGCCGACGGGCGCCAAGCCACGCGTGCTGCTGCAGGAGATCGACGGCGACGAGGTGGTCGTGCGCGTCCAGGCGACGCCCGAGAGCGCCGACGACGGCGCGCAGCTCGCGGACGAGATCATCGCCACGATGGCCTCGGTCACCGGCGAGCACTCGATCGTGCGCAGCTGACGCACGCCCGGGCCGGGCGGCCGGCGCAGCGCCGGCGCACCCACCGCCGCAGCGCCGGCGCACCCTTCACCGCAGCGCCGGCACACCCCGCGGCACAGCGCCGCGGCCCCGGCCCGCGCCCTCAGCGCTTGTCGCGCTGCGCCTCGCTGATCGACGCCGAGACACGGTCGCTGCCGATCAGGCGACTGACCGAGGCCGAGGTCTGCGGCGCCAGGCCGGCAAACATGCTCCCGAACCGCAGGCTGGCCGGAGCGACGTCGATCTCGGCCCGGTTGCGCTCGATCGCGCGCAGGACAGCGGACGCGACCTGCTGCGGGGTGCGGGTGCCGATCCCGGGAGGCAGGCTCGCACCGGTGTCGGCGAACATGCCCGCGTCGCGGATGAAGCCGGGGAACACGATCGAGACGCCGACGCCGCCGGCGCGGAGATCCTCGCGCAGGCACAGCGCGAACCCGCGGATCCCGAACTTGGTCGCGGAGTAGAGCGACGAGCCGGGCGCGGCGGCCTTCCCGGCCATGGAGGAGATGAACACGAGGTGGCCCCGCCCGCGCTGCACCATGGCCGGCGCGAGCGCGCGGGCGAGCATGATCGGGGCGTGCAGGTTGACCTGCAGCGCCCGGTCGATCTGCTCCGGCGTGTACTCGAGCAGGGGTCCGCTGGCCGGCAGCGCGGCATTGGCGACGAGCACGTCGATCGGGCCCGCCTCGGCGACGAGGCGCTCGACGTCGTGCGGATCCCCGAGGTCACAGGCGAGCGCTCGGCCTCCGACCTCGGCCGCGAGCGGCTCGAGCACATCGGCGCGGCGGCCGGTCAGCACGAGATCGGCTCCGTGGTCCGAGAAGGCACGCGCAATCGCGTGGCCGATCCCGCCGGTGGCGCCGGTCAGGAGCACGTTCCCGCTGACGAGATTCACGCGGCGGGAGTGTAAGGGCCACGGCCAACACAAGCCCAAAAGGTGTGATGGGACCGCTCGATCCAGTCAAGCTCACTGCTTCATTCGACCCCTTCGATAGCAGTGTGTGTCTCACTGGACCCACACGTCGTCGACTTGCTCACCGTCGGCTTCGTGATGAGGGCCGAAAACGAGAAACTCCAGACCATCGGGGCCTGCCTCAAAGGCGCGGACGACCTCCGGCGCAATCCGGATCGCGTCAAGCATCCGGACATCCGCGATCTCGTCATCGAGCTTGACTCGCCCAGTGCCGGCGAGAATCACGTATACCTCCTCAGCGCGCGCGTGCCGATGAGCGAACGGCGAACGTTTCCCAGGCCGGAGGCGAAAGTGCGTCACCCCGGTCTGCTCGGCCTCGAGATCCACGCGGGCGACGCGTGCCTCCCATCGATCTCCGAAGCCGCCCGCCGGCGCCGCGTCCCCAACATCGGCCAGGTTGATCTGCTTGTGTGGGCGTGCCATCTCATCCTCCAGGTCGAGTACGAGAGCCGATGATCTCCGCCCGTCGGCGTCGCTCAACGATACTGAGCGCGATGAGCCCGGCCGAGGTGATCGCACTGTTCGGGCCGACCGGGGTCGGGAAGACCGAGGTGGCGATCGCGCTCGCCGGCCGGCTGCGCGAGCGCGGCGAGCGGCCCGTTGCCGTGTCCGCCGATGCAATGCAGGTCTACGCCGGCCTCGAGCTGCTGACCGGGGCGGCCGGGGCGGCCGAGCGCGCGGCGCTCGAGCACCGCCTGATCTCGTTCCTCCCGGCTGACGCGACGTTCAGCGTCGGGCAGTACGCGGAGCTCGCGCACTCCGAGATCGACGGCCTGCTGGCGGCAGGCGAGCGCCCGATCGTGGTTGGCGGCACGGGCCTCTATCTGCGTGCGGCGGTCAGTGAGCTGAGCCTGCGCCCACCTCCCCCCGAGGGGATCCGGGAGCGCTGGGAGGCCGAGCTGCGCCTCCGCGGCCCGGCGGCGCTGCACGCCGTGCTCGCCGAGCGCGCGCCGTGGGCTGCCGACGAGATCGAGCCCGGTGACCGGCAGCGCATCGTCCGCTCGTTGGAGCTGCTCGACGCCGGCGAGCTCGAGCGCCCCGGCGCGGACTCGGAGCTGTGGTCGGACTCGGTCCGCCACCCGACGTTGCTGATCGGCCTGACGATGGAGCGAGAGCGGCTCTATGCGCGCATCGACGAGCGGGTCGACCAGATGGTCGCCGCCGGCGCCGAGGCGGAGGTGCGCCGCGCCAACGCCGCCGGCGCCTCGATCACGGCGCGCAAGGCGCTCGGCTTCGAGGAACTGCTGACCGGCGACCTCCAGGGGATGAAACGGCGCACGCGCAACTACGCCCGCCGCCAGCTCACCTGGATGCGCAAGCTTGCCGGAACCGACCTGATCGACGTCGGCGGCCGCTCGGCGGACGAGGTGGCCGATCAGGCGCTGGCGCTGTGGCTGCAGGGCGCGGGGGTCACCGGTCGCGAACGCTGACCGCCACGGATCGCCGCCGCCCGACTCCCCATACACTGCCGCCGCGTGGACTTCGAGAAGTGGCACGCGCTCGGCAACGACTACATGATCGTCGAAGAGCAGGCGCTCCCGTTCGCGCTGACCCCCGCCCGGATCCGCGCCATCTGCGCGGGTCACACCGGCGTGTTCTCGGACGGGATCCTGTTGCTCTCGCTGCCCGACGAGCCGGGCTATGTGGCCCGCCTGCGGATCTTCAATCCCGACGGGTCGGAGGCGGAGCTGTCGGGCAACGGCGCCCGCGAGGCGATCCTCTACCTGCGCCACCGGGGCTGGACCGACTCGGACACGTTCTCGATCATCACCGCCGCCGGCGAGATCCGCCCGACGATCACCTCGCCCACGACGGTCACGGTCGACATGGGCCGCGCCCGGCTGCGCTCCGCCGAGTACCCGGGCGGAGCCGAGGACGGCGCCGGCGAGCTGGTCGCGGCCGGCCGTACGTGGCGCTTTCAGCACGTTCAGATCGGTAATCCACAGTGCGTGATCGCGGTCGCCGACGTGGACGCGCTGGCCGCGCTCGACCTGCCGGCGATCGGCCCCGCGATCGAGCGCCACGAGCTGTTTCCCAACCGGACCAACGTGTCCTGGTTCGCCGTGCTCGCGCCGGACCGGATCCGGGCCCGGATCTTCGAGCGCGGAGCGGGTGAGACGCTGAGCAGCGGAACCGGCGCCACCGGCGCCGCGGTCGCCCACGTGCTGCGGAGTGGAGACTCACCGGTGACCGTCGAACTCGACGGCGGCGAGCTCGAGGTCGAGGTGGGGGAGGACCTACACGTCAACCTGAGCGGCTGGGCGGTCCCCGTGTTCCGGGGCGCGCTGGCCGCGGAGTTCATCGAGGAGCTGCATGAAACCGAGTAGCCGCCTGACGCAGATACCGCCGTACCTGTTCGCAGAGCTCGAGCGCAAGATCGCCGCCAAGCGCACCGCCGGCGTCGATGTGATCAGCCTCGGCATCGGGGACCCCGACACGCCGACGTACCCGCCGATCGTCGCCGCCGCCCAGCGGGCGGTGGCGGACCCGAGTACCCACACCTACCCCTCCAACCGCGGGCGCCCGGAGTTCCGCGAGGCGGTCGCGGCCTTCTACCAACGCCGCTTCGGTGTCACGCTCGACCCCGAGACCGAGGTGATGCCGGCGATCGGAGCCAAGGAGTGCATCTTCAACCTCAACCTCGCCTTCCTCGATCCCGGTGACGTGGCGCTGGCCGCCGACCCCGGCTACCCGGTGTACACCGCCGGGCCGCTGCTGGCCGGCGCCGAGCCGGTCCTGATGGGGCTCGTGCCCGAGCGCGGGTTCGCGCCCGACCTCGAGGCGATCCCCGCGAGCGCGCTCGAGCGCGCCCGGCTGATGTTCCTCAACTACCCCAACAACCCGACCGGCGCGATCGTGCCCGACGGCCTGTTCGATGCGGTCGTGGACCTCGCCGGCCGCCACGACGTGCTCGCGGTGCACGACAACGCCTACAGCGAGACCACCTACGACGGCTACGTGGCGCCGTCGTTCCTGGCCACGCCGGGCGCCAAGGACGTCGGCGTCGAGGTGTTCTCGCTCTCCAAGGGCTACAACATGACCGGGTGGCGGTGCGCGGCGATCGTCGGCAACGCCGAAGCGATCTCGCACTACTGGCGACTGAAGTCGAACATCGACTCGGGGCTCTTCGACGCGATCCAGCTCGCCGGCGCGGCCGCGCTCGCGCCCGTTCTCGACGCCGACGTCAAGGCGATGAACGCGGTCTATCAGCGCCGTCGCGACCTGGTCTGCGATGCGCTCGCCCAGGCCGGCGTCCACGTCACGCCGCCGAAGGGGACGATCTACATCTGGGCGCCGGTACCGGAGGGATTCGACTCGGCCGCGGAGTACTGCGAGCACGTGCTCGAGCAGGCCGCGGTCGTGATCTCCCCCGGAGGTGCCTACGGGCCCCACGGCGAGGGCTTCTTCCGGATCTCGCTGACCACGCCCGATGAGCGCCTGCTCGAGGCCGTCGAGCGGCTGCGGCAGCTGTAATCAGCTTGCACCGACATCCGGAGCGGTTAGTGTGCCCGCTGGCGCACACCCGATACGAGGCTTGAGGAGGTGCTCGTAGATGACCAGCAGACCGCGCCGGCGGAGGCCGGCGCTACTCGGTGTACCGGTGCTGTTCGCGGGGGTCGCTCTGTCGGCCTGCGGCACGACCACGATCGACCCCAAGTCAGGCGAGGACCTGATCCGCAACGACGTCAACCGGATCGGCGCCGCGACGATCAAGTCGGTCAGCTGCCCGTCGGGTGAGAAGCCCAACGACGGGGTCTCATTCGACTGCAAGGTGACCTTGGTGGACAAGGCGACCGGGACCACGCACTCGGGCACGATCACCGTCCACGTCACCGGTGGCGGCAAGAAGGTCGAGTTCGGCACCGCCGACGTCCACATCACATAAGGGCCTATCCTACGTAGGCCCAAGCCGAGCGCCGCCCGAGCCGCGGCTACCATGAACTGAGTGCAGCGAACGCGCCACGGGCGTAAAGAGCAATCCGCCAACGGAAATCACGGCCAGCCGTCGGCCGGTCGCGCGCGTCAGCGGGCCTATCTGATCGCCGCGCTCCCGCCGGACGGCGATGAGGAACAGCTGGCCGAGCTCAGAGAGCTCTTGCGCACCGCAGGGGTGGCGGGCGTCGGCGAGATGGTGCAGCGGCGCGAGCACCCCCATCCGAACACGTATCTGGGCCCCGGCAAGCTCGAGGAGCTCAAGGCCGATCTGTCCCGCGCGGACGCCAACCTCGTCGCCTGCGACGACGAGCTCTCCCCGCGCCAGGAGCGCAACCTCGAGGCGGCGCTCGGCCTGCCGGTCATCGACCGGACCGCGATCATCCTCGACATCTTCGCCGACCACGCCCACAGTGCCGAGGGCAAGCTCCAGGTCGAGCTGGCGCAGCTCGAGTACAACCTGGCGCGGATGCGCGGTCTGTGGACCCACCTCGAACGGCTCGGTGCGGGCCGGATCGACGGCGGCATCGGCACCCGCGGTCCCGGCGAGACGCAGATCGAGACCGACCGCCGGCTCGCCCGCGACCGGATCGCGGCACTCAAGCGCAAGCTCGCCCACGTGCGCTCGAGCCGATCGGTGATGCGCGCCGAGCGCGAGCGCGCCGACCTGCCCTCGGTCGCGCTGGCGGGCTACACGAATGCCGGCAAGTCCACGTTGCTCAACGCGCTCACCGGCTCCGACGCGGGCGTCCGCGACCGGCTCTTCCACACCCTCGACCCGACCACCCGCACGCTCCGCGCGGGCGGGCGCGACTACCTGCTCACCGACACGGTCGGTTTCATTCGCAAGCTCCCCCACCAGCTCGTCGACGCATTCGGAGCCACGCTCGAGGAGACCCAGCGGGCGGATCTGATCCTGCACGTCGTCGACGCCTCGGCGGCCGAGGAGGAGCTGCTGGCCATGACCGCAGCGGTCGAGGACGTGCTGACCGAGATCGGAGCCAAGGAGCAGTCACGGGTCCTCGTGCTCGGCAAGGCCGACTTGATCGACGAAGACCGCCGCCGCGAGCTGGCCCGACGCCATCCCGATGCGCTCCTGGTCTCGGCCGTCACCGGCGAGGGTCTGGAGGCGCTGAGGGAGCGCATCGAGGTTGAGTTCGCGCGCACGCTGCAGGAGGTCGAGTTGCTGCTCCCATACGACGAGGGCGCCCGCCTGGCCGAGCTGCACGCGCTGGCCGGCGACCTCGTGCGCGAGGACACGCCCGACGGCGTCCGCGTCGTCGCCCGCGTGCCGCCGAGCGTGGGCGCGCGCTATGCGCGCTTCGCGCTCAGCACCCGCTCGGCATGAGCTTGCGCGTTCGCCGGCTCGACGACCGCGCGCTGCTCCCCACGCGCGCGCACTCCGGTGATGCCGGGCTGGACCTGTACGCGCTCGATGGGGCCGTGCTCGAGCCTGGCGAGCGCGCGTCGGTCGGCACCGGGATCGCGGTCGAGATCCCCGACGGCCAGGCCGGGCTGGTGCTGCCGCGCTCGGGCCTCGCCGCGCGCCACGGCATCGCCCTGGTCAACGCGCCGGGGCTGATCGACGCCGGTTACCGCGGCGAGATCCGGGTGCTGGTGCTCAACACCGACCGCAGCTCGCCCTTCCGGCTCGAGCCCGGCGACCGGATCGCGCAGCTCATGCTCGTGCGGGTCGAGACGTCGGAGGTGATCGAGGTGGAGGCGCTGGCGGCCTCGGAGCGCGGCCACGGCGGCTTCGGCTCCAGCGGCAACTAGCGGTCCCCGCCCGCCGCCGCGCTCAGCTCGTCGCCGGCGGGGGCGCGATGAGCCCGTGGTCCTCGAGAAAGCGCGTCGCGACCGCGGTCGGGTCCTGGTGGGCGACGTCGACATCGGCGTTCAGCTGGCGGATCACGTCGGTGCTGAGCAGCCCCGACACGGCGTCGATCGTCCGCGCGAACACCGGCCCCTCGGCGGCCAGCACCTTGAGCGGGACGACCGGGACGACGTTGCCCCAGCCGAATACGTGCTTGGGGTCGCTGAGCAGGCGGTAGCCGTCATCGCGCAGCTGCCCGTCGGTCGTGTTGACGTCGGCGGCCTGGACGGACCCGTTGTCGAGCGCCGGATACTGGGCGCCGACATCGAGGGCCTTGAAGGTGGCCGGCACGACGCCGTAGGCCTGCTGGAGAATCGGCAGGCCGTCCGGGCTCTGCTGGAACTGCACCGGGGCGCCGAGCGCCAGCGTCGCCTGTACGTTGCCCAGGTCGGCGATCGACTGCAGCTTGTTCTGGGTGGCGTAGGCCACCGTGACGGCGATCGTGTTGACGTCGGAGAAGGGCGTCGGCCGCAGCAAGGTCAGCCCGTGTGCCAGTGCGAACCGCTGCCCCGCCCGGTAGGCGGAGGCAGCGGTCTGGTAGTGCCGCGTGTCGCCGGCCACGGCCGAGTTCCAGGTGCTCAGGTATTCCGGGTACATCGAGAGGCGGCCGCTCTGGAGGGCCTGGAAGGTGACCGAGGTGGGGCCGATGTTCTGATTGATGACGACGTCGTAGCCCTGGGCGACGAGCGCCTGCTTGTAGAGCGCGCCGAGAATGAACTGCTCGGTGAAGTTCTTGTCCCCGATCGTGACCGGCGGCTTGTTCGATCCGGGCAGGGTCGTGGTGGCCACCGGCGTCGTCGGGGTCGTCACGCTGACCGACGACGACGACGACGTCCTGTGCGAGCCGGAGCCGCACCCGGCCAGCAGGGCAATTGAGACGGTGGTCGCGGCAGCCGCGAACAGGCGTGCACAGCGAGGACGATTCACAGCAAGGGCTCCCAGCAGGGGGGCGGGCCATCCTAGTGGTTCGGACCGGAACGTCGCGCCTGAAAGGGCGAGGTCCGAGGGCCGGGTGCCGAGCTACACGCCGGCGGCCCGGCGGGCCTCGACGTGCGCGGCGTCCTCGAGCTCGTCGTCGAGCGCCGCGAGCGACCCCGCGCCGGCGTCGAGCGCCGCGGCGATCAGCCAGTCGGCGAACCAGGCGTTCTTGGGCAGCAGCGGGCCGTGCAGATAGGTCCCGATCACGTTGCCGCGCCGTACGCCCTCGCGCCCGTCGTCGCCGTTGTTGCCGTGGCCGCGCAGAACCCGCCCGAGCGGTTGCGCGTCCGGCCCGAGGTGCGTGCGGCCGCCGTGGTTCTCGAACCCGGCCAGGACCCGCGGCCGACCCGGATCGAGCTTGACCTCGATCGCGACGTTGCCGATCAGCCGCGGTCCCTCGGCGCGCACGGTGTGCAGGTCGACGAGGCCCACGCCGGGCAGCTGTTCCTCGCCGAGCTGGTAGGAGTGGCCGAGCAGCTGGTAGCCGCCGCACACCGCGAGCACGACGGCGCCGCGCTCCGCCGCGGCGTGGAGCGCGTCGCGCTTGACCTCGGCCAGGTCGAGCGCGCACAGGCGCTGGTCGCGGTCCTGGCCGCCGCCGATGTAGAACAGGTCGGCGCCGTCGGGGTCGAGCGGGTCGCCGAGGTCTGAGCGCAGCAGCGTGAAGTCGATCCCGCGCCATTCGCAGCGCCGCTGCAGCAGGAGCAGGTTGCCGCGGTCGGCGTAGATGTTCATCAGGTCTGGGTACAGGGCGCACACGCGCAACTCAGGCACCGAGGATCACCACCGTGCTGCCGACGTACTCGGCCGTGAACGGGATCTGGACCCGTCCGACCACGGCCAGGCCGACGGCGTGGGCCTCGGCCTCGAGCTGGTCCGCCTCAAGCCGGTCGAGCCGGATCGTGTTGTCCTGGACCGAGCGCGTTCCGTCGGTGGTGATCACCTCGCGCCGGCGCTCGAGGATGAAACCGTCGCCGTCCAGTCGCACCGCCGTCGGGAGGCTGGCGTAGACGACGCCGTCGAGCTCGCGGATGTCGGGCAGGGGAGTCGGGCCGCCGGGCACGGTCTCGTACGGCTCGAGCTCGTCGGCCAGGGCGATCGCCAGCGCGCCGCCGGGTTCGAGGTGACGCCGCGCGCAGGCCAGGAACGCGGACCGGCCGGCCCTGCCGTCGAGCAGCTGGATCGTCTGCATCGGGACGATGCAGAGCGGAAAGCACCGCCCGAGTGCGAACTCCCGCGCATCCGCCTCCACCATGTCGAGCGGCAGGCCCTCGCCGCGACGTCGCAGCTCGGCCAGCAGCTCCGGATCGCGATCGAGCGCCGTGACCCTGACGCCGCGGCGCGCGAGGTCGAGGGCGATCCGCCCGGTGCCGGCGCCGACGTCGAGCACCGGCTCGCCGTGCTCGGCGGCCAGCGTGCGCCACAGCGCCAGGTCCTCGACATAGGCCCCGCACTCCAGGTCGTGCCAGATGTAGCTCCCCACGGTGCTCATTGGTCCGCCCCCCTCGCCTCCCAGAAGCGCTCGACGTGACCGCGCCTGGCCAGCTCCTCGCGGAGCTCCAGCAGCGCCGTATACGTCGGCAGCGCGAACAGGCGGTCCCCGGCCGTCGAGCCGAGCGCGTCATCGAGCGCCTCCCCGAGGTTGTGATTGACGAGGAGCCGCTCCGTCGGCACGCCGGCGTACTTCATCCGCAGCGCCAGCTCGGCGGCCCGGGTGCCGGCGCAGGTGAGGCGGCGCACGTGGGGGGCGAGCAGCTCGAAGTCCGCGTCCCACACCCAGGAGATGTCGCGACCGTCGGCCGTGCGGTCGTTGAGCACCCCGAGCAGGTCGAGCTCGGCCTGCTCGAGCACGAGCGTGCGTAGGATCTCGTTGGCGCCGGCCGGGTTCTTGATGAGCAGGATCGAGAGCTCCCGGTCACCGACCCGAATCGTCTCCGCGCGCCCGAACGCGGCGGTGACCGCCTCGAGTCCGGCGACGACGTCCTCGAGCGACACGCCGAGCTCGAGGCACAGGGCGGCGGCCCCGAGCGCGTTGTAGACGTTGTAGAGCCCCGGCAGCGGCAGGCTCACGTTCTCCGTGCCGGCCGGGGTGCGGAGACGGAACCGCGATGCGCGGGTTCCCTGCAGCTCGATCTGCTCGGCCGCGACAGACGGCGCCGGGCGCTCCTGGCCGCAGTTCGGGCAGCGGTAGCTCCCGAGGTGCCCGAGGTAGATCGCGTCGTAGACGTATGCGTGCCCGCAGCGACGACAGTGCTTGGAGTCCGAGGCGTGCTGCATCTCCGCCGTCGCCATCGATGCGTCCTGCACGCCAAAATACGTCACCGAGTCGCTGCCGCGGCCGAGATCGGCGATCAGCGGGTCGTCGGCGTTCAGCACCAGGCGCGCGGCGGCGGGGAGCGATGCCGCAACCGCGGCCCAGCGGTCGGCGATCGTCTCGAGCTCGCCGTAGCGGTCGAGCTGGTCCCGGAACAGGTTCGAGAGCAGCACGACGCGCGGCGCCAGCTCGGCGGTGAGGCGATCGAGCCAGAATTCGTCCACCTCGAACAGACCCAGCTCGCCGTCGATCCCTCCGCCTGGTCCGGCCGCGTCGAGGAGCGTCGAGGCGATTCCGCCGGCCATGTTCGCACCGGCGCGGTTGTGGACGAGTGCGATGCCCGCGCGCTCGAGCACCGAAGCCGTCATCGCCGCCGTCGTGGTCTTGCCGTTGGTGGCCGAGATCACGACCGAGCCGCGCGCCAGTCGCGCGGCCAGCTCGGCGATGGCGTGCGGCTCCAGGCGCATGAGCACCTTGCCGGGAAGGCTCGTGCCGCCGCCCCGGCCCGCCCGCCGGGCGAGCGTTCCGACCGCACGCGCGGCCGCGATCTTCGGCGCCAGCATCGTCATGCCGGCACCATCACCCGGACCGCGCGGGGCAGCGTGCGCACGCGGACGGGCAGCTCGGCGATCGGATCGCCGTCGGCGTAGAGCGTGAACGGGCGGTCGGCGCTGATCGTGACCGAGGCGGCGCGCATGACGTGCACGTCGGGCAGCTTGACGTGCTCGCCCTTGAACACGGTCGGAAGCAGCCGCAGGAACCGCAGCCGCGGGACGTTGCCGGTGATGACGATGTCGAGCAGGCCGTCCTCGAGCGACGCGTCGGGAGCCAGGTACATGCCGCCGCCGTAGGCCTTGGAGTTGGCCGCCGCGACGGTGTAGCCGGTAATCGTCAGCGGTTCACGGTCCTCGAGCGTGACCGTGAACGTCGCCGGGCGCCAGCTCAGCAGCGCCCGCAGCGCGCCGTAGGTGTAGACGAGGTTGCCGCGGACGATCCGCGTCGCGTTGGCGATCCGGTTCGCGTCGGAGTCAAAGCCGCAGCTGGCGATGCCGACGAACACGTGCCCGTCGGCCTCGCCAAGATCGAGCTCGCGCTGCACGCCGCGGGACAGCACGCCGCACGCGGGGCCGGGCTCGAGCGGGATCCCGAGCACGCGGGCGAAGTCGTTGCCGCGGCCGCCGGGCAGGACGCCGAGCACGCCGCCGGCGCCGCGGAGGGCTCCTGCGACCGCCCCGACCAGCCCGTCGCCGCCGAACGCGACGGCGATCTCGCCCCGCGTCGCCGCGGAGACGGCGAGCTCTCGCGCGTGCTCGAGGCTGCGGGTGCGCTCGGTGCGGTGCTCGACGCCGAGTCGCGCGAGCTCGGACTCGACGCCCGGGAGCTCCCGGGCCGCGCGTCCGCCGCCGGCGGACGGATTCACGATCAGCAGCGCCTTCATCGCACCACCAGCGCATGGAGGGTCTCGGCGATCGCCACCGGCGCGGGGTCGGAGGCCGACTCGGCCTGGCCCCGGGTGGTGACGCCGGTGAGCACGATCGCCGCATCGAGCCCCGCGGCGGCCGCGCCGGCGAGGTCGGAGTCCAGGCGGTCGCCGACCACCAGCGTGTTGCCGGGCCCGAGCCGGTCCAGGGCAGTGAGGAAGATCTGCGCGTCGGGCTTGCCGACGATCCGCGCCCGGTGGGCGGTCGCGTACTCGAGCGCGGCCACCACCGCCCCGGTGCCCGGCCACATGCCGTCCTCCATCGGGAACGTCCGGTCGCGCCCGGCGCCGAGCAGCTCGGCCCCCGCGAGCACGGCCTGGGTGGCCGCGCGCAGCTCGGAGAAGTGCAGGTCGCCGTGGCCGGCCACCACGACGACGTCCGCGTCGGCCTGCTGGTCGGTGGCGTTGACGATCCGCGCTCCGGCGTCGGCGACGTGGCGGAAGATCGCCTCGGAGCCGATCACGTACACGCGGGGCGGCGGATCGCGCACCGCCAGCACGTGCTGGATCGCCCCGCCGACCGTGACCACCTCCTCGAGCGAGGCCTGCAGCCCGAGCGACCACAGCTTGCGCACGAACTCCTCGGGCGAGCGCTGCGGGTCGTTGGTGAGGAAGGCGATCGTCTTGCCGGCGCGGCGCAGCTCGCTCAGCGCCTCGGGCGCGCCGGGCGTGCACGTGCGGCCGACCCAGACGCAGCCGTCGAGGTCGAGAAGCACGTGGTCGTAGCGGGTGAGCAGGGGGGAGAGGGCCACTTCGCCGTCGGATTATCGCGACGCGGTGTGCCATCCTTTCGCGCCGTGCGCCGGTTGCTCCTCATCCTCACCGCCGTGACGCTGCTCACAGGGTGCGGCGGCTCGAGCTCGTCGAGCTCCTCATCGGCGAGCTCGTCGTCCGGTTCGACGGCCTCCTCGAGCACCACCGCGCAGTCCACGCCGGCGTCCTGCCACGCGGTTCCGGTCCCCACCCCGAAGGGGCCTCAGCACCTGAGCGCACCGACGATCAAGCTCGACCCGGCCAAGACCTACACGGTCACCGTCGCGACCAACTGCGGCACGTTCGCCTTCACGCTTGACGTCAAGAGCTCGCCCAAGACCTCGGCCTCGATGTACTCGCTGGTCAAGAGCGGCTTCTACGACGGCCTCACCTTCCACCGCGTGGCGGCCGGGTTCGTGATCCAGGGCGGTGACCCCAACGGCGACGGCTCCGGCGGCCCCGGGTACTCGGTCGTCGAGCGCCCGCCGAGCGGCACCCAGTACGTGAAGGGCGACGTGGCCATGGCCAAGACCCAGGCCGACCCGACCGGCGCGTCGGGCAGCCAGTTCTTCGTCGTCACCGCCGCCAACGCCACCCAGTCGGCGGGCCTGACGTCCGACTATGCGCTGGCCGGCAAGGTCGTGACGGGCCAGAATGTCGTCGACGCGATCGGCGCGCTGCCCACCAACCCGCCCCAGGACGGGATGCCGACGCCGGCGGTGGTCATGTCCAAGGTGACGGTGGCGACGAGCTAGTGGTTCCCCACCGGAGCCGTCGCCGTGGTTGAGTCCCTGACCTGCATCTGATATATCACGGTCGATGGCCGCCCAGGCAGAGTCCCCGAAGCAGCTGCCGGGCGCGCAGAGCGTGGTCATCATCGGCGCCGGCATCGTCGGCAACAGCGTCGCGTACCACCTGGCGCGGCTGGGGCAGAAGGACATCACGCTGCTCGACAAGGGTCCGCTGCCGAATCCGGGCGGGTCGACGGGCCACGCCTCGAACTTCATCTTCCCGGTCGATCACTCCAAGGAGATGACCGCGCTCACGCTCGACAGCGTGCGCCAGTACGCCGAGATGGGCGTGCTGACCGAGAGCGGCGGAATCGAGATCGCGCGCACCGCGGAGCGAATGCAGGAGCTGGCCCGGCGCGTGGCCTCGGCCCGGTCCTGGGGCATCGAGCCGGTCTCCCTGCTGACGCCGGAGGAGGTCAGGCAGCTGGTGCCGTTCATCAACGAGGAGCTGATTCTCGGCGGCTTCCACTCGCCGACCGCGGGCGTCGTCGACTCGCTGCGGGCCGGCACGATCATGCGCGAGCGGGCGCAAGCGCTCGCGGGAATGACCGTGGCCGCGAACACGGAGGTGCTCGGCATCGACGTCGAACATCGACGGGTCACGCGCGTCCGCACCTCCCGCGGCGACATCGAGACCGACGCGGTCGTCGTCTGCTGCGGCGTCTGGAGCCCGCTGATCGCCGCGATGGCCGGCGCCGCGATCCCGCTCGCCCCGGCGGTGCACCAGATGATCGACATCGGCCCCGCGCCGCGGTTCGCTCAGACCACGGGCATGATCGAGTACCCCATCGTGCGCGACATGGACGTCAACATGTACGAGCGCCAGGAGGGCACGGGGCTCGAGATCGGGTCCTACGCGCACCGCCCGATCCTCGTGCACCCGGCCGAGATTCCCTCGATCGAGGAGTCGGCGCTGACGCCGACCGAGATGCCGTTCACCCAGGACGACTTCGATCCGCAGATGGAGATCGCGCTCGAGCTGATGCCGGAGATCGTCGGCGACGAGAGCGTGGGGGTGAAGTACGCGATCAACGGGCTGCTGTCGATCACCGGAGACGGCCTGCCGCTGCTCGGCGAGACGCCCGAGGTCGCCGGGCTGTGGTCCGCGGCCGCCGTGTGGATCAAGGAGGGACCGGGGGTCGGGCGCGCGGTGGCCGAGCAGATGGTCCACGGCGAGTCGGAGATCGACGTCTATGCCTCCAACGTCGCCCGCCTGCACGAGCACCACAGGACCGCCGCCCACGTCCGGGCCCGGGCCGCGGAGAGCTTCAACAAGATGTACGGGATCATCCATCCCGGCGAGCAGTGGGAATCCGACCGCGACGTCCGGCTGGCCCCGTTCCACGCCCGCGAGCGCGCGCTCGGGGCGGTGTTCATCGAGACCGCGGGCTGGGAGCGGCCCAACTGGTACGAGTCCAACGCGCCGCTGCTCGAGGAATACGGTGACCGGGTCACCCGCCGCGACGCCGAGTGGGACGCGCGCTGGTGGTCGCCGATCATCAACGCCGAGCACCTGGCCATGCGCGACCGCGCGGGCATGGTCGACCTGACCGCGTTCTGCGTGTTCGACATCACCGGCGAGGGTGCGCTCGACACCGTCCAGCGCGCCGCCGTGCGCCAGATGGACGTCCCCATCGGTCGCGTCGTGTACACCCCGATCCTCACCCCCGGCGGGGGCTTCAAGGCCGACCTGACGATCATGCGACTCGCTGACGACGTGTTCCGGGTCGTGACCGGCGGCGCCTACGGGATGTCCGACAAGAAGTGGTTCGCCGACCACCTCCCGGCCGACGGCTCCGCGCAGCTGCACGACGAGACCAACCAGTGGACGACGCTCGGGCTGTGGGGCCCGCGGGCCCGCGACATCCTCGCCGGCGCGACCAGCGAGGACATCTCGCACGAGGGCTTCCCGTTCGGTCGCTGCCGTACGATCGAGGTGGGGCCGCTGCGCGTACTCGCGTCGCGGATCTCCTACGTCGGCGATCTCGGCTGGGAGCTCTACGTCCCGATCGAGCAGGGCGCGAAGCTGTGGGAGATCATCGCCGAGGCGGGGCAGCCGCACGGCGTCGTGCCGGTCGGCATCGGCGTCTACGGCACCACCGGCCGACTGGAGAAGTGCTACCGCGCCTACGGCGCCGAGCTCGAGGCCGAGTACAACGTGGTCGAGGCGGGGATGTCGGGCCCGAAGGTCAAGGCCGAGGACTTCACCGGCAAGGAGGCGTACCTGCGCCACCGCGAGGAGGAGCCGGCCGCGGTGATGTGCACGGTGACCGTCGAGGACCACACCTCGTCCTCGGGCGTCAAGCGCTACATGCTCGGCAACGAGCCGATCCTGACCCGCGCCGGCGCGGCGATCACCGACGCCCACGGCCGGCGCTCCTACGTCACCAGCGCGGGCGCCGGACCCTCGATCGGCAAGCACCTCCTGATGAGCTACCTGCCCCCCGCGCACGCCACGGTGGGCGAGGAGCTGCTCGTCGAGTACCTGGGCGAGCGCTACCCGGTCACCGTGCAGATCGCCGGCGCGACGCCGATCTTCGACCCCGAGAACCTGCGCGTGCGCTCATAGCGATGAACGTGCTGGTGTGCGTCAAGCGGGTGCCGCTGACGGGGGGCAAGATCGTCCTCACCGATGACGCGCAGGCGATCTCCACCCGGCACCTGGGGTTCACGGTCAGCCCGCACGAGGAGTGCAGCGCCGAGGAGGCGGTGCGGCTGATCGAGCAGCACGGCGGTGCTTCGACCGTGCTCACCCTGGGTCCGCCCGAGGCCGAGGAGCAGCTGCGCGACGCGATGGCCCTCGGCATCGACCGGGCGGTACATCTCGTGACCGACGGGTCGGAGTGGGATCCCGAGGCCACCGCGGCGGCGATCGTCGCCGCGATCGGAGCCGACGAGCAGCACTACGACCTGATCCTGTTCGGCACCGAGTCCGCCGACGGCGGCAACTACCAGGTCCCGATCTGGGTCGCGCACGCGCTCGGGCTGCCGTGCATCACCGGGATCAAGGCGATCGAGGTGCGCGACGGGACCGTCCGCTGCGAACAGGAGCGGGCCGGTGGCCGGGACGTCTACGAGCTACCGCTGCCGGCCGTGATCAGCGTCAAGGAGGGGATCAACCTGCCGCGCTACCCCTCGGTGCCCGGGCGGATGCGGGCCAAGAAGAAGCCCGTGCTGAGGACCGAGCCGGCGCGCCCCGACGCGCGCCTCGAGCTCGTCCGCCTCGCCGTCCCCGGCGCCAGCGGCAAGCAGACCGAGGTGCTGGGCACCGGACCCGAGGCGGCGCCCGCCGTCGTCGGTGTCCTGCGCGAACTGGGGCTGGTGCGATGAGCACGACGGCGCTGGTGTTCCTGGAGCAGAGCGCCGAGGGCGAGATCGACGAGCTCTCCGAGCAGGCGCTGTCGTTCGCGCGGGAGCTCGGCGCGCCGCTCGAGGCGGTGCTGATCGGCGCGGCCGACGCGGCGCCGAGCGCCGCCGTGCTGCAGAGGATCGGCGCCCACGGCGTCGCCACCGTCCACCTCGCCGCGGATCCCGCGTTCGGGGCCTACGCCCCCGCCGCCTGGGCGAGCGCGATCGCGCAGGCTGCGCAGAGCGTCTCGGCCGGCGCGGTGATCGCCGCCGGCAGCGAGCGCGGCAACGAGCTGCTCGCGCACGTGGCGGCGCGCACCGGACAACCGATGGCCGCCAACTGCATCGCGCTCACCCCCGGCACCCCGGCGGAGGTGACCCGCGTGCGGTGGGGCGGCAGCCTGCTCGAGCATGCCCGCCTGCACGGCTCGCCGCTGCTGGCCACGGTGGCGCCCCACGCGGTCGCCGCCACCCCCGCCGCGGCGCCCGCGGACACCGCCGTGGCGCCGTTCGCGCCCGAGATCGCGGACGCCGATCTCGTCGTCCGCGTGGTCGGGCGCGTGCCCGCGGCGGCCGGCGGCGTCTCGCTGGCCGACGCCGACGTCGTCGTCTCCGGCGGGCGCGGCGTCGGCTCCGCCGAGGGGTTCTCGGTGATCGAAGAGCTGGCCGAGCTGCTCGGCGGCGCGGTCGGATGCTCACGCGCGGTGACGAGCGCCGGGTGGCGGCCACACACCGACCAGGTCGGGCAGACGGGCACGAAGATCGCCCCGGAGATCTACATCGCCTGCGGGATCAGCGGCGCCACGCAGCACATGGCCGGCTGCAAGGGGGCCAAGAAGCTGCTGGCGATCAACCCCGACGGCGAGGCGTCGATCTTCGCCAGCGCCGACTATGCGGTGATCGGCGACCTGCACGAAGTGGTGCCGGCGATCTCGGCCGAGCTGCGGAAGGCGAGGGCGAGATAGTCTCGCCGGTCGCCGCCGTCGCGCTCGCCGCGGCGATCATCGTCAGCGCGACGTTGTGCGCGCGCCGGCTCGCGTTCCTCGTCGGGCGTGTGCGCTCGGCGCAGCCAACGCAGCGCTCCGGGCACCGTTCGCGCCGTGTGCGCAACGAGGTGACGATCGTGCTCGGGCAGCGCAAGCTGCTGCAACGGATCGTTCCCGGCCTCGCGCACGCCTTCATCTTCTGGGGCTTCATGGTGCTGCTGCCGACGATCCTGATCGCGATGATCGGCATCGTCGACACGCACTCGACGTTGCCGTGGCTCGGGCATCAGGGCTGGTTCGCGTTCCTCGCCGACACCTTCGCGACGCTCGTGCTGATCGGTGTGATCGTGGCGGTCTGGATCCGCAAGGTGCAGCGCCCCGAGCGCTTCCGCGGCAGTCACAGCGGCGAAGCCGATCTGATCCTCGCGATGATCGCGACGATCGCGCTGACGCTGCTGCTGTGGCATGCCACGCGGATCGCCCTCGGTCTCAACGAGTGCGCGCCGTCGGCGACGCCCGTCTCGAATCTGCTGTCGCATCTGTTCAGCGACAACGCGCTGACGAAGGCGCTCGAGCGCGTGTTCGTGTGGGTGCACGTGCTGACGATCCTCGCGTTCCTCGCCTACCTGCCGCGCTCCAAGCACCTGCACATCGCGAGCGCGGCGTTCAACGTGTGGTTCGGACGCACGGGCCCCGGCGGCCGGCTCGAGCCGCTCCGCTTCGACGATCCCGACGTGCCCGAGGACGAGATCCGGTTCGGTGCGGGCACCCCGCCCGACCTGACCTGGAAGCAGGTACTCGACACGTTCTCGTGCACCGAGTGCGGCCGCTGCCAGGACGCCTGCCCGGCGTTCGCGACCGGCAAGGTCCTCTCGCCGAAGCTCGTGATCATGGGACTGCGCGACCAGGTGCTCGCGCAGGGCGACGGGCCGCTCGTGCCGGACGCGGTGCCGGAGGAGTCGGTCTGGGACTGCGTCACCTGCGGCGCCTGCGTGCAGGCCTGCCCCGTCTCGATCGAGCACGTCGACCACATCGTCGATCTGCGCCGGCACCTGGTGATGGTCGACTCGAGCTTCCCGGCCGAGGCCGAGCCGATGCTGCGCGACGTCGAGCGGGCCTCGAACCCGTGGGGCAAGCCCCAGTCCGAGCGCGCCGACTGGGCGGCCGAGCTCGGCGTGCGCGTGCTCGAGCCCGGCGACCCGCCGCCGGAGGTCCTCTACTGGGTCGGCTGCGCATCCTCGTTCGACGAGCGGGCGCGGAGTACGGCGCAGTCCACGGCCAAGCTGCTGCAGGCCGCCGGCGTCGACTTCGCGATCCTCGGCGCCCGCGAGAGCTGCACCGGCGACCCCGCCCGCCGGATGGGCAACGAATACGTGTTCCAGGCCTTCGCGGAGCAGAACGTCGAGACCCTCAACGCCGCCGGGGTGACGAAGATCGTCGCGAACTGCCCGCACTGCTTCAACACGCTGGCCAACGAGTACCCCGACTTCGGCGGCCGCTACGAGGTCGTGCATCACTCCGAGCTGCTCTCCGAGCTGGTGCGCGACGGGCGCCTGAGAACGGGACCGGCCGGCGAGCAGTCGATCACCTACCACGACTCCTGCTATCTGGCCCGCCACAACGACGTGCGGGCGTCGCCGCGGGAGCTGGTCGCCGCGGTGGGCGAGCCGGTGGAGATGGAGCGCAGCGGGCGCAACACGTTCTGCTGCGGCGCCGGCGGGGCGCACATGTGGATGGAGGAGCGCGGCAGTGCGATCAACGAGAACCGCGTGCGTGAGGCGGCCGCCACCGGCGCCGGCACGCTCGCCGTGGCGTGTCCGTTCTGCACGGTGATGCTCGACGACGGCGTGCAGAGCACGGGCGACGGGTTGCGGGTGGTCGACGTCGCGACGCTCCTCGCAGAGCAGATCGAGGGCCACCCTCGATAGGGGTGAAGTCGTTGTGAGAGCCTGAGAGGAGAGGGATGTCCGTTCACCGCACGACCCGGGCCGTGTTCGACGTCTGCGCCGGCAAGCCGTGCCGCACCGCGGCGTTCGTACCGTGAGCCCCGCGTCGTCAGGACACTAGGAGAGCAGGGCCTCGAGCCGCGACTCGAGGCCCGCGTCTCCGACCTCGCGCACCTCGAGCGGCAGCCCGATCCGGGCCGCCGCGCGCTGCGCGGCCGCGCGGGTGGGGGGCGTCGGCCGTTGCGTGAGCCAGAGCACCCGCCGGTAACCCCCGAAGTAGTCATCCCGGAGCTCGGGATACCGGTCGAGGCCGAGCTCGCGCACCACCGTGCGCTCGAACGTGCGGGCGAGAAAGTCGGTCAGGAGGTACGTGCCGGGCTCCTCGGCCAGCGCCGCCCGGACCTCCTCACCGCCGAGCATGTCGTAGCAGTGCTCGGCGTCGATCCGGCTTACGCCGGTGCCGGCGAGCGCATCGTCGAGCGCGCCGTAGGTGCCGCAGTCACCGTAGGCGACCGCCACCCTCCCGTACTCCGCCCGCAGGCGCTCGAGCTCGGCGCGGACCGCCGGCGCGATCCGCTCGGGCCGGTTGTGCAGCAGCGCCGGGACCGGCGTGACGTCGATCGCCCAGCCGCGCCGGCGGGCGATTCGCCGCACGTCGGCCGCGAGCGCCCCGCAGGCCACAACCGCGACTTTCTGCTTGGCCTGGCTCACGCCGGAAACGCGAGTTGGTCGATGAACAAATCGTTGAAGTCGGCGCGCCCGGAGAGCTCCACGTACTCGACCTCGCGCAGGATCGAGTGGGCCTCGGCCCGCTCGCGCAGCGACAGCGCGGCGATCTTCGCCCCTTCGCCGGCGACGTTGCCGGCCGAGACGATCCGCGGCAGCGCGAGGTCGGGCACGAGGCCGATCCGCACCGCGCTCAGCGGCGTCAGGTAGGCCCCGAAGCTACCCGCGAGCAGCACCTGGGTGATCTCCTCGGGCCCGACGCCGAGCTCGCGCAGCAGGATCTGCCACCCGGTGGCGATCGACGCCTTGGCGAACTGCAGCTCGCGCACGTCGCGCTGGGACAGGTACACGGCGTCCTGGGGGTCCTCGCCGCGCCAGTGCAGCACGAACACCCGCTCCTGGCCGACCTTGGTCAGCCGAGGGGCGAGGCCCGGGTGGGTCTCGGCGGCGATCTCGTCGGCCAGAAAGCGCCCGGAGTTGTCGAGCAGGCCGTTGCGGACGAGCTCGGCCACGGCGTCGACGAGCCCCGATCCGCACATCCCGACCGCGTCGACGTCGCCGATCACCTCGAGCGCCACCGCGTCGCCGTCGATCCTCACGCCCTCGATCGCGCCTTCGGCGGCGCGCATGCCACAGCGGATCTGCGCGGCCTCGAACGCGGGGCCGGCCGGCGCCGCGCAGGCCAGCACCCGCTCGCCCGAGCCGAGCGCGATCTCGCTGTTGGTGCCGACGTCGATGAACAGCCGCAGCCGACGGTCGCGGGTGAGCCCGGTGGCCAGCATCCCGGCCACGATGTCGCCGCCCACGTAGGCGCCGAGCGACGGGAACACGAACGCCGGCGCGCGGGGGTGCACGGTGACGCCGAAGTCGGCGGCGGCGACCGGCGGAAAGGAGTGCGTCGAGACGACGAACGGCGCCATCGACAGGGGCTCGGGATCGATCCCCAGCGCCATCTGCATCATCGTCACGTTGCCGCAGACGACGATCTCGTAGACCTCGCGCGTCGCCACCCCGGCCTCCTCGCACACCTCCGCGGTGAGCTCGGCCAGCGTCTCGTGCGCGCGCTCGGTCAGCGCCGACAGCGCCCGCTCGTCCATCATCGTGGCCGAGATGCGCGTGATCACGTCGGCGCCGTAGGGCTGCTGGCGGTTGAGCATCGAGCGCACGGCGGCGGGCTGGCCCGTGTCGAGGTCGAGCAGGGTCGCCACCACCGTGGTCGTGCCGAGGTCGAACGCGATCGCGTAGCGCCGCGCGGTCGTGTCCCCGGGCTCGAGGTCGATCAGCTCCTCGTCGCAGATCACCGCGGTGACGTCGAAGTTCGCCGCCCGCAGGGTGGCGCCGAGTGTGCGCAGCAGCGCGATCGAGGGCTTCGGCTCGAGGTCGTCGATGCCGTCGAGCACGCGTTGCAGGTCCGAGCGCTGATCCTCGAGCGAGGGCTCCTCGAGCACGAGGTGGCGCTTCTGCACCGACGGGCGCAGGATCACGTGGCGCCCGACGCCGACCAGCGCCGCCTTCGGCCGCGTCTGCAGCGGCGGCACCTCGATCACGAGATCGCCGCGGGCCTGCGCCCGGCAGGCCAGCCGCCAGCCCTCGCCGAGCTCAGTGGGGCTGAACGCGCGCGGGTCGAGCGGACCCACCGGGACCTCGCCGGAGAGGATGCGCACCTTGCACTTGCGGCAGGTCCCGTGTCCGCCGCAGGTCGAGTCGATCGCGATCCCGTTCCAGCTCGCGGCGTCGAACACCGGCGTCCCGCTGGGCACGCGGACCTCGGCGCCGTCGGGGAGGAAGCGCATCCGCACCCGCGTGGCGCCGTCGGCGGGCTGCGGATCCTCCTCACGCGAGGAAGCCCGCGGCGCGCGACGTGGCGACGGCGCGTTCACGAGGCCGCCGCTGCCTCTTTCTCGGCCGCCTGGCGGGCGCGGTGGGCGGCGATCCAGCTCGCGCCCCAGGCGTCGTGGCCGAGCAGGAGGTCGGATGCGCGCACGCTCTCGACGCAGACCGGGGCGGTGCTCATGATCGCGCTCGTCAGCCCGGCCGCCATCGCCATCGGCAGGAAGGCGGCGTTGAGGACGTGGCGCTGGGGCAGGCCGAAGGAGACGTTCGAGGCACCGAGGCACATGTTGACCCCGAGCTCGTCGCGGATCAGCCGGATCGTCGCCAGCGTCGTCGTCACGGCCTCGGTGTCGGCGCCGACGGTCATCGCCAGCGGATCGATGATCACGTCATGCGCGGCGATGCCGTGCTCGCCGGCGACGGTGACGATCTTGCGGGCGTTGATCAGGCGCTCCTCGGGGGTCTCAGGGATCCCGGTCTCATCGTTGGCCAGGCCGATCACGGCCGCGCCGTGACGGGCGACCAGGGGCAGGATCTCCTGCAGGCGCTCGTCCTCGGCGGTGACGGAGTTGACCAGCGCACGCCCCTCGTACACCGACAGGCCGGCCTCGAGCGCCTCGATTACCGAGGAGTCGATGCAGATCGGCAGATCGACCGCGGCCTGCGCGGTGCGGATCATGCTCATCAGCAGCTCCGGCTCGTCGACGAGTGGGATCCCGGCGTTGATGTCGAGCACGTCGGCGCCGGCCTCGGCCTGCGCGATCGCGTCGGCGGTCACGGTCGAGAGATCGCCGCCGCGGAGCTGCTCGGCGAAGGTCTTGCGACCGGTGGGGTTGATCCGCTCCCCGATGACGCAGAACGGCTGCTCGGAGCCGATCGTCACCGTCTTAGAGCGCGACCGGAGCGCTGTGTCCATTGGCTTCCCTTTCGACTCGGGGCGGAATGCCCAGGCGTGTGCACAACTTGGCGATGCCGGCGTCCTTGCGGAACGAGATGAAGTGCAGCCCGGCCACGCCGGGCTGCGCCAGCGCGTGGGCGGCGAGCTCGTAGGCGAGCTCGAAGCACTCAGCCTGGGCGTCCGTGGCCCGCTCGATCCGGGCCACGGTGGCGGGCGGGACGTCGATCCCGGGCACCCGCGTGGCCACGAAGCGCATGCCGCCGGCCGTGCGCAGGATGCAGATCGAGGGGATGATCGCGAGCCGCTCGCTGAGCCCGCTGGCGTGGGCCTCGCGCATGAAGCGGGCCAGCAGCTCGGGCCGGTAGCAGATCTGCAGCTGCAGGAAGCGGGCGCCGGCCAGCGCCTTCTTGGTCGCGCGGCGCACGCGCGCCTCGTAGGGGGGAGCGCCGGGATTCTCGACCGCGCCGAGCAGGAAGTGGGGCGGACGGTCGATCGCCCGCCCCGACAGGTAGTGGCCGCGCGAGAGCGCCGTGGCGACCGAGATCAGCTGCGGCGCGTCGAGGTCGAACACGCGCCGGCTCTCGGGCTCGTCACCGGCGGTCACGTCGTCGCCCGTCAGGCAGCAGACGTTCCGGACCCCATGCATCGCCGCGCCCATCAGGTCAGCCTCGAGCGCGAGCCGGTTGCGGTCGCGGCAGGCGAGCTGCATGACCGGCTCGACGCCGGCCTGCAACAGCGCGATCGAGACGGCGAGGGGAGAGGCGTGGGCGTGGGCCGAGGGGTTGTCGGTCGCGTTGAAGGCGTCGACGAACGCCTTCATCGGCGCGAGCTGACGGATGATCTCGGGATGGCCGCCGCCGTCGATCACCGGCAGCTCGGCCGTGACCACGAACCGGCGCGCGTCGAGCTTGCGCTCAAGCGTCGACATCCCCCCACCCGGCCGGCGTCTGACGGTCACGTCCGGTGACCAGGTTCAACCAGGCCGAGGTACCGGTGAGCGTGTTGTCGACCGGCGGTCGCAGGTCGTCGATGTGCCCGCGCCAGAGCGGCAGCCGCTCCGAGCGCTCGAATGCCTTCAGCCACACGCACCGCATCTCCGGCTTGACCTCGCAGCGCCCGTCGGGACGCACGCCGCCACAGGGCCCGTTGCGGAGCGTCTTGGGGCAGTTCATCGGGCAGGTGAGCCCGGTCGAGTGCAGCACGCACTGGCCGCACGCCTTGCAGCCCCAGATCGGCGCCTTGACCGCGTGCTCGGCGCGGGCGAGCAGCGAGGCGGCG
>DATMGZ010000124.1:0-17979 GCA_035555155.1 Solirubrobacteraceae bacterium | reverse complement strand
ATCCCGGTACCCCAATTGCCGCGGATCGTGTCGAGCGATCGGCACGATCACATCGCCCGTGCTCACCCGAGGCGGCTTGGGGGCCACCCACACGCCCATTCATCGGCGTCACGCATCTACAGCCGAGGGCTGAGCCCAAGCACCCGAGGGTTGGGACTCCAAGCATGACGACAGCCCCGACGTGGTCTTCATGGCGCACGGCATCCCGGCGCAGCCGGGGCCGCTACTTCGACTCGTGGGACGAGGCCGGGCGGCAGCGAAGGCGCATGCCCCACTGTCCTGGCGAACGCGTACGATGGAGGCGATGGAGAACTCAGACAAGCCGGAACCCACTATGAGCGAGCCAGCGCCGCCCGTGCGGCCGCCGCCGTTCGAGAGCCCCTGGCTGCACCCGATGCGCCCGGAGGATCGTCTCCCGGAGGGCGAGTCGATCCTGACGTTCGTGCCGAAGCGCTCGTAGAGGCGTCCTTCTACGACGAGGTTCTCCATCCGCGCAACCGTCTCGGAGAATGGCTGCACAAGGAGTTCCGGGACCTTCCGACAAGGCCGCTGCCAGAGCCGCGTCCGGCTACCTGCTCGCGAGCGCGAGCGACTTTGATCCCAGGGAAGGGACACACCACCATGCTTGGCGAGGCTGACGACCTGGAGCAGGCGTCATGAGCCTGCACACCACAACCCGCAGTGACGGCACCAAGGCGTGGCGCGTCCGCTGGCGCGACGGCGGCAGCAACCGGAGTCGCGTGTTCGATAAACGCGCCCATGCCAGAGCGTGGGATGACGAAGTACGCCGACGGCGACAGTTGGGCGTGCTCGCGCAGCAGCAACTCACCGAGCGCTCGCCGACGCTGGGCCAGTGGATCGAGCGGCGCTGGGCACCGGAGCACGGCGTCACCCTCGCCGCGAGCACCAGGGAGCGCTACGCGGACGTATACCGCGTCCACATCGCACCGGCGCTCGACACGGTGCCGCTCTCCGAGATCACGGTCAGCAGGATCCGCCAATGGCAGGGTGAGCGGGTCAAAGCCGGAGTCCAACCCGGCTCGATCGCCAAGGCGCGCACGCTCCTGAGCAGCGTCCTACGTCACGCCGCGGAGGCTGAAGCGATCGCCGCCAACCCGCTCTCGCTCGTGCGCCCGCCCGCCGCCGGGCAACGAGACGCCGTCGTGCCGCTCGCGCCGGTGAGCGTAGAGCGGATCCGCAGCGCCATGCTCAACCCCCAGGCGCGCGAGGTCGCCGCCAGCGCTCGCCGCGGCCGCTACACCCTGCCCGCTCCGGGCGATCCTCAGACCCGTCAGCGGGACGCGCTGATCGTCTCGGTCCTGGCCTACTCCGGCCTACGCCCAGGCGAGCTACGCGCGCTCCGCTGGGAGGACGTGGGCGAGAGCACGCTCAACGTGCAGCGCGCGGCCAACCCGGACGGCACGATCAAGCCACTCAAGGCCGGGCACCGGCGCTCCGTGCGGCTCCTCGCGCCGCTCGCGCAGGACCTCCGCGAGTACCGCCTCGCCGCCGGTCGGCCGACGATCGGGCTGGTGCTGGGCGAGCCATGGACGAAGACCGACTGGCAGTGCTGGCGCGTCGATCGATGGGCCCCGGCGGGTCGGGAGGCAGGGCTCGATCCGCTCCCGCGGCCCTACGACCTGCGGCACAGCTTCGCGTCGCTGCTGCTCGCCGAGGGACGTCAGCCGATGGCCGTCGCGCAGCAACTTGGGCACTCCGTCGCCGTGCTGTTGAGCGTGTATGGCCACGTCCTCAGCGAGTTCGAGGATCGCGAGCGGATCGACGCCGAGGCCGAGATTCGCGCGGCACGTTCCTCCTCGGTTCCCGCGAGCGCCGCCGGGTGAGCGGTTCACCTCCAAGAAACCGCCCATTTGCAGGGATACCGCTACGGGGATTCGAACCCCGGTTTCCGCCGTGAGAGGGCGGCGTCCTAGTCCCCTAGACGATAGCGGCGCGTCTACAGAGGGTATCCGGCCGGACGGGTTGTGCGCCGCCTGGGGGGCCGGGTGCCAGCCCGAGCGCCGTCGAGCGGCGTCGCTTGGTAACTTGGCGGTCCCGCGGCTGTGGTGAAATTGGTAGACACGCACGGTTCAGGTCCGTGTGGGGGAAACCCCTTGGAGGTTCGAGTCCTCTCAGCCGCATCCCCTCTGCTTCAGACGTCCTCGCCCTGCGGCCGCCGCAGGAACCGGACCATGAGCACGATGCTGACGACGGCCCAGATCGCCAGCGCCTGCAGGTCTCCGCTCTTGGGGCCCGGCCCCGAGGTGCGCGGATCGAAGGCGTACTGGAGCTGATCCGCCAGCGCCCGGATCGGGAAGATCTTGGCGATGTCCTGCAGCCATTTGGGCATCGTGTCGGTGATGAACCAGATGCCCGAGATGAAGGTCAGCGGCAGGATCGTCAGGTTGAGGATCGCCGGCGCCGCCTCTGAGTTCGGGATGAAGCGCACGATCCCGATCCCCAGCGCCGTGAACACGATCGTGCCGAGGATGAGCACGACGGTCACCGCCGGCAGGGTCGAGGCATAGATGTGCACGCCGTAGGCGACGACGCCGAGCGCGAGCGTGACAACGGTCATCGCCGCGACGGTCAGGATCGTCGAGCCGATGCGGCCGGCGACGTAGACCCAGCGGCGTGCCCTGCATCCGCTCGGAGACATCGCGCCCGGGCAGCTCGGGAAGCTCGCCCAGCGCTCGCTCGGCCGGAAGCGCGAAGCGGATCTCGGCCGGGCGCAGATCGCGTCCCCCGAGCTCGTCGGGCCGGCCGGATCGAAACCCGTCGTCGGCTCGTCGAAGAAGATCAGGTCGGGGTCGCCGACCAGGGCCAGGGCCAGGTCGAGCCGCCGGCGCTGACCACCCGACAGGTTCTTGGCCCGCACGTCGCGCTTCTCGGTCAAGCTCGACCAGCTCCACCAGCTCGTCGACGGACCGACGGCGCGGGTGGCGCCGGCCGTACATCTCGATCACCTCGGCGACGGTGAGATCGCTCTACACCCCGCATTGCTGGAGCACGATCCCGACCCGCTCGCGCAGCTCACGCGAGCCGTTGGCAGGGTTCATCCCGAGCACGCTCACCTCGCCGCCGGTGCGGGTCCGGTAGCCCTCCAGGATCTCCACCGTGGTCGTCTTGCCGGCGCCGTTGGGCCCGAGCAGGCAGAAGACCTCTCCCCGTGCCTCAGGCCGAGGCCGACTGCACGAACTCGCGCAACCTCGCCTTGCCGACGCCGACGATCGGCTCGCCGTGCGCGAGCAGAAGATGATCGAAGTCGAGGCCCAGGAGTCCGGTGTAGGCGGCGCACAGGCCGCGTTTGACGTCCTCGGGGTCCTCGCCGAGCAGGAAGTCGGGCACGAACCCGAGCGGTCCGGTCTGATCGAGCCGGACCACCCCGTCGGCAACCGACAGCGCGCGCAGGCCCGGGATCTCGAGCGCCGTCTCGTCGGGGCAGATCGCGCCGACCTCGTGGGTGACCACATCACCGGGCACCATGTCGCCGAAATCGAAGGGCACCACGCCCTGACCGGGGCCGAACTCGTGCATCCCGGGCCGGCTCGCGCGGATCGGGATCGAGAACGCTTCGACGAACGTCGCGCAGTCCCTGAAGTGGTGGCGATTGCTGAGCAGGATCGCCGTCGGCGGCCCATGGTCGGCGAACCATTCGATGCCTTCCTCGGGGGCCAGCGGGTCGATCAGTACCCCGGGCGTGCTCAGGTAGTACGAGCTGACCCGTGAGCGGATGTGGGGGTGGACCGCCGTCCAGTGCCACAGACCGGGCACGATCTCGCGCATGCTCATGCCCCCGCGTTCCAGCGCTCGAGCACCGGGGTCGTGCGCTCGTAGCCGAGCGTGCCGGTCGCGCCCGCGCCGAGGGTCAGGTGGGCGCCGCCGTCGACGTCGAGCTCGATCCATCGTGCCGCCAGCACGCGCAGGACGTGCCCGTGGGCGAACAGCAACGCGTCGCCGTCGAGCGCCCGGAGCCGCGTGAGCACACGATCGACGCGAGCGCCGACATCGGCCGGTCGCTCGCCACCCGGGCAGCCGTCGCGCCATAGGTACCAGTCGGGCGTGCGGGCGCGGATCTCGGCCGTGGTCAGGCCCTCGTAGTCGCCGTACTCCCACTCGTGAAGGTCGTTGTCGACCTCGGCCGCGGCGCCGAACCCGGCGAGCTCGCACGTCTCGCGGGCCCGCCGCAGCGGGCTCGTGAGCACGAGCGCGAACTCGCGTCCCTCGAGCTCGTGGGCGAGCTCCGCCGCCCGGACGCGTCCGGGCTCGATCAGCGGCAGGTCAGTGGCGCTCGTGTGCCGCAGCGCCAGGCTCCACTCCGTCTCGCCGTGGCGCACGACGACGATGCGATCGGCCATCTCAGGTCCCGACCCGTCCGCCGGCGAGACTCAACTCCGTGTCTCCTGCGCGTCCAGTTCGTGCGCGGCCAGCAGGGCGGCGCCGAGCACGCCGGCGCGGACGCCGTGACGCGCGAGCCGGACCGTGGTGTGCGCGCCGAGGCCGGGATGCACGTAGCTGTGCGCCACGCGACGGGCGGGCTCGAGCAGCAGATCGCCGGCGAGCGAGCCGCCGCCGCCGAGCACGACCTCCTCGGGATCGAAGGTGTTGATCGCGTTGGCGATCCCGATGCCGACGCGCTCGGCCCAGAGATGGACGGCCCGCGTCGCCGCCTCGTCGCCATCCTGGGCGGCGGCGACCGCTTCGACGCCGGTGACCGGCTTGCCGGCAGCGTGAAGCCGCCCGAGCTCGGAGTCGGGGCTACGCTCCGCGATCGCCTGGCTGAGGTGATCGAGGGCCCGCCCGGCGGCGAGGGCCTCGAGTGATCCGCGGTGCGGGAATCCCTCCGGGGTCGGCACCGAGGAGTCGATGTCGAGCCCGATCACCGTGTGGCCGAACTCGCCCGCGCCGCCGGTGGCGCCACGGAAGATGCGGCCGCCGAGGACGATCCCGCCCCCGACGCCGGTGCCGAGCGTGATCATGATCAGGTTGCGGGCGACGAGCGCCAGCGCGTCGTCGTGGGCCTCGGCGAGCGCGGCCACCGTGGCGTCGTTGTCGACGAACACGGGCACGCCGACCCGTTCCCCCAGCACCTCGCGCAGCGGCACGTTGGCGAGCGGAATGTTGATCGAGGAGACGACACGCCCGGTTGCGAACTCCACCACCGAGGGCACGCCGATCCCGACCGCCGCGAGGTCGTCCGAGCGGACCTTGTCGACCATGCCGGCGAGCTGTTCGATCAAACCGTCGGTGCTGTCGAGCTCAGTCGGCTGGATCAGCGACTCCCCCAGCCGGCGGTCCCGCAGCGCGGCGGTCGCGATCTTGGTCCCCCCGAGATCGATGCCGATCACCTCGGAGCTCACGCCAGCGCTCCGGCGGCGGGGCTGTCGAGCAGCACGGTGATGCTCTCGGCCAGCGACGGCAGGAGCGACGCCGGGACGTGCGGGTCGGGCTCGGCCTCGGGGCCGAACGCCGCCGCTACCGCGGCGGCCTTGCTCTCCCCCGTGACGAGGAACACGATGTGCCGTCCCAGCGCCAGCCCCGAAAGCGTCAGGGTCACCCGCGGGACGAACGGGGTCAGGCCCGCGTGCTCGACGCCGACGGCCAGCCGGGAGCGCTCGAGGAGCGACTCCTGGTCCGGGAACAGCGACGCGGTGTGCGCATCGGGGCCGAGCCCGAGCAGGAGGAGATCGAACCTCGGCGGGCCGGCGGAGCGCAACTCGTGCTCATAGGCATCGGCGCCCTGATGCGGCCCGAGCTCGCCCGGGATCCGCATCACCGCCGGCGAGCCGGCGTCGCCGACCCGCTCGCGCAGCGGGTCGAGCAGGGCCTTCCGCGCCATCGCGTAATTAGAGTCCTCGTGGTCGGGGGGCACGCAGCGGTCGTCGCCGAACCACAGCGTCGCGCCGGACCAGTCTCCCGGCGCCCGGGCGGCCCGCTCGTAGGCCGCCCGCGGGGTCGAGCCACCCGTGAGCACGATGTCGCCGCCGGCGCCGGCCGCCTCGACCAGCAACTCGGCACACACGGCCGCCGGGTCCGGCACGACCTCGAGCGTGACCGTCATGCGGGGCAGAATCCGCGCGCGGCGTCGAGCGCCGGGCCATAGGTGGGATCGCGCAGAAGCGCCTGGCGCACGCCCTCGCCGAGGATGCCGCCCTCACCGCGGGATGCGCCCAGCACCTTCCACGAGGTCTCCTCCCCGTCCGGCGCCTGGCGACGGGCCCGCAGGCCGCCGCGCGAGCGGTCGAGCGAGAGCGCGAACCCGTCCGTGCACGCGACCGTCACGCCCGCGAGGCCGGGGGTGCGAAGCTCGACCGGCTCGAGTCTCACGCCGACCTCGGCCTCGGCGCGCGTCGCACCGCCGGCCAGTCCCGCTCCGGACGGCCCTTCGCCGAGCGGTGCCGGCGCCCATCCCAGCCGCGAGGCCATCCATCCGGCCCACAGCAGCGCGCACGCCTGCGAGCCGTCGCGGTGGCGCACCGCGACCCCGGCGATCCGCTCGAGCGCCGGCCGGCGCCACGGGGGATCGAAGCTGGCCGCGACTCGCTCGCGCCACGGCGTCGTTCGCAGCCAGGCGAGGTCGACGACGTAGGCCGAGCCGAGTAGCTCGCGGGCGCGCACGAGCGCGGACGCCGGGTCGGCGTGCTCGTCGGAGTCGAGCAGGATCACGTCGGTCAGGCCCAACAGCCGGTCGACCACCTCGTCGGCACCGCCGGGCCGCCACAGGACGGTCGGGAGCTCGGACACGACGACCGGGTCGACGATCGTCTCCAGATGGGCCAGGTGGCTCGGCCCGATCTCGATCTCGACCTGCTCGAGCACCACGCCGATCCCGTTGCGCGGCTCCTCGTAGTGGATCGCCGCGGTCGCGTCGAGCGTCGTGCGGCCCTCGTGCACCGTGCACAGCACGGTCCGCGAGGCGTGGTAGCGCCCGACCCGGGAGAGCCGCTCGGCGATCTCGTCCTTGCGCTCGGCGCCGATCACCACGACGAGGTTCAGAACCCGTGCGGGCGCCAGCAGGTCGTTGGCCGCGTGGGCGCGTCGCAGCAGCCCGCGCAGCGCGGCCTCGACTTCGTCGGGCGTCGTGTTCTCGGCCGACCAGACGTCCTGGGACATCCCGCGATCCTATAGCTCGTGCGACGACGCCACGCGGTGCGTCCGGGAGACGCTCACAGCCGGTTCCACCGGTGGCCCGGATCCAGCAGCGCGTCCGCTTCCTTCGGGCCGGCGGACCCGGCCGGATACTGCGGGATCGGAGTGGTCGTGTCCTCGCGCCAGGCGGTCAGGATCGGGTCGATGATCCCCCACAGCGCTTCGATCTCGTCGTTGCGCGTGAACAGCGTCGCGTCGCCGCGCATCGCGTCGAGGATCAGCCGTTCGTACGCCTCGGGCGACTCCGACAGGAACGACGTCCCGTAGCGGAACTCCATGTTGACCGGGCGGATCCGCATTCCGGTCCCGGGGATCTTCGCCCCGAGCTGGATCGTCACGCCCTCGTCGGGCTGCAGGGTGAGGATGATCTGGTTGGCCTGCACGCCGACCGACCCGGTGCTGCGCAGGGCGAGATGCGGCACCGGCTTGAGCGTCACGACGATCTCCGTCACCTTGCGCGCCAGTTCCTTGCCCGTGCGCAGATAGAACGGGATCCCGGCCCAGCGCCAATTGGAGACGTGCAGGCGCAGCGCGGCGTAGGTCTCGGTGCGCGAGCCCGGCGCCACACCGTCCTCCTCGAGGTAGCCCGGGACCTCCTTGCCGCCGACCACGCCGCGCGCGTACTGGGCGCGCAGGGCTATGTTCGCCACCTCCTCGGGGCGCGGCGGCACGATCGCCTCGAGCACCTTCAGCTTCTCGTCGCGCAGGCGATTGGCCTCGAACGCGGTCGGGGGCTCCATCGTGAGCAGCGCCAGCAGCTGCATCATGTGGTTCTGGACCAGGTCGCGGAGCGCGCCGGCGTGCTCGTAGTACCCGGCCCGGCCGCCGATCCCGATGTCCTCGGCGGCGGTGATCTGCACGTAGTCGATGAAGTTCCGGTTCCACACCGGTTCGAACAGTGCGTTGGCGAACCGGAACGCCAGCAGGTTCTGGACCGTCTCCTTGCCGAGGTAGTGGTCGATGCGGAAGACCTGGGACTCGTCGAACACCTCGAGCACCTGGGCGTTGAGCCGGCGCGCCGAGGCCAGGTCGTATCCGAACGGCTTCTCGATCACGATCCGAGTCTCGGCGCGCTCGGCGGCATGCAGGCCGGCCTTGCCGAGCTCCCCGACAATGACCGGGAAGAACTCCGGCGCGGTCGAGAGGTAGAAGACCCGGTTGAGCGGCTGGCCCGCCTTGTCGTCGAACTCCGCCAACGTGTGCGTCAGCCGCTCGTAGACCCGATCGTCATCGAAGCTGCCGGGGAGGTAGCGCATATCGTCGAGCAGGCCCTCGAGCACGTCGGGGTCGGGCTTGCGACGCGAGAATCGCTCGATCGACTCGCGCGCGACGGCACGAAAGTCGTCGTGGCTCTGATTGCGCCGGGCGATCCCCACCAGCTCGAAGCGCTCGGGCAACGCGCCCTCGTGGGCCAGGTTGTAGAGCGCGGGCAGGAGCTTGCGATGAGCGAGGTCGCCGGTCGCCCCGAAGATGACCAGCACCGTCGGGTGCACCGGCAGTCGCTCGAGGCCTTCGACCAGGGGGTTTTCCTGCGCCGGCGCAGCGGCGGCGATCACGGCTGCGGCGTGCCCTTGACCAGGAGCCCGCCGAACTGGTAGCGCAGCGCGGCGTCGCCCATCAGCTATCCGCGAGGACCTCGGCGCGGCGCTTCTCGATGCCCTCGATGAGGCCGTTCATCGCATCTTCGAACAGCGTGACGCCGTCAGCCAGCAGTTCATCGGTGACCTGGTCCATGTCGATCCCCGCCTGCGCGAGCGCTTCGAGATCGGGGCCCGGGTCCTGATCGGCGGTCACACCGGGCACCTCGCCGTGGTCGCCGACAGCCTGCAGCGTTGCCACCGGCATCGTGTTGACGGTGTGCGGCCCGATCAGCCCGTCCACATACAACGTGTCCGGGTAGCTGGGGTTCTTGACGCCGGTCGACGCCCACAGGGGACGCTGGACGGCGGCACCGGCATCGTGCAGCGCGTCCCACCGGGGACCGGCGAAGATCTCGTGGAAGCGCTTGTAAGCGAGCCGGGCGTTGGCGAGCGCCGCCTTGCCCTGCAGGTCCGTGCGTCCGAGCTGCTCGAGCTTCTTGTCGACGTTCGTGTCCACGCGGGAGACGAAGAAGCTCGCCACCGAGTTGACGTCGAGGCTCTTTTCCTCGGCGTGGCGGCGTTCGAGGCCGCGGATGTAGGCCTCGGCGACGCGCTCGTAGGCGGCGACCGAGAACAGCAGCGTCACGTTGACATTGATCCCGTCGTAAGTCGCCTGCTCAATCGCGGGGACGCCCTCGGGCGTGCCGGGGATCTTGATCATCGTGTTGGGTCGCCCGATCGCATCCCAGTAGCCGCGGGCCATGTTGAGCGTGCCCTGAGTGTCGAAGGCGAGGTCGGGCATCACCTCCATCGAGACGAACCCGTCGCGTCCGCCGACGGCGCTGTGAACGTCGGCGAGCACCTCGGTCGCTCCCTGAACGTCGCGGACGGCCATGCGCTCGAAGATCGTTCGCGCGTCGAGACCCTCCTTGGCCAGCTGCGCGAGCTGTTCAACGTAGTCGTCGGAGCCGAGGATCGCCTTCTCGAAGATCGACGGGTTCGAGGTGACCCCTCGCAGCGAGTCCTCGGCGACGAGACGGGCCAGCTCTCCGCCTTCGACGAGCGAGCGGCTGATCTGGTCCAGCCATACGCTGACGCCGGCTCCGGTCAGCGCCTTGAGTCGCTGGTTCACATTCGCGGTGGTACTCATCGGCCGAGCATCTCCCTTCCGAGCGCGGCAACGCGCTCCGCAGTTATCCCGAAGTGGGCGTAGACGTCCTTGGCGGGCCCTGACTCTCCGAACGTCTCCATGCCGACGAACGCGCCCTGCGGACCGATCCACTTGTCCCAGCCCAGTGGACTGGCCGCCTCGACCGCGATCCTCGCCGTACATGCGGCGGGCAGCACCTGCTCGCGGTAGGACTCATCGGCGTGGGTGAACGTGTCCATGCACGGCATGCTGACCACGCGCACGCGCAGGCCTGACAGGACGTCGGCCGCCTCGAGGCAGAGCGAGACCTCGGACCCGGTCCCGATCAGGATCAGCTCCGGTTCACCGCCCTCGGCGTCGCGCAGAACGTAGGCGCCGCGCTCGATCGCGTCATCGGGAATCGCGTCGGGGTCCAGGATCGGCAGGTTCTGGCGCGAGAGCGCAAACGCCGTCGGCGCCTCGCTGTTGCGCAGGGCAAAGCGCCACCCGAGTGCCGTCTCGTTCGCGTCGGCGGGGCGCACCAGGTTCAGCCGCGGCATCGCACGCAGGCCGGCGATCTGCTCGACCGGCTGGTGGGTCGGGCCGTCCTCGCCGAGGCCGATCGAGTCGTGGGTATAGACCCAGATCGAAGGCAGCTTCATCAGCGCCGACAGCCGGACCGCCCCGCGCATGTAGTCGGAGAAGGTGAGGAAGGTCCCGCCGAACGCGCGGAACCCGTGCAGCCCGAGCCCGTTGACGATCGCGCCCATCCCATGCTCACGGACGCCGAAGCGGATGTTGCGACCGCCATAGGCGCCCTTCTCGACGTCCCCGCCGTCCTCGATGTCGGTGTTGTTCGAGGTCGCGAGGTCGGCCGAGCCGCCGACGAGGAACGGGATCGCCTTCGCCGCCCATTGGATCGACTTGCCGGACGCGACGCGCGTGGCGATCGGCTCCTCAGCGGGGTCGAAGCGGGGCATGTCCGCATCCCAGCCCTCGGGCAGCTCGGCGGCGCCGATCATCTGCAGCAGCTTCGCGCGCTCCGGGAAGGCCTCCCGGTAGGCCTCGAAGCGCTCGTTCCACTCGGACTCGAACTCGCGACCGCGCTCGCAGGTGCGCCGAAAGTGCGCCAGCGCCGCATCGGGCACGTAAAAGTGCTTGTCGGGATCCCAGCCGTATGCCTCCTTGGTGAGGCGGACCTCGTCCTCGCCGAGCGCCGAGCCGTGGGCGGCCGACGTGTCCTGCTTGTGCGGACTCCCGTAGCCGATATGCGAGCGCACGACGATCAGCGAGGGTCGATCCTCGATCGCCATCGCCGCGCGGGTGGCCTGCTCGAGCCGATCGAGCGACATGTCCTCGCCGACGTTCTCGACGTGCCAGCCGTAGGCCTCGTAGCGCTTCGGAACGTCCTCGGAGAACGATTGCGAGGTGGGCCCGGCGAGCTGAATCTTGTTGTCGTCGTAGAACACGATCAGGCGTCCCAGGCCGAGGTGCCCGGCCAGGGAGCTCGTCTCTGAGGCCACGCCCTCCTGGATATCGCCGTCGGAGGCG
This sequence comes from Solirubrobacteraceae bacterium, assembly GCA_035555155.1. Lineage (GTDB taxonomy): Bacteria > Actinomycetota > Thermoleophilia > Solirubrobacterales > Solirubrobacteraceae > Palsa-465. Next base: position 6,570 of record DATMGZ010000124.1, on the reverse strand, counting down.
ATCGAGAATGTGTGGTGGTCGACGACGTCGTGCCCGGTTTCGTTGAACCGGGCCGCGAGCATCCGTTCGGCCAGAGCAAGGCCCACGGCCATCGATACGCCCTGGCCGAGCGGTCCCGTCGTGGCCTCGATCCCGGGCGAGTACTTGCGCTCCGGATGACCCGCGGTCGGGGAGCCGACCTGGCGGAAGTTCTTGATGTCCTCCAGCGTCAGCGGATAGCCCGTGAGGTAGAGGCTCGCGTACAGCAGCATCGACGCGTGGCCGGCCGAGAGCACGAAACGGTCGCGGTCGATCCAGTCCGGATCGGACGGGTTGTGGCGCATGACGCGCGTGTACAGGACGTAGGCCAGCGGCGCCAGGGCCATCGGCGTGCCGGGATGCCCGGAGTTGGCCTTCTGCACGGCGTCCATGGACAGCGTGCGGATGGTGTTCACGCACAGCTCGTCGAGCGCCGGATCGACGCCCCCCTGCACTGCGGGCTCACTCACCTTGGGCGCGTGGTGTCGAAGGTGGGCACGAGAGGAGCATAAACCGAATCGCCGAGTTCCAAACCGCGGCTACGGTATGGACTCGACTGCGGTCACCCGAAGAGGACGCCGTAGCGCGCGTACTCCTCAGGGGGAACACGCTTGACCTCGGCGACCGCATCGGCGAGGGGCACGAGGACGACGTCGGTCGAACGCAGCGCGGTCATCGAACCCCAGGCACCCTCGTGGGCAGCGTCGATCGCCCGCAGCCCCAGCCGCGTCGCCAGCACGCGGTCGAACGCGGTCGGCGTGCCGCCGCGCTGGACGTGGCCGAGGACGGTGGCCCGCGTCTCATAGCCGGTGCGGCTTTCGATCTCCTGTTCGAGCGCATATCCGATTCCGCCCAACCGCGGGTGGCCGAACTCGTCGTTCTCCCCGGCGGCCAGAGTCATGGTCGTGCCCTCCTTGGGCACGGCGCCCTCGGCGGCGACCACGATCGAGAAGTAGCGCCCGCGCTCGTGGCGGCGGCGGATCAGCCGGCACACCTCGTCGATGTCGAACGGGATCTCGGGGATCAGGATCACGTCCGCGCCGCCGGCGATCCCGGAGTGCAGCGCGATCCAGCCCGCGGTGCGGCCCATCACCTCGACGACGAGAATCCGGTTGTGGCTTTCAGCCGTGGTGTGCAGGCGATCGATCGCCTCGCAAGCCACGTGCAGCGCGGTGTCGAAGCCGAACGTCACGTCGGTCACGCCGAGGTCGTTGTCGATCGTCTTGGGGACGCCGATCACGTGCAGGCCGTCCTGGTCGAGCCGGTTGGCGACTCCGAGCGTGTCCTCGCCGCCGATCGCGATCAGGCCGTCGAGGTTCTGGGCCTCGAACGTCGCCCGGACGCGCTCCACTCCGTCGTCACGCTTGTACGGGTTCGTGCGCGAGCTGCCGAGGATCGTTCCGCCGCGGGGGAGGATCCCGCGCGTGGCCTCGATCGACAGCTCCATGAAAGAGTCCTCGAGCACGCCGCGCCAGCCGTCGCGGAAGCCGATCAGGGCGTCGCCATACCCGTCGATTCCCTTGCGCACGACGGCGCGGATGACGGCGTTCAGGCCGGGGCAATCGCCACCTCCGGTGAGCAATCCGATTCTCACGGCGCGAACCCTACTCCCCGTGTCCAGTGACAACTGGCCCCGTCCTACACGCCGTTTTTCAGTGTGTCGTGCACCGATTCTTAGTTCGATGTATGCTACGTCGGTGTAGGGGCGTGCCGGGGCGGGTAGCCCGGCCAAGGCTGTCACTGAAACGTGTCACGTCAAACCGTGTACAGGTCGTTATGAAACGTCGATCCGCAGCACTTGCCGCCGGGCTCACCGCCTCGGCTTCGGCTGGCGCCGCCGCACTCAACCTGCACCGCCGTCACGCGCTGGGCGTCACGTCCGATCCCGAGCACGCGTTCCTGTCCGCGGTCCCGGCCGGGCGAGAGGTCGCCGTCACCTCGGCCGACGGAACCCGACTGCACGCCGAGGTCTTCGGCGCCGAGGGCGCCCCCACGATCGTCCTCGCTCACGGCTGGACCGAGGCGCTCACGTACTGGGCCTACCAGATCCGCGACCTGTCGCCCGACTACCGGATCGTCGCCTACGACCTGCGGGGCCACCGGCGCAGCGGCCGGGCGCCGACCGGCGATTATTCGCTGGAGCGCTTCGGAGAGGACGTCGAGGCGGTGCTGAGCGCGTGCGTGCCCGACGGCGACCGCGCCGTCGTCGCCGGTCACTCGCTGGGCGCCATGTCGATCGCCGCCTGGGCCGAGCACCACCCCGTCGAGCCGCGCGTGCGCGCGGCGGCGCTGATGAACACCGGCATCGGCGACCTGATCGGCGGCCACATGCTGGTCACGCTGCCGCGCTTTGCGAAGTGGCTCAACGAGCCCGTCGCCCGCCATGCCTTCCTCGGCGCCCACGCCCCGATCCCGGCGTACTCGACGCCGCTGCACCACGCGGCGATCCGCTACTTCGCCTTCGGGCCCACGGCCACGCCGGCGCAGATCGCGTTCTACGAGCGGATGCTCGTCTCGTGCCCGCCGGATGTCCGCGCCGCCTGCGGTATCGCCATGTCCGACATGGAGCTGCACCACGCGCTGCCGCGACTGACGGTGCCGACGCTCGTGATGGCCGGCGCCCGCGATCGGCTCACCCCACCCTCGCACGCACGGCGGATCGCCGGCATGCTGCCCGCGCTCATCGAGCTGATCGAGCTCCCCGACACCGGCCACATGGGCCCGCTCGAGCGCCCGCACGAGTTCAGCCGGGCGCTCCGGGAGCTGGCTTCCGTCGAGCTCAGGGCGTCCGGGTCGCTGGCGGCGGCCTAGTCGTAGCGGCGGGGCGTAGCGGGGCCCGCTTCTACAACGTCGCGGTGCCGGAGCGGCCATCGGTGTAGCTCCAGCCGATCGCCTTGCCGTGGAGCGGATTGCCGATGTGTGCGGTCTGCGCGGGCGGCGGGGCTCCGCCCAGACACCCAGGGGCCTGGTGTCGGGGACACCCGTGGGCAATCGGCCGAGGTACGACAAAAAGCCGCCTGCGACCGGACGCGCCCGCACCACCGACAGCCGCACCCGCCACGACGGCCACGCCCGCAGCCGCACACGAGCCGGCCACCGCCGCTGCCGGCGGCGGGTGCGGGCGGCTCCCCCCGCGCTGAGCTGAGCGATCCCTCTCCGCGGGCATTACGCTCGTGGCGACAAGGAGAGGTCCTCACTCAATGCGTGTTCGCCGTCTTGCTCTGTTCGTTCTGTGCGCCCCCGCCCTGGCGCCGGTCTCATCGGCCGCCGCCGCCCGCGCTACGGCGGTCCCGTCGATCTTCTCGGTGGCCGGTGACACGGCGCCCGGCACGCCGCGGCGCTATGACCACGTGATGATCCGGCGCTACGGCTCGCCGACCGCGCGCAAGGTGCTCGTGCTCGTGCCCGGCACGCTGGCCGGCGCCGGCGACTTCAGCCTCGTCGGCCCCTACCTGGCCGCGCACGTGCCCGGGCTGCAGGTCTGGGCGGAGATGCGCCGCGAGGGCGCCCTGCAGGACAACTCGATGCTGGTCAAGGGCCTGCACGGCCAGGCGTCGGTGCAGCAGGTGTTCGATTACTACCTCGGGTGGCTCCTCGCCAAGCCGAGCGTCTAGCCGCGCTACAAGCCGCTGGACGCGAGCCAGTACGGCTTCGTGGACGACTGGGGCCTGGCGGTGGCGATGAACGACCTGCATGCCGTGATCCTCAAGGCCGGCGCGGGCGGCCGGCGCACGGTGATCCTCGGCGGCCACTCGCTCGGCGGCGCGGAGGCGGCGATCTACCCGGCCTGGGACTTCAACGGCCGTGCCGGCTACAAGGACATCGCCGGGATCGTCGGAATCGACGGCCTCTCGCTCCCGCCCCGGTCCAGCATCTCCACCGCCGCGGAGGCGAACGCGGCGCTGGCCAAGCTGCAGGCCTCAGGGCCGTGGACGAGCCTGCTGCCGGGCGTCCCGCCCTGGGCCACGGGGGCGTTCGCGGAGGTCGCGCACTCGCCACCCTGAAGGCGCCTCACGCCCGGTCCGGGCAGCAGTCCTTCGCCCTCCTCCCCAACCTTCTGAAGCCACCGTTCCCGGCCACGAACGCCGGGGTGCTCGGCTGGGGCTTCGACACCTTCGCGTCCAACCCCGCCAACGGCCTGTCGCTGATCCAGGTGCACTCGGGCCACCTGGCCACGGGCGGCGCCGTCCGCGACTGGGTCGACTCGGGCCCGACGCCGATCGAGAATGTCGCCCGGGCCTTCTCGACCGAGCCGCTCGGTCCGGTCGACTGGTACTCCCCGACGCGCCTGAGCATCGACGTCGGCGCCGCCGATCGGCTCACCGAGACCCCGGCGGCGCGCGTGCTCGGCCTGCGCCTGGGCCATCTGCGCCAGGTGAACGTGCCGCTGTACGCGGTCCAGACCGCGCTGGGCGGGAACAACAACGCGCTCAAGACCGCCGCACGGGCCATGAAGCGGGCGTCGCGGATCCCCAGCCTCACGTTCGTCGACAAGCGCGCGAGCTACGGGCATCTCGATCCGCTGCTGGCGGCGCCGGCGCGCAATGCGTTCCTGCAGACTGTGGTCCCCTGGCTCCGGCGGATCCCGGTGCGCTGAGCCGGCCGGCCGCCGCCTGAGCCGCCGGCTCAGCGGGCGAGCCAGCGCCGGGGGTTCCCGACCATCATCGTCTGCAGCGCCTCGGCGCTCATCCCGCGCTCGGTCAGCTCCGGGATGATCTGCTCGAACAGGAGTGTCATCGACCAGCCGTTGGCGGCGCCCGACGCCTCAAGCGCCTCGATCACCGCGGGCGGGTACCAGTCGAGGCCGTTGGCGATCGGGATGTCGAAGTCCTGCGAGAGGAACATCCGCTCGACGTGCCCGCGGTCGAGCAACTCGAGCACGGTGGTGTTGCGCTGCTCGGTCGGCAGGAAGATATCGAGGCCGTAGCGGTCCAGGCCGACATACACGCCCTGGGCCAGCAGCGACTCGATGTAGTCGAGGTCGTCGGTGTCGCCCGTATGGGCGATCTGGATCTTCTCGGGGGCGACCCCCTCCTCGAGCAGGATCTCCACCTGTCGCGGCCCGGTCCCCGAGGCGGGACGCGAGTGAGCCATGATCGGGGCCCCGGTGCGGAGCGACGCCCGCGCGGCCGCGCGGTGGATCTTCTCGATCCGCTCGTTGACGCCCGGCTCGTCCGCCGCGCACTTGATGAACGCCGCCTTCGCCCCGGTGCCCTGGATGCCCTGCTCGATGTCGTGGACGAACAGGCCGGCCATGAAGTCCTCGTCGCGGTTGAGCAGGAACTGCGGCAGCGCGTCGTAGGTGTAGATGCCGGTGCAGGCGACGATCTGCAGGCCGGTGTCGGCGGCGAGCCGCTGCAGCGTGGGAACGTCACGTCCGAGCAGCATCGCGGTCGGCTCGACCACGGTTCTGACTCCGCGCTGCTTGACCGCCGCGGCCGACTCCAGCGCCAGCGCGTACTCGCGCTCGTGGTCCCGGACGTGCGGCCATTGCGCCGTGACCGCCTCGTCGCCGGAGAAGAAGTGCTCATGGATCAGGGTCAGGCCGAGGTCATCGGCATCGATCGGTCCGGCCACGGTCTCCACCGTCGTCATGACGGCTCCTCTCTCTCGGGGCTGCCGGATGGCTGCGGGGGAGCGATCCTATGCGAGCGCGGTCCCGCCGTCCGGACCGCCGCGATCCGGCACGCCGGCGGCGTCAGGCGGCGCGCTCGGCCCGCACGAGCGCAAGGCCGGGTAGCTGGGGCAGTGAGCGGGCGGTGACGCGGGCGAATCCCGACGCCTGCAGCCACGCCGCCACGTCCTTGCGCGCATAGGTGTCGGCGCCGGAGGTGAGGTGGAAGAACAGGCCCAGCACGCTGCCGGTGTCGGCCGGCGCGCCGGGCGGGCGGTCGTAGACGTCGAGCACGCACAGCGGCGCGCCGGGGCGTAGCGCGCCCGCGATCCGGGCGAACAGGGTGCGGGCCTGCCCGGGCGAGAGGTGGTGCACGATGTTGAACGCGAGCCCACCATCGTGCGGGCCACCGAGGTCAGCGCCGAACAGTGTCGCCGACGACATAGCTCACACGCTGCGACATGCCGGCGCGCTCGACGATGGCCTTCCCGACCCGGGCGCTACCGGGCAGGTCGATGACCGTCGCGCTGAGTCCGGCGTGGCGGCGGCAGAGCGCCATCGAGAACTCGCCGTGGCCACCGGCCACGTCGAGCAGCGACCGCGCGCCCGGGGGCAGCGCGACCGCCTTGGCCACCGCCGCGCTCGACAGCCGGGCGAGCTGAAACTGGCCGGTGATGTACGAGTCCCAGTAGGGATCGTCCGGAGCGCGGTCGTGGAGCTCGATCGAGCGCCCGTCGCGCACGAGATCCTCGAGGCCCTCCCACCATTCCCAATAGTGGTAGGTGTCGGACAGGAAGTCGCCGACGTAGTGCTTGGAGTCCGGCGCCAACCACTTCCGAATCCGTCGCGGGAGCCCGTAGCGCTCGTCCGAGCCGAGGTCGAGCACGTCCGAGGCCACCAGCGTGTCCAGCATCAGCGCCGTGCCCTGCGCACGCAGC
>DATMGZ010000123.1:0-22952 GCA_035555155.1 Solirubrobacteraceae bacterium | reverse complement strand
TGGAGCCGGATCTACGCCCACTGGCTCGGTCGGTTCGGCCCGACCCCCGCTCCGCCCCCGGCCCATTACGCAGGCTGAGATGAGCCTCGCCGACCTCGATAGGACGCGCAGGGCACTCGCCGAGGCGGTGGAGCGGATTCGCCAGAACCTGGTCGAGCTCGAGCTCGACCCCGGCCGCGAGCTGCTGCAGGGCGCGCCGCTCGAGGGACGGACGGCCGCGGCGTGGAGCGCCGCGAACGCCGAGCTCAGTGAGCTGTGGCGCCAGCACGGGCAGCTCGAGGCGCTGCTCGAGCGCGCCGGCGAACTGCGGAGCGCGCGCCGGATCAGGCCCGAGCAGCTCGACACACTGCGTGACCTGCTCGAGGGGCCGTCGATCGGGCTCTCGAGTCGGGCGGTGCCGATGGCCGACCGCGCCCTGCTCGGGACCGCAGAGGTGACGCAGCGCTGTTCGCCGGCCGAGTTGCTGGACCGGATGTCGGCGGCGTTCGATCGCGTCAAGACGGTGGTGGGCCAGATCGGCAGTGCCTGGGAGACCGTGGTCCCGCGGCTCGACGGCGCGCGCCGCCTGCAGCTCGACACGCGGCGCTTGGCCGAGGCGCTCGGAGAGCCCGGGCGCGCCGACCTCGAGCAGGCCGGGGAGCGTGTCGCCACGCTCGGAGCCGCGGTGACCGCTGATCCGCTCAGCATCGACTCGACCGATCTCGACGTCCTCGTCCGTGAGCTGCAGATGATCCACAATGAGCTCGAATCGACCGCCGAGCTGTCGCGGGACTTCGAGCACCGCTTCACCGTCGCGCAGGAGCTCGTGGGGCAGGTGCGCACGGCCGTGGCCGAGTCCGAGGCCGCGCGGGAGGAGCTGATGGTCAAGATCGCGTCCCCGAACGCGCCCGCACCGGCATCGTCCGGCCTCGGGCCCGGGCGCGGGCCCGGCGACGAGCTCGACTCCGGGCTGGCCGAGATCGTCGCGCTGGCGGAGGCTCGCGCCTGGCGCGACGCCCGGATCGCGCTCGAGCGCTGGACCGCGCGCGCGACGGCGATGCTGGAGGCGGCACGCCGCAGCGCCGAGGCCAACCGGGCTCCGATCGAAGCTCGCAACCAATTGCGAGCGCTGCTCGAGGCCTACCAGGCCAAGGCCAAGCACCTCGGGTTGATCGAAGACCCCGAGCTAGCGGAGCTGTTCACGTGTGCGCGCGAGGAGCTCTACCACGCTCCCACGGATCTCGACCGCGGCGGGCAGCTCGTCCGCCGCTACCAGGAAGCCCTGAGCGGCTCGGGCACGGCGGAGGAGACACCACGATGACGTGCACCCAGCCCGGCTGCACGGGCGAGATCACCGATGGGTACTGCGACGTCTGCGGGATGGCCCCGACTCGTGCCGGCGCCGCGTCCGCGTCCGTAGCCGCATCCGCATCCGCCGACGCCCAGGAGTCCGTGCCCGTCTCGTCTGCGGGCATGAGCGAGCAGACCGTGGCGTCGCCAGGCGCGGGGCGACGTGCGTCGACGACGAGAACCCGCGCGAGCGGCCGTAGCCGGCTCGGCGCCGGCCTGGTCGAGATCCCCTCCATCGAGTCCCGGGATCCGTCGGCCGCGGTCCTCGCCGAGCCGTCGGTGCCCGAGAGCCGCCGCTTCTGCGGCCGCTGCGATGCGCCGGTCGGCCGCGCGCGGGACGGGGAGCCGGGCCGCCCCGAGGGCTTCTGTCGCAAGTGCGGCGCGCCGTTCTCGTTCGCCCCCAAGCTGCTCGCCGGCGACGTGGTGGCCGGGCAGTACGAGGTCGCCGGATGTCTCGCCCACGGCGGCATGGGGTGGGTGTACCTGGCCCGTGACCGCAACGTGTCCGACCGTTGGGTGGTGCTGAAGGGCCTGCTCAACACCGGCGACGACGACGCGATGACGGCCGCGCTCGCCGAGCGGCGCTTCCTGGCCGAGGTCGAGCACGAGCACGTGGTCAAGATCTACAACTTCGTCCAGCACGAGAACTCGGGTTACATCGTGATGGAGTTCGTCGGCGGCCAGAGCCTGAAGCAGATTCTCGCCGCCCGGCGCGAACGCAACGGCGGCGAGCCGGACCCGCTTCCGGTCGCGCAGGCGATGGCCTACATGATCGCGATCCTGCCCGCGCTCGGCTACCTGCATGGGAGGGGACTGCTGTTCTGCGACTTCAAGCTCGACAACGTGATCCAGACCGGGGATGCGCTGAAGCTGATCGACCTGGGCGGCGTCTACCGGATCGACGAGCCGGCGAGCGCCGTGTTCGGGACGGTCGGCTACCAGGCCCCCGAGATCGCCACGGCCGGCCCCTCGGTCCCCTCCGACCTGTTCACGGTCGCGCGCACGCTGGCGATCATGTGCCTCGACTTTCGCGGCTATCAGGGAGCGCTCAAGTTCACGCTGCCACCCCCGGAGTCCACGCCGCTGTTCGCGCGCTATGACTCGCTGTACCGGTTCCTGCTCAAGGGGACGGTACCGAGCCGGGACGATCGCTTCCAGTCCGCCGAGGAGATGGAAGAGCAACTGCGCGGCGTGCTGCGGGAGGTCGTCGCCGATCAGCAGGGCGGTCCAGTGGCGGCGCCCAGCACCCTGTTCACCGAATCGCTGCGCGGCGTTCCCGAGCAGGCCGACTGGCGGTTGCTGCCGCGCCTGCGCATTTCGACCGACGACCGCGCAGAGCTGCGCCTCGCCGCGGCGATGGTCGATGCCGGCGACTGGGCCGGTCTGGACGAATGCCTCGGTGAGATCGAGGCCGACGATCCGTGGGAGTGGCGGACGAGCTGGTACCGCGGCACCGCGGCGCTCGCCCGCGAGGATCTTGCTTCTGCGCGTGGGAGCCTGACCACGGTGTACGAGGCGGTGCCGGGTGAGCTCGCGCCCAAGCTGGCGCTGGGCGTCGTCTGCGAGCTGGCGGGCGAGCTCCGCGCGGCGGCCGCGTGGTACGACATCGTCTCGAAGACGAACGAGTCGTTCACCAGCGCCAGCTTTGGTCTCGCGCGGTGCCGGCTCGCGACCGGCGACCGGGACGGTGCGGTGGCCGCATATGGCCGGGTGCCGGACACCTCGAGTGGGTACACCGATGCCCAGATCGCGCGCATCCGGTGTCTCGGCGGTTCGACGGGCCCGGCCGGCCAGCGGGCGGCTGACCTGCTCGCGGCCGGCGCGAACCTGGAGGCTCTGTCGCTGGGCGGCGAGCAGCAGATCCGGCTCGGTGGGGAGTTGCTCGAGTCCGCGCTGGCGCTCGTCCAGGGGGGAGGGCTGGCGACCCCGGACGACGCCCGACTGCTCGGGTGCCGCCTCGTCGAGCGCGCCCTGCGCGGCGGGCTGGAGCAGAGCTACCGCTCGCTCGCGCGCTACGCGCCGAGCTCCGCCGAGCGCTACCGCCTCGTCGATCAGGCCAACCAGATCCGACCGAGAACGTGGACATGAGCGCTTCCGCCGAGCTTCGCTGCGGCACCTGCGCGGCGGCGATCGCACTCGAGGATCGCTTCTGCGAGCAATGCGGCGCGCCGGCAGCCGCCGCCGACTCGGCTCAGGGCGGATGCCTCAGCTGCGGGGCACCGGCGGCCGCGGTCGGCGAGGACGGCTACTGCACGGTCTGCGGTGTGCTGCGCCGGCCGGCGGCGGAACGGGCCGAGCTCGACCTCGTCGTCGCGGCCGCCGTTAGCGATCAAGGACGCGTCCATCAGCGCAATGAGGACGCGTTCGACCTCCAGCTCGTCGCCGACCGCGGCGTCGCCGCGGTGGTCTGCGACGGCGTCTCCTCGGCCAGCGCCGGCGACACGGCCGCGCAGGCGGCGGCGAGGGCCGCCGGCGCCGTCCTCGCCGCGGCGATCGGAGATCCCGGGCGCGACCCGAGCGATGCCACCGTCGCGGCGATCGGCGCTGCGCACGATGCCGTCGCCCAGGTGCCCTGGACCACGCGCGTGGATCGGGCTGTGCCCTCGTGCACACTCGTCTCTGCGCTGTGGCGCGGCAGCGAGCTCGTGGTGGGCTGGATCGGGGACAGCCGGGCCTACTGGCTGGAGGGCGGGCGGTGCCGCCCGCTCACGGTCGACGACTCGTGGGCGGAGGAGCAGGTCGCCGAGGGTCTGCTGTCCCGTGAGGAGGCGGCCCGCGATCGCCGCTTCCACTCGATCACGCACTGGGTCGGCGCCGATGCGCCCGACCGGCCGCCGCGGGTCGTGGCGCTCACGCCGGAGGCGCCGGGACGGCTCGTGCTGTGCACCGACGGATTGTGGAACTACGCGCCCTCGGCCGAGGAGCTCGGCGCACTCATCGAGGCGCTGCCGGCCGGCGCGGGGCCCGCCGCGGTCGCGCGCTCGCTCACCGAGACGGCCCTGGCCCGGGGTGGCCGGGACAACATCACCGTCGCTGTCGTCGACATCGATCCTGTGAGGGAACCGTGACCACGTTCACCGCTGAGGCCTATCAGAACGAGTACCTGCCACTCGGTGGCTCCGATGTCAATGCCGTCGTGACCGTCACCGCCACCGGCGGCGCCGTCGCCGAGGAGCGGCCTGCCGCCGCCGAGGTAGTGATCGTCGACGCATCGGGATCGATGGAGGTCCCGCGCGGCAAGATCGAGGCCGCCCGGCAGGCCACCGCGGCGGCGATCGATTGTATTCGCGACGGCGTTGAGTTCGGCGTGATCGCCGGGCGTGAGAGCGCAAACGCGCTGTATCCCCGCAGGGGTGGGCTCGTGACCGCCTCGGAGCGAACGCGCGCGGAGGCCAAGCAGGAGGCGGCGCGGCTCGATGCCGGAGGGGGGACGGCGATCGGAGCCTGGCTGCGGCGGGCCGGAGACATGTTCGCGACCGCGCCCGAGGGCGTCCATCACGCGATCCTGCTCACCGACGGCGAGAACTACAGCGAGACCGACGCGGACTTCGCCGCTGCGCTCACCGAGGTCGAAGGCCGGTTCCAATGCGACTGTCGCGGGGTCGGAGCGGATTGGAAGGTGGACGAGCTGCGGCGGGTCGCGTCGACGCTGCTCGGCAGCGTCAACATCATCAAGGACCCGTCCGAGATGCCGGCGGACTTCCGCGCGATGATGGAGGCGGCGATGGGCAAGGCGACGCGTGAGGTGTCGCTCCGGCTGTGGACGCCGCGGGGCGCCACCGTCAAGTTCGTGAGCCAGGTGGCGCCGACGATCGAGGATCTGACCCAGCGGGGCGTGCCGGTCAACGACCTCACCGCGGACTACCCGACCGGCGCGTGGGGAACCGAGTCGCGCGATTACCAGATCTGCGTCGTCGTCAACCCGGGCGCCGTGGGCGACGAGATGCTCGCGGGTCGCGTCAGGCTCGTCGAGGGTGAGGAGGTCCACAGCGAGGCGAAGATCAGGGCGATCTGGACCGACGACGAGCAGCTCTCCACGCGAATCAGCCACAAGGTGGCTGCGTACACGGGTCAGGTCGAGCTCGCCGAAGCGATCCAGGACGGGCTCGAGGCCCGCAAGGCCGGTGACGAGGCGACGGCGACGTTCAAGCTCGGGCGCGCGGTCAAGCTGGCAGTCGAGAGTGGCAACGACGAAACCATGCAGTTGCTGCAGGCCGTCGTCGAGATCGACGATCCCGCCACCGGCACGGTGCGGCTGCGAAGCCATGTCGAGAAGGTCGACGAAATGACTCTCGACACGCGCTCCACCAAGACGGTGCGGGTCGGGCCGGCCGAGCCGGCCGAGCCCGTGTAGCGATGAGCGTCGTCTGTCCGCACGGGCACAGCTCGGAGACGAGCGACTACTGCGACCAGTGTGGTGCGCCCATCGGCGTCGTAGCGCCGGCGCCGACGGCGCCGCCTGTGCCGGCGTCATCGCTTGATGACGAGGTCGACACCTCGCCCGCCGCCCGGCGCCGCCCGTGCCCGTCCTGTGGCGCGGCGCGGTCGGGCGATGATCGGTTCTGCGAAGGATGCGGCTATGACTTCGCCGCGCCGGCTTCGGAGCCGGTGAGCCCTACCGCCGGCTCGGAACGCTCAGCGGTCGCCGTCTGGGAGGCGGTCGCGAGCGTGGATCGGCGGCAGTTCGAACGTCATATCGTCGCCGGCATCACGTTCCCCGAGGACCAACAGGAGCGGCGCTTCCGGCTCGACCGGGCCGAGGTGCGCATCGGCCGCAGCGGGGCGCGCGCCGGCGAGGCCACCCCGGAGATCGACCTGGGCGGCCCCTCGCAGGATCCCGGTATCTCCCACCTGCACGCGCTGCTCGAGCGCCGGCCCGACGGCTCCTATGCGCTGCGCGATCTCGGCTCGACGAACGGCACGACCGTGAACGACGATCCGGCGCCGATCAGCCGCGAGATCGGGGTGCCGCTCGCCGACGGCGACCGCATCCGCCTCGGGGCCTGGACGACGATCACGCTGCGCCGGCCCTAGAAATCGCGCGGGGTGAGAACGCCCTGGTCCAGAACGATCGACACCAGGCGCTGCCGCTTCTCGTTCTGCGCCAGCTCTCCGACGCCGAAGCGCTCGAAGAGGACACGCAGGTGCGCCTTCACCGCGTCGACGCTGAGGAACACCTCGGCGGCGATCTGGGGGTTTGTGGCCGGGGTGGCCGAGGTCCCCTCGGCGCGCGGGCGGCACAACGCGATCAGCACCCTGCGCTGCGTCTCGGTGAGCCGCACAGAGCTCGGCGCGTCGAGCGCCCGCGCGGTCGAGGCGCCACCCTCGGGGTCGATCGGCTCGTGATACACCACGCGGGTGTTGCCGAAGCACATCTGGTCGCGGCTGTGCAGGCGCTGGCGGCCCTGCACGCGGCTCCCGTTGATGAACGAGCCGTTGCGGGAGAGGCCGTCGTCGACGAGCGTCCACTCCCCGCCCATGGGCTCGAGCAGCGCGTGCGCGCGGGAGACCTCGGGATCCCACGTCAGCGCGATGTGGCATCCCGGCTGCGCGCGGCGGCCGATCGTGACTCGCCCTTCCTCGGGGAGCATCATGATCTGCTGCGCGTCGGCTCCGTCGCGCCAGTGCACGAACGGCATCGCAGCGCGCTCGGCCTCGATCAGGGCCTTGAGCTCGGCGGCAGTAGGCGCTCGGGTCTCGTGGGTCTCATTCATCGTGCCCCCGACCAACGTGCTGGCACACGCATTGCGGTCGTCACGAGACGCGAGCATACCCTCTGGATCAGCGTGTGAGCACAAGGGTCGTCCCACCCACATCGGCCGGAAGCGGACGGCTGGCGTGCCACGACCGGTTGAGGCGGTCCTGGATCCATCCCACGGCGCAGGCCAGCGCAACGGAGGCGATGATCGTCGACGCCAATCCCGCGCCGCGGATCACCGAGGCGAGCGGGATCAGCGCCGAGGCGACCAGGAGCGCCGTCAGGCCGTATCCGGGTCGCGATCGCCCGGTGGCGATCCGTTCGATGTCCTGCAGCCGACCCACGCAGCGGACGTACGTCACTAGTACGGGAATCACCAGCGGGCAGCCGACGGTGATCGCCAGCACCGAGTGCCAAGGCTTGCTGCGGGTGAGCCCGTCGTCACCGTGCTCGCACCCGTAATCCCTCATCTCGCGATTCACTTTGTAGTACCAGAAGATGGCGTAGAGGTTGAACGTCACCAGGCTCGCCACCGCCACCGCCCAGGGCCGGCGAGCCTTCACGCGCAGGGTGCCGCCGTCGATTTCGCGTACGTGATGCATCGTCACTCCGATCAGGTTGAAATCAATACGGGCGGCCCCAGCGGGCTTGCGTGGCCCGCCGGGCGCCGCCTGTTGCCCCTCTTGGTCCCGTCTAGCGCGTGGCGGTGAACCTCACCGTCCCCGAGCTGCAGTGATCGACGGGCTGTCCCGGTTGTGCGAAGGTTGCGTGCAGCTGCCAGGTGCCCGACAGCCGCGTATGCGCGCGGTTGACAACGGCGGCAATCGAGTCGGAGACACTGACTGTGGTGCCGTCGGAAAGTAGCCTCGGCGGCCCGGCGAGCGACGCGTGCAATCTGCCGCCTGAGGCAATCCGGACGCCGGACCATTCGTCCGCCATCGAGAACTGATCGCCCGAGCGCTGGCACGACATGTCCACCCCGATGGCTCCGATCACCAGCATGCGGCCATTCGGCGAGAGCCGGAAGAAGCCCGGCCAGCCCTGTGAAGTGAAGCCGCCGAGCATCGGACCGGACTGTCCGGAGCTCGCGCCCGCGATGCTCGCCAGCGACGATATGGGAGCTGTCCTGTGTCGGGGACTCGTCGGACGGGCGTCGGCGGAGCCCGTGGCGACCGCTGAGGCCACAACCGCGAGAACGGCTGTCAGCGCTCGGCGGACCCAACGCCGGGTGCCGCGCGTTTCGGTCTCGGTTGACATGGTGAAAACCTCCTGGTCGGGCGTCTGAGCCGTCCCGGTAGCGGTGCGTTGGCGCAACCGTCACACCGAACGCCGGCGACTCATAGCCCCCCAAGGGTGGGGTGTGGCGACCAGGGTGTGAGAACTGCCACCAAGGCGTGCGCAGTCCGCGGCAGGGTGAGGCAAACGAACACCTTGGGTCTCTGTACGCGATCCCGGCCGGCACCGAGAGTGCGTCCCACGACTACTCACTCGACCGGAGGGCATCGTGACCATGTACTCAACTCATCTGACGCGGCACCTGATCGAACAGCAGACGGCGGAGCGGATCGGCGACGCCGACCGCCGCCGCGCCGCCGCGGGCGGGACACCCCCGACGCGCCGGCTGCGGCGGTGGCGGCTCCACGTGCCGCGACCGGCCGGAACGTCCGCGCGCCCACACGCACGGTTTATCGCCTCCGAACCCCGGGAACGCCCTTGACGCGGCCGCCTCCTCTCTGGCGCGGCGGCGCGGAGTGCATATGTACAGGCAGGTTCTCGATCCCGTGTCCCATTCGTTGGGAATCAGCTCGACCGCCGCCGCGACGACGTGAGCGTCGGCGCCCCCGAGCTGCTCGATCTCGCCTCGACTCCCGGCGCGGTGACCGAGCAGGGCCTGCGCACGAACGTGAGTGTCGGCTTTCAGTACGTGTCGTTCTGGCTCGGCCGCCGCGGAGCGGCCGCGATCAACAACGTGATGGAGGACGCTGCGACCGCCGAGACCTCCCGCACCCAGATCTGGCAAAGGATCCACCACGGTGTGAAGCTCGACGACGGGCGCACCGCCACCCCCGAGTTGGTGCGTGCCGTGATCGAAGAGGAGACGGCCCGGATCCGCGAGCAGGTCGGAGGAGAGACGTGGAGAGGAAGGGTCGGCCTGACGAGACCCGCGAGATCTTTGAGCTCGTCGCGCTCTCGCCCGAGCTGCTCGAGTTCCTGACCCTGCCGGCGTACGGGTATCTGGACTGAGCCTCAGCCGTCCCCGCGAACCGTCGCGCTCCGGGAGAGCACGATCAGGCACCCGGCCGGCCGGCACGGCCTGCAGCCCTGCGCCGGGCAGTCGTAAGTCACGATCAGCCTCAGCCCTGCAGGAGCAGTGTCGGTTGCGGGTAGCCCGAGTCCACGGAGCCCGCCCCCTGCAGCACGACGTAGAGGTCGCCGCGGTAACTGCTCCCGGGCGCGAGGAGTTGGCGTCCGAGCGCAGTCAGCCCCACCGCGATGTCGGTCGTCTGTCCCGCCGGGACGCTGAACTCCGACCCGGCCAGACGATCGCTCATCGACACGCTGCCCGCCTTCCACACCGTGAGACCACCGTCGCAGCCGTGCGTCCACACGCATTGAACGCGGATGGTGAAGACGCCGCCGGCCACGTGCGCACTCGGGCTGAGGACGAGGAAGCAGTCCGGCTGTGGGCATTTCAGGCACCCCTGGGGCGCGCACGCGCTCGGGCCCTGGTTCCCAGCCGACGGCGCGGCCTGCTGGCACAGGCTGCCGCAGCCCGGCGCGGTGACTGCGGCGGCGGCCGCGGCGGTGGTGGTGTCGGCCCCCGGCGCGGTCGATGCGGTGTGCACGGTCACCGTCGTGGTGCTCGACGACGAGCCGCACCCCGCGATCGCCACCGCGAGCACGACCAGCGCCGGCAGCAGAACACCCGACCGCGAATCCGGCCGCTTCCTCGCACGCCCACCGTTGCTGCGTCTCGTCAACTGCACCCCCGATCCGAGCCGCGAGTCTACGTTGCCGGCACGGCGCAGACAAGGCCGCGTCACCGCTCAGGCCGGCGTGCTCGGCTGCTCGGAGGCGGAGCGGCCCAGGGGGCCGAGACCTCTCATGCGTCCCTTCTGGATCCGCTGCGCGAGATCCTCGATCCAGCGATCGACGTCGCGTCCGGTGAGCTGCACCGACTGGCAGTCCGCGAGCGGCCCCAGCGAATCGGGCAGTTGGTCGCGGCCGGGCTCGCCGGCGCCGTCGTGGAGCACGGGCACGACCACGATCTGCTCGCTGCGCAGACCGGCTTCGATCTCGCGGCGCACCCAATCCTCGGGGTCATCGAGCCGTCGTTCGCCGCTTGAGCCCCTCGCCTCCACCCACTGCGGGCCGATGACCACGAGCATCGCGCGGCAGGCTTCGATTGCCTCGACGATCCGGCGGGGCCACTGCTCGCCGGGGTGAATCGCGTCGGTGTCCATGAACACGTGGTCGTCGCCGAATTTGCGGGCGAGCCCCTCACGGAGCGTGTTCGCGGCCAGCTCGCTTTGCCCGCGGCGGTAGGACACGAAGAAGTCCGAGGGCCCCGGCAGCAGGTGCAGTACCGCCTGCAGGTCCCGGAGCTGCCGGCGCTGCACGTAGGACTCGGCGGCGACGGAGCCCACCGTGCCGAGGGCCAGCGCCAGGATCGCGTCGGGGATCGAGACGATCGTGCCCGAGTCGAAGGCGAGCTGGGCCGCGACCAGGAACACGAGCAGGACGCCGACGGCGGCGATCAGGGCCGAGAGCCCCGAGAGGCGCAGGCTGAGCACGGCGGGGACCGCCGCGAGCACGAACAGCAGCACGATCTCGAGTCCGTCGGAAGCCGGCTGCAACGGGAACCCGTCGAGGATCGTCGACAGGGCGTTGGCCTGGAACTCGACCCCGGACATGGGCGTCGAGGACGCCGAGGTGACGAACACGTCCTTGCCGACGGGATCGGTCACGCCCACGAGCACCGTCCGTCCGGCGAGCTTCGCCGCCGGGACCCGCCCGTCGATCACATCGATCAGGGAATAGGCCGGGAACGTGCCCGGTGGACCCTTGAAGTCGACCCAGGCGTGGTTGGCCGGGAAGCGATTCGGATCGACCGGGCGTCCCTGGAGCAGCTCGGCGGCGACGACGGCGAACGTCTTCAGTCGCACCGCGGCGTAGATCATCCGTCGCAGCACGTTGTCGGGATCGGTATCCACGGCAGCGCTGCCGAGCACCGCGCCGCGGGCGCCCGGCACGTTGGCCGGCACCGGCAGCGTCCCGTCGACCGAGTCCTGGGTGGCGAGCAGGATCGGTCCGTCGCGCGCGATCGCGGCCAGGAGCGCGCCGTCGTCACGGGGGTTGGTGGCGCCGATGAACTGCGCGTCGATGGCGATCAGGCGAGGGTGGGCAGCCCGCAGGCGATCGAGCGCCTGGGCGTATTCACCGCGCGGAATCGGTGGGCGAGCGCCGATCGCGCTCAGCGTCCTTTGGTCGACGCCGACGATGACCACCCCGCCGCCGGGCGGCTGAGCTCCGCGGATCGCGAACCGGGCGTCCACCGTCTGGCGCTCGAGTCCATTCAGCGCCCCGGTCTCGTAGGCCAGCAGGGCCAGGGCTCCCGCACCCAGCGCGGCCGCGGCGAGCAGCGCGTGGCGGAGCCACAGGCGGGGCGGCGCTTGTGAGCTCCGGGTGCCCATCTCCCGGGGCGCGGCGGCTTAGTCCTCCCGCGGCGGCGGCTGGAACACGATCCGCTTGAGCTCCATCAGCGCGTTGCCGCCGAGCCTGAGCACGGTCTGGAAGCCTTCGCGGCCGAGCTCGCCGGCGTCGAGCGAGCGGCGCAGGTCGTCGAGCGCGGGACGCTCCTCGTCGCTGACCTGGTCGCGACGGGCGTCGAGCAGAATCAGGTGGCGGGGACGGCGCTGGCCGTGGGCGAGGCGAACGTAACGCTCACGCTCCGCGGGGTCGAAGCCCTCGATCGAGATCACGACGGTCTGCTTGGCCTGCAGTCGCTTGAGGACCGCGGCGTCGAGCAGCTCGCGCGCGCGGGCCTCGAGCTGATCTTCCTCGACGCGTCCGGCGAGCAGCGTGCGGACCTTCGGCAACGATAGGGCGGCTCCGCGCTCCTCCACCACGCGCTCGGCGAAGCGGTCGGGCTCGGACGCCGTGGCGCCGACGATCAACAGCAGGCTCCCGGGGGAGTAGCGCAGGCGGTCCGAGGGCGCGAGCACGCGCGAGCGTACGGAGACGTCGGCGGGGCGCGGGGGCGCTCCATCGCGGCGCGGACGCTCGGAGGACCAGCCGGTGCGCTCGTCGGCGCCGATCTTGACACTGCGTGATGAGGGGGGAGTGGACACACCCCCATCATGCCGAACCGCGTGCACGGGCGGGTTGTGGGTCGCTGGAGGGCTGGACCCGCGGGTGCGCATGTAGGGTGGTCTCACCAGCGGCGTTACCGATCGGGGACCCTTTCGATGAAGCGGCGGCTGTACACCACGTTGGCGATGGCCGTCTGCGTGGCCGGTTGCGGCGGGACGGCGACGACGACCAGCCCGTCGGCACCCAGGAGCAGTTCGGCGCCGGCCACCCCGACCTGCGGGGCCTTCTGCCAGAACGCGGGACCGGCAGGCGGCCCCAGTCCCGCCGCCTGCCCTCAGGGCGATACGGCATGCCCGCCCTACCCGCCGTGCCCGCCGGAAGGATGCCTGGACCTGTTGACCACGTCCGCGGTCGTCGACCCCCGAGGGGTGTTCACGGTCCGGATTCGCTGCCAGCTCTCGTCTCGCCCGTGTGACGGCGCATTTCTCGTGCTCAAGCCGAGCGAGCAGGTCGGCCCGAACGGGAATCCCGTGCCGATGCGTGACTGGGTCGCGGGCTCGGACCTCGCCGTGGCGCCGGGCCGGACCGCATCGGTCCCGATCGCGACGACCCCCGCCGGCCGGCAGCTGGTCGGCTCGGCCGGCGGCTATCGCGGTGTGGTCAGCGTCCTCATCCACGATTACGGGGACGTGGGCGTGCCGCAGTACCGCACCACGCTGCTGCTGCATCGGTAGCGCCGCCGCTCAACCGATCCGCCACTCGATCGGACCCAGCCCGGGGAAGTGGAGCGCCTCCGCCGCCGCGCCGGTGAGGTCCCATTCGCGTCCCGGGATGTACGGGCCACGGTCGATCACGGGGACTCGGATCGCCCGGCCCCCGTAGCGGAAGATGACCTCGGTCCCGCACGGCAGTGTCTTGTTGGCGACGCCGAGCTCCGGGACCTTCAGCACCCCGCCGCACGCGATGGGAAGTCCGTAATCGGTGAACACCGAGGCGATGCTCGTGTTGTACTGGCCGGGCGGGAGCCGGGCCGGATCGAGCAATGCGCCGGCGAGATTGAGGCGGTCGAGGTGATAGCGGGCGATCGCGAGCTGGAAGCGGGCGACCTCCGCTCGCACCTCGGCGTCGCTGGGCGCTCCGGCGGCGGGAGCGCTGCTGGCGCTCGCCGGTGCGTTCGGCGCCTGGTTGTGAGTCGGTGGGGCGGCGATCGCCGGTGGATCGGGCTGCGCGGGCGTGCCGCTCACGGGCACAGCCCCGGCGACCGGCTGAACGACCTGCGGGTGGGCCCGCTCGGTCGGGGTCGGCGGCGCGACCGAGCCGGCGCTGGGGCCGCTGTGGCCCGTGGAACTCGAGCCGCACCCGACTATCGCCAATGCGACGATCGCTGTTGCTACTCGCGGCCCGATGCAACAACTGTAACCTGCGGCGTCCGCCGCAGCGCCATCCGCGATCAGCCCCGCCCCGTCGCGGGTAGTGTCACTCCAGATGCCCGGCTACCACGACGATGACGACTGGGTCGGCGAGCCGCCGGAAGGGCGCTACTCGCGCGACCGCGCCAAGCCCGAGTTCTGGAACCGGCGCTGGCCGTTGGCCTGGCTGGGGCTCGTGGTCGTGCTCCTGATCCTGCTCCTGGTGATCCTCGCCACCCGGTGAGCGGAGTGAGCTCGGTGACCGATCTGATCAGCATCGTCGACGCCGACGACGATCTGGCCGAGCTGATCGACGACGCCCAGCGCGAGCGGGCACGGCGCGAGGCCCTCACCCGCGTGCGCCGTCTCTCGCCCGGGGCGTGGGACGCGGCGAACGCGATCGAGCCGGATCTCCACCACCGCGGCTTCCTGATCATCGACGGTCTGCTCTCGCGGGACGTCGACGTCCTCGGGCGCCGCTGCGTCGAGTTGCTGGGCCCGGGTGACGTCCTGCGCCCGTGGCGCTGGGACAGCACCGGCTCACATGTGCAGGCGGAGGTCGGATGGGCCGTGCTCGAGCCGACGCGCATGGCGGTGCTCGATCACGGCCTCGTCGTGCGCATGGCTCCCTGGCCGCAGCTCGGCCTCGAGCTGTTCGCGCGCGGGACGCGCCGTGCCCACTCGCTCGCGGTCGCGCTCGCCATCGCCCATCACCCGCGCGTGGACGACCGCCTGCTGCTGACGCTGTGGCACCTGGCCGAGCGCTGGGGCCGGGTCCGCCCTGACGGCATCGCCGTCCCGCTGCCCCTCTCGCATCAACGGCTCGCGGACCTGGTCGGTGCCCACCGCCCGTCGGTGACCACCGCGATGGGGGACCTGACCCGGTCCGGTGCGCTCAGTCGCGGAGACGACGGGGTCTGGGTCCTCCACGGCGCACCGCCGTCCCAGTTGCGCAACCACCGCCTGACCGCGGCGATGACGTGACCATGACGGGTCCGCACGGTCGGTCCGCCTCACGGCGGACCGGCCGCGCACGCCGGCGCTCGACCGCCTCAGGGGACGATGCCGCGCCGTCCGCTGAAGAACGCGATCAGGGCCAGGATCGCGATCAGGAACAGAAGCGGATGGATCACGACACCGCCGGCGACGGCGATGATCAACAGGACGACTGCGAGTGCGAGAAGCATGCTCACCTCCGGATTGGCTTTGTCCACATATCCCCGGCGCACCGGGGGCAGCACGGGCGCGGGTACCGGTACCGGTGCCGACGTCTGAATGCGGACGTGGCCGGGCGGCAGAGTACGGCGATTAGGCTTCGAGCATCGTGAGCGCAACGACCATGACCTCCACCGCGACCTTCGACGTGATCGTGATCGGCGCCGGCCCAGCCGGCGAGGTGGTCGCCGGCCGTCTCGCGGGCAAGGGGCGTGCGGTCGCCGTTGTCGAGGCGGAGCTGGTCGGCGGCGAGTGCTCGTTCTATGCCTGCATGCCGTCGAAGGCGCTGCTGCGCCCGGCCCAGGCGCTGGCCGAGGTGCGGCGGGTGCCCGGTGCGGCCGAGGCCGTGACGGGCGAGCTCGACGTCGCCGCCGCGCTCGCACGCCGGGACGAGGTGATCCACGACCGCGAGGACTCGAACGCGGTGCCGTGGCTCGAGGACCGCGGCGTCACGTTGATCCGCGGGCATGGACGCCTCGACGGCGAGCGCCGGGTGCGGGTCGGCGACGATCTCCACACGGCGCGCGAGGCGGTCGTGCTCGCAGTTGGGAGCAGCGCCGCGGTGCCGCCGATCCCGGGCCTGCGCGAGGCGCGTCCATGGACCAACCGCGAGGCCACCACGACTGAGCGCATCCCCGCCCGCCTGACGGTGCTCGGCGGCGGCCCGGTCGGGGTCGAGCTGGCGCAGGCGTTCAGCGATTTGGGCGCCGCGGTGACGCTGGCCGAGGCCGCTCCGCGCCTGCTGCCACGCGAGGAGCCGTTCGCCTCCGAGCAGGTCCAGGCGGGACTCGCCGAGCATGGCGTGGACGTGCGCGCCGGCGCAACCGTGCAGAGCGTCCGACGTGACGGGGCAGTCGTGACGACCGAGCTCGGGGACGGGGACACGATCGAGGGCGACGAGATCCTCGTAGCGGTGGGGCGCCGACCCCGGACGGCCGACCTCGGGCTCGACACCGTCGGCCTTGAGCCGGGCACGTCGGTCGAGGTCGACAGCCGGCTGCGGGTTCCGGGCCTCCGGTGGCTGTACGCGATCGGCGACGTCAACGGCCGCTCACTGCTGACCCACTCGGGCAAGTACCAGGCCTACGTCGTCTCGGAGGTGATCGACGGCGGCCATGCTCGCGCGCGGGCCGACGCCGCCGGCCTGTCGCCGCGGATCGTGTTCACCGAGCCGCAGGTGGCGGCGGTGGGGCTTACGCTCGAGGCGGCCGAGACGCAGGGCCTGCGCGCCCGGGCCTACGACGTGCCCACGTCGATCACCGCCGGGGCGAGCTTCCACGGGAGAGGCGCGCCGGGCACCTCCCGGCTCGTTGTCGACGAGGCCCGCGGCGTAATCGTCGGCGCGACGTTCACCGGC
Source organism: Solirubrobacteraceae bacterium (assembly GCA_035555155.1). Classification (GTDB taxonomy): domain Bacteria; phylum Actinomycetota; class Thermoleophilia; order Solirubrobacterales; family Solirubrobacteraceae; genus Palsa-465. The sequence goes on along the minus strand of DATMGZ010000123.1, from coordinate 6,631 downwards.
GTCGATGTGGCCGAGTGGGTCCACGCCGCGACGATCGCCGTGGTGGGAGCGATCCCGGTCGAGCGCCTGTGGGACGCGATCCCCGCGTTCCCGACCCGTAGTGAGATCTGGCTGCGCCTCCTCGAGCGCCGCGAGGCCGAGCTGGCGGCCGGGCGCGACGATCGCTCGAACGCGAGCTGAGCTCAAGCCGCCCCCGGACCTCGCCCTTTCCTGCGCGCCGTTTCGCTGGGAACCACTAACGGTTGCGGCCGTACAGGTCGTGGGCGTCGACCCACTCCTCGGCGACGACGGCCGACCCGAGCGAGAGCTCGCCGCACAGCACGGTCGCGGCCACGATCTCGGCGAACTTGCGCACCTTGCCGTCGCCGTAGCAGCCCAGCAGCTCGAGGCATTCACGCTGCGTAGGCAGCCCGGTGCCGCCGCCGTAGGTGGCGACGATCAGCGACGGGATCGTGACCGAGTAGTAGTAGTCGCCGTTGTCGTGGCGCTCGGCGTAGATGAAGGCAGCCGAGGACTCCGCGACGTTGGCGGCGTCCTGGCCGGTGGCGATGAAGATGGCCGTGATCCCGTTGGCCGAGTGCGCACCGTTGTTGTTCACGCCCGACATGAAGCTGCCGAGGTTGGACACCTGTCGCGCCCGGAACATGAGCTCGGTCGAGGAGTTCATGATCCGGCGGAAGAGCGCGTCGGGGATGGTCGCCTCGGCAACCACGCGCTTGCCGCGCGTGCGCAGCATGTTGACTTGCGAGCTCTTCTTGTCGGTGGCGAAGTTGGATTCGAGCAGGAACTGCTCGATGCCCGGGTAGTGATCGTTGATCCAGCGGCACGCCGCCTGAGTGGCCTTGCCGGTGAGGTTCTGGCCGGCGGCGTCGCCCGTCGTGTAGTTGAAGCGGCAGAACAGGATGCGGCTGGCCGCGTACTGCTCGATGTCCTGCAGGCGCCCGGAGCGGGTGGTCTGCTCGGCGGTGGCGGCGATCTCGTCGACGTGCTGCTCGAGCCAGTGCCCGAACTCGCGCGCCTCTCGCGCGCTGGGGAAGATGAACGCGGGCGCCCGCTGCATACGGTCGTCGATCACCGTCGTGGTGACGCCGCCGGCCTCGTACAGGAGCTTCATGCCGCGGTTGTAGCTCGCCACCAGTGTGCCCTCGGCGGTCGCCAGCGGGACGTAGAAGTCACCCTGCGCATGCTCGCCGTTGACCCGCAGCGGTCCGGCCAGCCCGATCGGCACCTGGGCGGCGCCGATGAAGTGCTCGACGTTGCCGGCCGCGAGGGCGGGATCGAACGAGTAGCTGGCGACGTGCTCGAGGCTCGCCCCCGTGTGCTCCTGCGCGAACTGCCGGCGTCGCGCGGCAGCGTCGCGGGTGTAGTCGTTCTCGCGATCCCGCGGGACAGCGACCCGGTTGTTGCTCGTCCTCGCGGACATGCTGCGGCTCTCCTCTCCACGCGGCCGGACCCGTGCAAGATAGCGCGGGGGTGACCGGCGACCCGGGACCGGCTCGGACGGGCATCCGCGCTACGTTTAGCCACGCGGCTGATCGAGGCATCAGCTGCGATGAGGGAGGATCCTTCCGGAGGAGAGATTGCCAATGCAGACGATGAGCCCGCTGGATGCCTCGTTCCTCCACGTCGAGGACGCGGTCACGCACATGCACATCGGCTCGGTGGGGATCTTCGAGGGTCCCGTGCCGGCCCGCGGGGAGGTCAAGGCCGAGGTCCACACGCGGCTGGCGCAGGTACCTCGCTACCGGCAGAAGGTGCGCTTCGTGCCGCTTGCGCTCGGCCGTCCCACCTGGGTCGAGGACCCGCATTTCAATCTCGACTATCACGTCCGTCGCACGGCGTTGCCGACGCCCGGGGGCGATGACGAGTTGCGTGCCCTGGTCGGCCGGGTCATGTCGCAGCAGCTCGATCGCGCCAAGCCACTGTGGGAGATGTGGGTCGTCGAGGGGCTCGGCGACGGTCGCTGGGCGCTCATCTCCAAGAGCCATCACTGCATGGTCGACGGCGTTTCCGCGACCGATCTCGTGAGCGTGATCCTGAGCAAGGAGCGCGATCCGGTGCCGACGGAGGCGGCCGAGTGGCGAGCCGAGCCCGAGCCGAGCTCGGTCGAGCTCGTTACCCATTCGCTGGCGCTGCGGGCCGCGAGCCCATACGAGGCGATGCGCACGGCGCTGGCGGCCATGCGGGGACCGCGGCGCGTGGGCCATAAGGCGTTCGACACCGCTCGCGGGGTGCTGAACCTGCGGACGCTGCTCAACCCCAACCCCAACAGCTCGCTGAACGGCCCAATCGGCCCGCACCGACGCTGGGACTGGGCGCGCGCGCGGTTGTCGGACATCAAGCAGATTCGAGAGCTCCACGGCGGAACGATCAACGACGTGGTGCTCACCGCGATCGCGGGCGGCTTCCGGGAGCTCCTGCTCTCCCGTGGTGAGAGCGTCGATGGACACGTGATCCGTTCGCTGGTGCCGGTGTCCGTTCGCGCCGAGGACGAACACGGGGTGCTCGACAACAAGGTCTCGGCGATGTTCGCCGAGCTGCCGATCGCGATCGCCGACCCCGTCGACCGGCTCGGCGCGATGCACGAGGAGATGCAGCAGCTCAAGTCCTCAGGCCAGGCCGTGGCCGCTGAGCGGCTCACCGCGCTCGGCGGATTCGCGCCCGCCATGCTGCTCGCCCTCGCCGGACGGGTCGGAACCGCGCTGCCTCAGAACAGCGTCAACACCGTCACGACCAACGTCCCCGGTCCCCAGAAGCCGCTCTACCTCGCCGGCCGGCGGATGCTCGAGGCGTTTCCGTTTGTACCGCTCGGCGGCCACGTCCGGATCGGCGTGGCGATCTTCTCCTACGACGGCGGGATCAACTTCGGCGTCACCGGCGACTGGGACAGCGCGCCGGATATCGCCGTCCTGTGCCGGGGCATCGAGCGCGGCGTGGCGGAGCTGCTGGGGCCGGGGCGCCCGGAGGACGTGGGGGACGGCTCAGCAACCCCCGGGGAGCCGAGCGCCGAGCCGGTCGAAGTCGAGGAAGTCTCCGCGGATTAGCGCCGCGTCCCCGATCGCTCAGGCGATCGAATCGATCACCAGCTCCCGGGCTCCCGACGGCGTCTGGACCTTGACGACATCGCCCACACGGTGGCCGATCAGCGCCTTGGCGACGGGCGAGGAGATCGACAGCGTGCCCTGAGCGGGCTTGGCCTCGTGGCCGGAGATGATGCGCAGGGTCTGCTCGCGATCGCCCTTGCGATCGGTGAAGGACACGGTAGAGCCGTACTGCACGGTCTCCGCGGACGTCGGCACCTCGACCACCACGGCGGTGCGGATGCGCTCCCGGATGCGGAGGATCTTCGTCTCCAGGTGCGCCTGCTCCTCCTTGGCGGCGTGGTACTCGGCGTTCTCCTTCAGATCGCCCCACTCGCGGGCGGTCTTGATGCGCGCCGCCATCTCGGAGCGGCCGCTGCTCTCCAGTGTCCGCAGCTCCGCCTGAAGGCCTTCGAGCTCCTCGGCTGTCATCGGGGTGTCGTCGTCCATCTGCCTGTCCTCGTCTTCGTGGGCGTGTCGTGAACCGTCCCTTCTGTTTGTAGCGCTCAAGGTCTATCCCGGGCGGCCGATCACCCGCCCGAGAAGGCGCCACGTCGCCGCTGGGCTGCTGGCCGGTCAGTCCTCGGAAGCGATCCCGGACGGCGGTGTGAGCGCCATGCGGCCCGGCGCCGGCATACGACGCCGCCGGGGCCTTGCGGTCCCCGGCGGCCTCAGACGCCCGGGGTCCCCGATCGGGGACCCCGGGCGGCACTCCCCTCCGGGCTTGACTACAGGTTGCTGTCGCTCGTCCCGGTCGAATCCGAGGTCTCGCGCGCCGCGCCGCGCCGCGGATCCGTGCCGGCGTACTCGCGTTCGCCGGTGGTGGCACGGTCCCCGTTCGCGGCACCCGAGGTCTCGGGGACCTCGTCCAGATGCGTATCGTCCTCGCGCACCGCAGAGGTGCCGGCGAAGCGTTCACGCTCGTGATCCTGGACGAGCTCGGGATCGGCGAGGCCCTCCTCGTGGAGGGCGGCGCGCTCCTCGTGCAGCTGGGCCTCCGCGCGCTCACGCTGGGCTTCGCTCTCCGCGATGCGTGCGCGACGATCGGCCACCGCGGCCCGCTGCTCGCGGACCTGGGCCTCCTGGCGGTGCTCGCCGGCCACGCGCTCGCGGCGCTGGTGCAGTTCGCGCTCGCGACGGCGTACCCGCGCCCGCTCGCGCATCGGCGACAGCGCCAACAGCAGGGCGGCGACGATGATCACGGCTACGACGACTATCACGATGATGACGCCGGTGGACATATCTACCTCTACCTCCGTAATGGGGTTCTGCTCCGTCCGCGACGGCGCCGAGGCGGTTCGGGACAGAGCAAACGGCGAAGACCGTGTCATCTGCCTTACCCGTGCCTCTCGCGTCGACAAACTGGACATCTGTTCGACCCCCCCGCCCGCGACACCGCCGCGTCATGCCACTTACTGCAGCAATGCGTCGATCGAGACGCTGATCCGGCGCGGGCCGCCCATCGCCCCGGCCACCGCCAAGCCGTCCTCTGTGCACCGGGTCACCTCGCAGGTGCCGCGCACGGCCTCGGTCAGGAACCGCGACGGCTTTCCGTAGCCGTGGCCGTCGTCGCTGCCGCGCGGGCGGTGGTAGTAGCGCACGGGCACGAACAGGTGCAGCCGACGTCGCGCGCGGGTCAGCGCGACGTAGAGCAGCCGGCGCTCCTCCTCGACGCTCTCCCGCGAGCCCGACGCCATGTCGGCGGGGAAGTTGCCGTCGTACAGCGCCAGCACGTGGACCGCGTCCCACTCCAGGCCCTTGGCCGAGTGGACCGTCGAGAGCACGAGATAGTCCTCGTCGAGATGGGGCGGCCCGCCGAGGTCGGCGCTCGACTGCGGCGGGTCGAGGGCGAGCTCGGCGGCGAAGTGGCCGAGGTGGGACGACTCGCGGGCCGCGGCCACGAGCTGCTCGAGGTCGGCGAGTCGCAGCGCTCCGTCTGCGTAGGCGGCGGTGATCAGCGGCGCAAGCGCGTCCCGCAGGCCCTCGGCCTGGACGCCGGGTCGCTGCCCGGACGAGGCCGACCGGAGCGCATCGATCAACGCGTCGGCGCACTCGCGCGCGCCCGCCGGCAGGCGCTCCCGCGCCTGCTCCCAGCCGGCCAGCGGGTCCCCGCCCGCGCCGCTCACGATCAGATCGAGCACCCGGCGGGCGGTGACCGGGCCGACTCCGTCGAGCAGTTGCAGGACCCGGAACCACGACAGTTCGTTGGCGGGGTGCTCGACGAGCCGGAACAGCGCGATCAGGTCCTTGACGTGCGCGGCCTCGAGGTAGCGCAGGCCGCCGTACTTCACGAACGGAATCTGGCGCCGGGCCAGCTCGAGCTCGAGCAGATCGCTGTCGTGAGAGGCGCGCATCAGGACGGCCTGCCGGCGCAGCTCCATGCCCTGCTCACGCGCCCCGAGCACGCGCTCGCACACCTCGATCGCCTGGGCGGACTCGTCGCGGCAGAACACGAGCTCGGGACGGATCCCACCCTCCTGCTCGGTGTGGAGCCGGCGGCGGTAGGAGCGCGTGGCCTCGGAGGCGAGCGCATTGGCGGTGTCGAGGATCGGCTGCGAGGAGCGGTAGTTTCGCTCCAGAGTGACCACAGACGCGCCGGGGAAGTGGGCCGGAAACTCGAGGATATGCTCCGCGGACGCCGAGCGCCAGCCGTAGATCGCCTGCAGATCGTCCCCTACCGCGGTCACCTCGTCGCAGCCGCGTCGCAGTCCGCGCACGATGTCCACCTGGAGGCCGTTCACGTCCTGGTACTCGTCGATCAGCACGTGATCGAAGCTGGACTCGATCGCCGGGCCGAGCACCTCGTCCGCGGTCAGTGCGCGCCAGTACAGGAGCAGGTCGTCGAGATCGAGCACCCCCAGCGCGCGCTTGCGGGTCGTGTACGCCTTGAGCAGGGTCGCGATCGCCTCGACGTGGTCCTCGCACCAGGGGAAGCTCTCGGCCACGACCTCCGACAGCGTCCGGCCGGCGTTGATCGTCCGGGAATAGACGTCGAGCAGCGTGCTCTTGCGGGGAAAGCGCCGGCGGCTCTGCGCGTGGCCGTGTTCCTCCCGGATCAGGTCGAGCAGATCCGCGGCATCGCCGGGATCGAGCACCGCGAACCCGGGCGAGAGCCCGAGCGACGCGGCGTGCATGCGCACGAAGCGGTGCGCGACGGAGTGAAAGGTCCCCCCGAGCACCCCGCCCGCGCCACCGGCCATCGGCACGAGCGCACGTGTGCGCTGCAGCATCTCGCGCGCGGCCCGTCGCGTGAACGTGAGCAGCATCATGCGCTCCGGCGTCGCTCCGGCGCTGATCAGCCACGCCGCCCGGGCGCACAGGGTGGTCGTCTTGCCGGTGCCGGCGCCGGCCAGGATCAGCAGTGGGCCGCTGGGATGCGTCGCGGCCGCGAGCTGCTCGGGATTGAGGTCGTCGAGCCAGCGGGTCGTGTCGGCGCGGCGGGCGGGGGACACCATGTCGAACATGCGTTCGCCCAAACTAGGATCCCGCCCGGACGGACTGCAAGCTAGATTGCGCGAACCCATGCCCGTCGTCAGAAAGGTTCCACTTCA
>DATMGZ010000122.1:0-8470 GCA_035555155.1 Solirubrobacteraceae bacterium | reverse complement strand
TCCCGCTGGGCCACGATCCGGCGCGCGGCACGCTTGATCCGGTCGGCATCCGCGACCGACGTCCCACCGAACTTCATCACCACGGTTCCAGGCACGACGTGCAAGGGTACGAGGTCGGCGGGTCGGGGGGTCGTGGCGGCGTTGGCCGGCGGGTTCTGGGGGCCGCGGTTCCAACGGAAGGGTGGCGACCCGTTCCCCTTCCCCAGCAAGCCGTTAAGCTCCCGCCCCGGCGCGAGCTCTGATCGCAACCCGAGCAACGGCGCCCGAGAGCGCCCCTACACAGCCCGCCGCCCCACGAACGCCCGCCCGAGCGTGAGCTCGTCGGCGTACTCGAGGTCGGCGCCGACGGGGAGGCCGCTGGCCAGGCGGGTGACGGCGATCTCGGGGCCGCGCTCGCGGACGCCGCCGGCGATGTGGTGCGCCGTGGCCTCGCCGGTGGTCGTGGGATTGGTGGCGATCACGATCTCGCTGATGCCGCCGCCCTCGATGCGCGCGTAGAGCTCGGCGATCTTCAGGTCCTCGGCATCGATGCCGTCGATCGGCGACAGGGCTCCCCCGAGCACGTGGTAGCGGCCGCGGAACTCGTGCGTGCGCTCGATCGAGATCACGTCGGAGGGCTCCTCGACGACGCAGATCAGCTCGGGGTCACGGCGCTCGTCGAGGCAGATCCGGCACCGGGGCGCGTCGGCGAGGTTGAAGCAGACCTCGCACAGGCCGATCCGCTCCTTGACCTCGCGGATCGCGTCGGCGAGCGCGAAGGCATCGTCCTCGGACGCGCGCAGGATGTGGAACGCGAGCCGCTGTGCGGTCCGGCCGCCGACCCCGGGCAGCTTGGAGAGCTCGGTGATCAGCCGTTGTACGGGTGGGGCGTACACGGTCAGAGCACCGACGCCGGCGGCGCCGCCCCGGCCGGCACACAGCCGTGCGGAGCACGGCCCCTCAAGTCGTTACATGCCGGGAAGACCAAGGCCCCCCAGGCCTCCGAGGCCCCCGGCGATCCCGCCGAGCTTGGATGAGGCCAGCTCCTGGGCGGCGCGCATCCCCTCGTTGACGGCGGCCTGGACCATGTCCTGCAGCAGCTCGACGTCCTCGGGGTCGACCGCTTCGGGATCGATCGTGATCGCCTTCAGATGGAGGTCGCCGGTCACCTGGACGGTGACCATCCCACCGCCGGCGGACGCGTCGACGACCTCGTCCTTGAGCGACTCCTGCGCGGCCATCATGTCCTGCTGCATCTTCTGGACCTGCTTGAGCATCTGCTGCATGTTGGGCTGGGGCATGAGCGTCTACTTGTCCTCGGGTTGATCGGGGTCGTCGAGGAGCTCCTCGGCGTTGAACTCCTCCATGAAGCGTTGCACGAGCTCCTCTCCGGTGAGCACGGTCTCGGCCGGGTCGGCGGCCGCCTCCTCCTCGTCGCGGAGCTCGTAGCGGAGCACGAGCGTGTGGCCGGTGACCGACCGGAGCGCCTCGACGGTGACCCGGCGGTGATCGTCCTGCTCGGCCTTGCGCTTGAGGAACGCGGCGCCGCTCGGGAACGCCAGCGTGAGCTCGCGCTCGGTCACGATCACCGGCCGCGCGTCGGCCAGCAGCGCGGCCAGCATCGCGTTGCCCTCTCTGACCGTGTCGACGACCGCCGGCCACAGCTCGGCCGCGGTCCTCACCTCGAGTGCGACGGCGCCCCGCTCGTCGGTGGCGGCCACGACCGTGGCCTGGGCGGTGGGCGCCTGGGCCTGAGCGCCGGCGGCGTCGGCGGGCGCGGAGCCCCCGGACGACGCGGGCGCGGGTCGGGCCGGCGCCGGGCCGCCGGCGCGCTCGCCGGCCTCGAGGCGCTCGATCCGGGCCTGGAGCGCCTGGGTCGAGGGGTCGAGCTCGGGGGCGGCGGCCTTGACGAGCACGAGCTCGAGCTGGATCCGGGCCTGGGCGCCGTTGGCGGTCGCCTCGAGCGCACCGGAGACGAGGTCGAGCAGCCGCACGGCGTCGGTGCGCGACAGTGCCTCGGCCTGCTCGGCCAGCCGCCGGTCGCGCTCGCGGGTGACCCGCAGCTCCGCCGGGACCTCGCCGAGCACCTGGACGGTCAGCAGCTCGCGCCCGTGGATCTCGAGGTCACGCAGGACCTGACCGGGGTCACGGCCCGACTCGGCCAGCCGCGCGGCGGCGCGCATGGCCTCGGCCGGATCGCCGGCGACGACCGCCTCGACCGCGGCGAACAGCTGCTCGGCGTCGGCGACCCCGAGGACCGCGAGCACGTCGGCGGAGGTGATCTCCTGCTCGCCCGCGTAGGTGACGAGCTGCTCGAGTGTGCCGAGTGCGTCACGAAAGCTGCCGGTGGCGTGGCGGGCGACGAGCGCCAGCGCCGCATCCTCGATCCTGATCTGCTCCTCGGCGGCGACCCGGGCCAGCACGGCCCCGACCTGTTCCACGGTCGGACGCCCGAAGTCGAAGCGGTGGCAGCGATCGACCACGGTGGGCAGGACCTTCTGGGCCTCGGTCGTCGCGAGCACGAAGATCGTTCGGGGCGGCGGCTCCTCGAGCGTCTTCAGGAACGCGTTCCAGGCCTGGGAGGAGAGCATGTGCGCCTCATCCAGGATGTACACCTTGTGCCGGCCCGAGACCGGCGCGTAGGCGACCTTCTCGCGCAGCTCGCGGATGTCGTCGACCGAGTTGTTGGAGGCGGCGTCCATCTCGATCACGTCGAGCGAGGTGGCGCTGGCGATCGAGGTGCATGACTCGCACTGCCCGCACGGCTCGATCGTCGGCCCGCGCTCGCAGTTCAGGCACGCGGCGAGGATCTTGGCCATCGAGGTCTTGCCGGTTCCGCGCGAGCCGACGAACAGATACGCGTGGTGGACCTTGCCCTGCTCGACGGCGTTGCGCAGCGTGCGCACCACGTGCTCCTGACCCACGACGTCGGCGAACGTGCGGGGTCGGTGGCGGCGGTAGAGCGAGGGTCCGGTCGACAAGGATTCCGAGTCTAGTGACGCCGTCGGCGGGGGTTGGGGCAGTCCGCGCGACCGCCGCGAGCAGCCGCGAAAAGTGGATCGTGCACCCTCCGTCGAAGCCGGTACCCGGGGCGCTGCCACCGCTTCTCGGCTCCGGTTCGGCGTCCCCACAGCGCCTGGAGGTGACCGCTTAAGGCTGCTTCCTTCCGGACCTGACCTGGTTCACGGGTCTCCATCGCGGTGGGACCGGACCATCATCGCCTTGAAATGGGGCGCTGACCCCGGGGCCTGTGCCCCTCGAGAGGGAATTCAGCCCCGCTAGAGCGGATTACGGGTACAGGGCACCGCTACCTCCCCGCCTAGCACGATCCGGGAGCAACTGTAGTCGTTTCGGCCAGCCGCCGCACGTGCACGCGAGCGACGCTACAGTCATCGCCTTATGACGATTGGAGTCATCGGCCTCGGTTACGTGGGCCTTCCGCTGGTGGTGGCGTTCGCCGAGGCCGGCGAGCGCGTGGTCGCCGTGGACGTGGACGAGCGCAAGGTCGCCTCCCTCAAGCGCGGCGAGTCCTACATCGAGGACATCCCCTCCGATCGGCTGGCCGCGGTGCTGGGGTTGATCGAGGCGAGCACCAAGTTCGCCCCGCTGGCCCGCGCGGATGCCGTCTTGATCTGCGTGCCGACACCCCTGACCCGCAACCGCGAGCCCGACCTGGGACCGCTGACGGCCGCCGCGAGCAGCCTCGCGACGGTACTCCAGAACGGGCAGCTGGTGGTGCTCGAGTCCACGACCTACCCGGGCACCACGCGGGAGCGCCTGGTACCGCTGCTCGAGGAGTCGGGCCTGCGGGTCGGCGAGGGGCTGAACGTCGCCTTCTCGCCCGAGCGCGTCGACCCGGGACGCACCGACTACACGCTCAAGAACACGCCCAAGGTGCTCGGCGGCATGACGCCCGAATGCGCCCGCCGGGCGGAGGAGCTCTACAGCCGCGTGTGCGACCGGATCGTGCCCGTCTCGACCCCCGAGGCGGCCGAGCTGACCAAGCTGCTGGAGAACATCTTCCGCTCGGTGAACATCGCGCTGGTCAACGAGATCGCCGTGCTCGCCGACCGGATGGGAATCGACATCTGGGAGGTCATCGACGCCGCCGCCACCAAGCCGTACGGGTTCATGCGCTTCGAGCCGGGGCCCGGCATGGGCGGACATTGCCTGCCGGTCGACCCCTTTTATCTGACCTGGCGCGCGCGTGAGTTCGAGCTCTCGACCGAGTTCATCGAGCTGGCGGGCAAGATGAACCAGCAGATGCCGTACTTTTGCGTGGAGCGGATCGAGCGGGCGCTCAACCACGTGTCCAAGCCTGTCAAGGGGTCGCGGATCGCGATCCTCGGTGTCAGCTACAAGGGCGGCACCGGCGACATTCGCGAGTCCCCGGCGCTGCGCATCATGAAGGTGCTCGGCGACCGCGCGGGGGAGCTCGCCTACCACGACCCGTTCGTGCCCGAGCTGGAGGAGTTCGGCCTGCGCAGCGTGCCGCTCCAGGAGGCGGTGAGCGGCGCCGATGCCGTCGTGCTCGTCACCGCGCACCCGGGCATCGATTACCGCGCCCTCGCCGACGAGGCATCGCTGTTCGTGGACCTGCGTGGTGTCACTCGCGGGCTCGATGCCGAGAACGTGATCCGGCTGTAGCCGGATCAGTCGGGCGGGCTCTGGGTGCCGCGGCTGCCATCGCGGCGGCAGCCGGGCCTGCTGCCGCGATGACTCGCCGGTCCCTATGACACCGGGCACCAGCACTTTCCGGTCCATCGACGGCCGGGCGCAGGGGCTTGAGCCGCGGGTCACAAACGGCGTCTTCGGTCGGCGAGCGCAGCCCGCTGTCGCCGCTCTGACCGGGACCGGTGGACGGATGGTCCACGGACACCGACACCGCTCACGGGCATATCGCCGTCGCCGAACACAGAGGCGAGACAATGCGGGGCTTTCTCTATACCCCTGCTCACGATTCTGAGCCTCCAGCTCGGTCTGGCGGCGATCGCGTCGGCCTCGGTGCACCTCGACTCGACGTCGCTCGTCGCCGGTGAGAACCAGGGTCGGGTAACCGTGACCGTCGACCGCACCGGTTCGCTGCTCGGGGTCGAGCACGTCTACTTCGGCACCCACAAGCTCGACTCGACCCCCGGCATCGACTATCTGAACGTCGGCGGCCTCATCCGGTTCCAGCCGGGACAGCGCACCGCGACGTTCACGATTCCGATCATCCCCCACGACTGGAGCGGTCCGGCCGCGCACGTCGCCGTCTACCTGTACAGCTCCTGGCCCGAGAGCCTGGGGCACAACAACGCCACGTTGGCGATCGTCCACAACGCGGCGCCGGTCGCGCGCGACGCCCTGAACCCGCTCGAGCTGAGCCCGGCGCCGCCGGCCGGCAACCCGCTCGTGGGGGCCCGCTTCTACGCCTATCGCGTCGGGTCGCCCGCGGCCCGGGCGATGCACCGCACCCGCAACCCGTCCTACCGGGCGGCCCTGCGGTTCATCGCCAACCAGCCCTGGGCCGACCGCTTCGGCGCCTGGAACGGCCCGGATCCGAGCCAGGCGGTCTTCACCTACCTGCGGACGGCGCAGGTGGCCGACCCGCGCGCGGTGCCGCTGATGGCCACCTATCGCCTCGTCGCCAATCAGTGTCGTGAGGGCGGCCGCGCCGACAGTCCGGCCCAGGTCGCCGCCTATCACCGTTTCATCGACGGGCTCGCGCGGGGTGTCGGCAACTTCCGGGCCGTGCTGTTCCTGGAGATGGACTCGCTGATCACGAGCGGCTGCCTGCATCCCTACGGTCTGTCGGTGCGCCTGGCCGAGCTGCGCTACGCGGTCAGCCGGCTGGCCACCGTTCCCCACCTGGCCGTCTACGTCGACGCCGGCGCCGGCGACGCCAACAGCTGGAGCAGCACGGCGCGGATGCTCAACCAGGCCGGCGTGCGCCAGGCACAGGGCTTCCTGCTCAACGCCACCCATTACGACTGGACCACCTCCGAGATTGCCTACGGACAGCGCATCGCCCGCGCGCTCGGCGGCGTCCATTTTGTCGTCAACACCGGCGACAACGGCCAGGGCCCGCTCGTCCCGCCCGACCGAGTGCACCAGGGTAACGAGGTGCTGTGCAACCCGCCCGGCCGCGGTCTCGGACCCCTCGCGACCACGAACACCGGCTTCAAGTACGTCGACGCCTTCGCCTGGACGACCAACCCCGGCGAGTCCGGCGGCGCCTGCGTACCCGGCGCGCCGCCGACCGGCCGCTACTGGCCCGCCTACGCCGCGATGCTCTACCGGCACGCGAACTTCAACGTGACCGGGCCGGCAATGGCGCGCCTGGCTCGCGTCAGCCGCGCTCGGCCGCACCGCTGAGGATCGCCCAGACGGCGCGCGCCCGCGCAGGGCGCGAGCAGTAGCATCCGATCCACCAGGGCGCGTAGCTCAGTGGGAGAGCGCTCGCTTCACACGCGAGAGGTCGGTGGTTCGAAACCACCCGTGCCCATCAAAAAAGTCCTGGTAATCAGGACTTGTTCTCTGCCCTCCGGAGACTGCTCCGCAGTGTCGAAAGCATCAAATCGGGCCGCGGCGTTAATCACGGCGTTAAACCCCTCGGCTCAGTCGGCCGCATCGTCGTCGTCGCGGCCGTCGGTCAGCCGCTCGACCGCCTGATCGAACCCGCGGTCTTCGACGCTCGATGAGCCGCGCGGGTCCTGGCGCTCGAGGCGCGTGATCTGACGGCTGGGAATGCGCTCCGTGGGCTCGTCGGCGAACCGCATCAACGTCCACACCGCCTGCTCGTCGATGTAACGACGGGTCGCCACCTGCTGGTAGACCGAGAACGTGAACGACGGGCTGACGTGCCCGATCTGCGCCGCGATCCATTTGGGGTCACGGCCGATCATTGCCCCGAAAGTCGCCCATGTGCGCCGAAGGGAGTGCGGCGTGATCTCGGGCAGCGGCGCCAGGCCGCTCTGCGCGCGGTTTGTGTTCGCGCGCTCGACCGAGCGGGTGAGGATGCGATCGCGGAACCGGTTCGGGTCCCGGCGCTTGCCGGTCGCCGTGCCGAAGAAGTGATCAGACGGGCCGAACGGCAGCCCCCGCGCCCGGCGGTCCATCGCGTGCTCGAGCAGCTCGTCGCGCAGGTAGAGCGTGATCTCGACCTCGCGCACTCCGGCCTCGGTCTTCGCATCGACGAGCTTGAAGCGGCTGCGAGCCAGGTCGACCTGCGCAACCCGCAGGTCGAGCATCTCGCTGATCCGAAGACCCGCCAGCCCGAGCGTCGCGGCCATCGCGCGGCGGCCGAGGCCCTTGAAGTCTGCACGCGCCTCAGTCTCGAGCTCGCCGGCAGCGTCCAGCAGCGCGAGGAACTCGTCGACCTCGAGGAACGTTCGGTTCGGGCGCACTCGCTTGAGGAACCGAGCCGAGCGCCCGCCGACGCGGACCGGGTTGCGATCGATCAGCTCGTAGTCGACGGCCTGCTGCAGGATCTGCCCGAGCAGCGTGATCATCGCGTTGATCGACGTGTTCGACAGCGGCCGGCGCCTGCGCTCGTAGGTTCGGCCCCGCTTATCGGTCACGGTCTCCATGAGCTGACGTCGCCCCTTCTCCGTGCGGGCCCGCTCCTGAGCCTGGCGAATCGTCTCCGCCTGCTCGTGCAGCTCATCCCGGAAGCGGTCGACCAGCCGCGGCGTGATCTCGCGAAGCCGGTAGCGCCCAAAGAAACGCTCCAGGTAGCCGAGCCGCCACTCATAGTCATTGATGGTGTCTTCGTCGAGACCAAGCTGCTTGGAGCGCCACCAGCGCTTGGCAAAGACACGGAAGCTCTCGTCGACATGCACGCCGAGCGTCGCCATCGCGTCCTCGAGACGGTCCTCGCGCGGCTCGAGCCGCGGCGGAACCCACGTTCCCCGGTCGATCTGCTGCGCGATCCTCTCGGTCTCCAGCTCGGCGCGGGTCCGGTTCCAGCCCTGTTGGTTGGTGCCGAACGTGACCTTCTCGTAGCGACCGTAAGCGCGCACCTGTGCGCCGTAGCTGACCGTCTCGCCATCTGCCCACGGGCGCTCGAAGACGTACCCAATCGTCGGCCGGGCCATCAGGCGACCTTGCTCAAATTCTGAAGCTGCATAGGGGACGGCGGGGTCAGGCCGCCCGGACCGGTCAACCACGGCCGGGGGCCTCACTCGACCGTCTCATCGTCGCACACCTCTTCCGCGGGTTGCGGCACGATCCAGCACTGTGCGAATCGTTTCGTTGGTCGCGCTGCCCCGCGGCAGGCGCTCTTCGGGTCGAGTGACGGGGCGTTACCGCCGTCGCCTTCCATTCGGCCGGCGAGTTCGGGCCTCGAGCGCCTCTCGTGCGCGGTCGAGATCGAACCGGATTCGCGCCTTCGGCCCCGAGCCCAGGCGCGTGGCCCCCAGCTCCGCCGCGTGCGCGTACACGTAATCGAGCGAGACGCCAAGCCCTTCTGCCAGCTCGCGGGCGCCGACCAGCCCGAAGGTGGTGGGTG
>DATMGZ010000121.1:0-2149 GCA_035555155.1 Solirubrobacteraceae bacterium | reverse complement strand
AGCTCGAGCCGGCGGGCCATCGTCAAGGCAGCGTTCACGTGCCCGGCGGGGAGGGACCGCTCGATCTCGAACGCGTCCCCGGCGTTCACGAGCGTCTCGCCGGCCAGCACCCGCCGGATCGCGTCGATCGCCTCCGCCGGGAGATGCGAGAGGTTCGCGAGCGTCTCCTTCTTGACCTTCCCGTCCTGGCGGTAGGAGCGGCGCAGCAACGTCGCCGTGTATTCGCGATCCCCGGACCGGCGCGTAGTCGTGCTCACATGCATCGCGCCACTTTGCCTCACAGGACGGCCCACAGCAGAACTATAGCGCACCCACCGGCCAATTAGTAGTGGGTACACACCGAGATCACAAAAAGGCCGGAATCCCCACAACTACAGGGATCCCGGCCTCTACCCAGCCTGACTACAGGGGGAACTTCGGTCTAGCCGCTTCGCGCCTCCCTCGGGCATTCAAGGCCGCAGCTGGCGAGCGGAACGCGCGGCGAGGCCGCCTGCGCAGCGCCCGCGGCACCTCGCCGAAAAGGCCACCTCGGCGCACTAGGGTCATGCGTCGTGGATCGACTGGCCGAGCGGCGGCGGGCGGTGGCGCTTGCAGTGCATTACCGCGAGGCGGAGGGACTCTCGATCGCCCAGATCGCCGACCGCCTCGGCCGCTCGCCGGCGACGATCAAGGCCTACTTCTACGATCCGACCGGCGAGAAGGCGCGAGCGGTCAAGGCGTGGACGCGGGAGCTCGTGATCGCGGCGATGCTGGAGTGGCGCGAGCGCTATGGCCGGCTGCCTTCGTCCTACGACTGGTCGCGGACCCACGCCCGCCGACGCGGCGAACAAGCATTGCGGCGCCTGGAAGAGGGGCACTGGCCCGCGGCCAGCGTCGTTAGCGCGGTGTTCCGAACCTGGGCTGCCGCGCGCCAGGCGGCCGCCGCGAAGAATCCCCGCGGCCCCGGGCCCACCGAGCAATACGATCACGGCTCTTCCCGAACCAGCTGACCGTGTCCGAGCCAGGCCTGACGAACCAGTGGGAGCCGTGGCAGCGGCTGATCGACTCGATCGGCCCGTACTACCGCAGACAGCTTTTGGCCGCCCGGGACCGGGCGAAGGGCGAGTTGTGCGAGCTCGAAGAGGAGCAGCTCGCCGCGCTCGCAGCCGAGGGGCGCAGGGTCGCGACCTCGCTCGACGAGGAGGGCACGCGTCTGACCGTCAGCTCGACGGAGGACCGGGAGCGGCACTCGCGGCTCGCCACCGAGCTGGAACGCGAAGCCGAACTGCTCCGTCGGCGCTGGCGACTTCCGCCGGCGCCGCGGCGCCGGCGGAAGGAACGGGCCGATGCCGCCGAGCGAGCTGATCGAGCCCAGGAGCACCGGCGGCGGGCGGCCCAAGCGCACGAGCAGCTACGCGAGCTCGGCAACAGCGGCCGCCACCTGTACCCATGGTTCGAACGCCACCAGCACGCCCTCGGACGCGGGCTGGCCGCGGAGCTGACCCTGAACGCCGCCCAGGGCGCCGTCTACCACGTCCTTGGCGCGCCCGGCATCGCGTCGCTCACCGCCGCCGGCCTCACTTGCGACCGCGCGATCGATCTCGGCCAACTCCAGGAGCTCGTAAGGAACGGCGGCGAGGCCCGGCAGCGGCTGCCGCAGCCGAGCTGTACGGTCGCAAGCAGGGCGTCTCCCTCAGTGAGCTGCTGGCAGAACTCGACGGCGAGGATCTCGACCGCGTGCTTGGTGCGATCGCCGTGGTCAAGCGGCGCCGGAGCACGATCCAGGGGTCGCCGGATGATCTGTGGATCCGCGCCGCGGAACCCGAGAGTGACGACCGCCGGTAGACACCTCGACAACACCACACGCGCGGAGTTCGGTCGGTCCGATCGCGTCGAAGGCTGGTTCCTCTCCGGCCGACCGCGTGGCCGAGCGCCGTCGCGCCGTTGGCGCGGCTCGAGTCGTCGTCTAGCCCGAAGTTCCCGGTGGTGGGGTAGCGGAATCTGGTTCGTTGCCTGGGTTTTTGGGCGTTTTGGGGTGTTCGGGTCGTGTCTACGGAGTGAGGACTGGGGCGTGTTCGACGAGTTTGAGCGCTTCGGCTTGGAGGGCGGTTGGCTGGGTGAGTTTCTCGAAGGTGGCGGTGTGGCCGTGCAGGCGGGTGGTGTTGCGGGT
>DATMGZ010000120.1:0-19216 GCA_035555155.1 Solirubrobacteraceae bacterium | reverse complement strand
CGGGGCCCCCTATCGGGGCCCCCGGTTGCTGTGGAGGTGGGGGCCGGCGCCCGGGCATCGCAGGCGCCCCACAGACCCACACACCCGCCACCACCCCAGAAAAGGAACGGCCCACCTTGCGGCGGGCCGTTCCCGAGAGGAGAGATGTGTGTGCGTTTGATCGCTGGGAGGAAGCTCATTCAGCCCGCGGCCGCGTACCGGGTCGCGAGCATGCCCATCAGGCTCGCGCCGAGGGCCACGGAGACGATGAGGCCGGCGGCCGAGAAGCCGAGGAAGGCCGGCGCCAGCATCATCACCATTCCGGTCACGAGCTCAATCGTGCCGTGGCCGGGAAGGCTCACACGTCGTCGGGCGGTCATCACGTACGTATGTTCGCGACCGACGGCTGTCGCCACTGTGAGGTGGATCACAGCTACCGTTCCCGGCGTGAGCCGGGTTCGACTCGACATGCTGCTCTCCCGGCGGGGGGTGTTTCCGTCCCGGACCCGGGCCGCCGCGTCCGTGCTGGCCGGTGACGTCCTGCTGCTCCCGGAGCGCCGGCGGGCCGAGAAGCCCGGGCAGCTCGTGTCGGAGGACATCGAGTTCGAAGTGCTGCCGGCGCCGGCGTTCGTCTCGCGCGGCGGCACCAAGCTGGCCAACGCCCTCGACGCCACCGGGCTCGAGGTCGCCGGTCGCCGGGCGCTGGACATCGGTGCCTCGACCGGTGGGTTCACCGACTGCCTGCTGCGGCAGGGCGCGGAGCACGTCGTCGCCGTCGACGTCGCCTACGGCGAGTTCGACTGGCGGCTGCGCTCCGACCTCCGGGTGACGGTGATCGAGCGCCGGAACGCGCGCAGCCTCACCGCCGAGGAACTGCCCTACGCCGCCGATCTGATCGTGATCGACGTCTCGTTCATCTCGCTGGCCAAGATCCTGCCGGCGGCGCTGGCCTGCGCGGCCGATCGGTTCGACTGCCTGGCGCTGGTGAAGCCGCAGTTCGAGGTCGGGCGCGGACGGGTCGGGAAGGGCGGCGTCGTGCGCGACCCGCACCTGCGCCGTGAGGCGCTGCGCGACGCCGGCGCGGCGGCGCAGAGCCTCGGCGCATCGGTGCTCGGCTACGCCAGCTCGGGGCTCCCGGGTCCCAAGGGCAACCTTGAGACGTTCGTCTGGCTGGCCGAGGGCGACCGCGCCGGCATCGCCGATCTGGCATCGGCCGTGGCCGAGGTGGAGCCGGTGAGCGACGCGGTCGAGCCGGTGAGCGACGAGGTCGAGCCGTGAGCGAGATCCGCAGCGCGACCGTGTTCACGCACCGGCGGCCGGCCGAGACGGGGCCGGCGATCGAGACGCTGCTCGCGATCGCCCGCGAGGCCGGAGCCGTCCTGCGCCTCGACGCGACCGAGACCCGCAAGCACAACCTCAAGCCGGCGCCCGGGCTGGTCCTCGACGCCCCGATCCAGCGCGATGTCGACGTGTGCTTCGCGCTCGGCGGCGATGGCACGATCCTGACGGGGCTGCGCACCTACGCCGGCACGGGGGTTCCCGTCGTCGGGGTCAACTTCGGCGAGATCGGGTTTCTGGCCACGATCGACCGCGACGAGATCGAGCCCGGGCTCAGGCGGGCCTTCGCGGGCCAGTTCGAGGTGCTCTCGCTGCCCGGGATCGAGCTCGCCGGCGCCGGCGGCCGGTGGCTGGCGATGAACGACGTATCGATGCACCGCCAGCCCGGCAAGCGGGTCGCCGACCTGGCCTACGCGGTCGGCTCCAACGAGATCGGGCGTGTGCGCTGCGACGGTCTGGTGGTGGCCACGCCGGCCGGATCGACCGGATACAACCTCGCCAACGGCGGCCCCGTGATGGCCTGGGGCGTGGCCGGGTTCGTGGTCTCGTTCATCGCTCCCCATTCGCTCACCGCCCGCGCGCTGGTCGTCGCGCCCACCGACGTGCTCACGGTTCACAACCGCTCCCGCGAGGAGCCGGTCGACGTCACCGTCGACGGCCGTCCCGTCGGTGCGCTCGCGCCCGGGGAGCTGGTTGAGGCGCACTTCGTCGACGGCCAGGGATCGCTGGCCCAGATCGCCGGGACGACCTTCTACCACCGGCTGCGCGAGAAGTTCGGCCGGCTCGCGTCGGCGCCGTAGCGGTCGGCCCGGGTCCGTTCGGGGGTCCCGATCGCGGGGACCCGGCGATCCGCCGATCCGTCGGCGGCGGCTGGTACACCCCGTGCATGCTGCACGAGCTACGGGTCGAGAACCTGCTGCTGCTCGAGCGGGCCGAGCTGCGGCTCTCGAGCGGCCTGAACGTGCTGACCGGCGAGACGGGCGCCGGCAAGACGATGCTGGCGCAGGCGCTCGACCTGCTGCTGGGCGGGCGGGCCCGGAGCGGGATCGTGCGGCCGGGAGCGGGGGAGGCCTACGTCGAGGGGGTGTTCGCGGTCCCGGACGCGGTCGACGAGCGCCTGGCCGAGCTGATGCCGGACGGCAGCGAGGAGATCGTGCTCGCCCGCCGGGTCTGGCCCGACGGGCGTACCCGGGCCTACGTGTGCGGGCGGACCGCCACGGTGGCCGACCTGCGCGACATCGGGGGTCGCCTGCTCGCCTTCTACGGTCAGCACGAGCACCGCAAGCTGATGCTCTCCACCGCCCAGCTCGACATCCTCGACGCCCACTGCGGCGCCGAGCAGCTCACGCTGCGGGCCGAGTTGCGATCGGCCTATGAGCATGTGCGCGCGCTCGAGACGCGGGCCGAGGAGCTGCGTGCCCTCGCCGGCGCCCGGGACCGGGAGCTCGACCTGCTCGCGTTCGAGCTCGAGGAGATCGAGGCCGCCGATCCGACCGTCGAGGAGGAGCAATCCCTGACCCAGGAGCGCGACCGGCTGCGACACGTCGAATCGCTCCGCACGGGTGCCGCGGCGGGGGCGGAGGCGATCGCCCCCGAGGCAGGCTCCGGTGCGGCCGAGCTGCTCGCGCGGGCAGCGCAGCAGCTCGAGCCGCTGGCCGCGATCGATCCGCAGCTGCAGTCTCTGTCGGAGCGCCTGAACGCGCTCCGCTACGAGGCCGACGACGTCGGCGGTGAGCTCCGCCGCTACGCGCTCGGGCTCGACGGCTCGCCGGGCCGGCTCGAGCAGGTGGAGGAACGGCTGGCGCTGCTCGCCCGCCTGCAGCGCAAGCACGGCGGCTCGATGGAGTCCGTGCTCGCGCACGCCGAGCGCTGTCGTGCCCGCCGCGCGGAGCTCGAGGACGCCGACGTCGCGCTCGAAGGCGCCGAGGCCGAGCTGGCCGAATCCCGGACGCGCCTCGAGCGGCTGGCCGCCCGGGTGCGCCGGGCCCGGGTCAAGGCGGCGCCGGCGCTCGCCGCCGCGGTCCGCGAGCGCCTGGCCGAGGTGGCGATGCAGGACTCGCGCTTCGAGGTCGAGTTGCAGGACCGGGCCGAAGGATGCGGGCCACGCGGAACCGAGACGGTCGAGCTGCTGATCGCCCCCAACGCCGGCGTGGCCCCCGGGCCGTTACGGGAGATCGCCTCCGGCGGCGAGCTCTCGCGCGTGATGCTCGCGGTGCTCAGCGTCGCCCACTCCGAGCCGGCCTCGGGCGAGGTGCCGCTGCTCGTGTTCGACGAGATCGACGCCGGCATCGGCGGCCACACCGCCCGCGCGGTCGGCGAGCACCTCCGCGACCTCGCCACCGGCGGCAGCGCCCGTCAGATTCTCTGCATCACCCACCTGCCCCAGGTCGCATCGCTGGCCGCGCGCCATTTCCGGATCGAGAAGTCCAACCACGGCGACACGGCGACGACCACGGTCGCGGAGCTGACCGGGGATCAGGTGGTCAGCGAGCTCGTGCGGATGCTCGGCGCCGGCGAGGGCGACCGCGCCGCCAGCCAGCACGCGCGCCAGCTGCTCCGCGCCGCATGACCGGCGCAGCCGCGGCCGCGAACTTCTTCCCGCTAACTGCGGACCTCGGCCCGCTCGCCGTCCGCAGCCGGCGCTACCTTGAGGTCCGTCGCTAGACTCCGATGACGAACCGTTGATGGCCCACGATCCTCGAACAGCCGCTTCACGGGCGATGCCCGGCGCAGGCGGCTCACCCTCCGAGACTCGGTTCATCTTCATCACCGGTGGTGTCGTCTCCTCGCTGGGCAAGGGGATCGCCGCGGCGTCGATCGGGCGGCTGCTCGTCGCCCGCGGGCTTCAGGTCCAGCTGCAGAAGTTCGATCCGTACATCAACGTCGATCCCGGCACGATGTCGCCCTACCAGCACGGCGAGGTGTTCGTGACCGAGGACGGTGCGGAGACCGATCTCGACCTCGGCCACTACGAGCGCTTCACCGACGCCAATACGAGCCGGGCGTCGAACGTGACCGCGGGCGGCATCTACAACACGGTGATCCGCCGTGAGCGACGGGGCGACTACCTCGGCGCGACGGTGCAGGTCGTGCCCCACATCACCGACGAGATCAAGCACCGCATCCGGCTGATGGCCGACTCCAGCGACGTCGACTTCGTGATCACCGAGATCGGCGGCACCGTGGGCGACATCGAGTCGCTGCCGTTCCTGGAGGCGATTCGCCAGTTCCCGGTCGACGTCGGGCGCCGGCGGTGCATGTTCATCCACCTCACGCTCGTGCCCTACATCGGGCACGCCGGCGAGCTGAAGACGAAGCCGACGCAGCACTCGGTCAACGAGCTGCGGCGGATCGGGATCGCGCCCGACATGGTCGTGTGCCGCTCGGAGTCCGCGCTGTCGACCGACATCCGGCGCAAGATCGCGCTGTTCGCCAGCCTTCCGGTGGAGGCGATCGTGTCCGCGCGCGACGTGCCCGACATCTACCAGGTGCCGCTCATGTTCCGCTCCCAGGGGGTGGACGAGTTCATCCTCTCCGAGCACTTCGGCGTCGACGCCGATGAACCCGACCTGACCGGTTGGGAGGCGATGACGACGCGTGTGGCGGAGGCGAGCCGCACGACGCGGATCGCGCTCGTGGGCAAGTACGTCCAGCTCGAGGACGCCTACCTCTCGGTGGTCGAGGCGCTCAAGCACGCCGGCGCCCACCACGGCGCGAAGGTCGAGGTGGACTGGATCGACTCCGAGCGGGTCGGTGAGCCGGAGATCGACGCCCGGCTCGAGTCGGCGTCCGGGATCCTGATCCCCGGCGGCTTCGGCGGCCGCGGGATCGAGGGCAAGATCCGCGCCGCTCAGATCGCGCGCGAGCGCGAGGTCCCGTACCTCGGCATCTGCCTCGGGATGCAGGTGGCGGTGGCCGAGTTCGCCCGCAACGTGGCCGGGATGGCGGGTGCCAACTCGACCGAGTTCGACCTCGAGACGCCGTTCCCGGTGATCGACCTGCTGCCCGAGCAGAAGGAGATCGCCGACATGGGCGGCACGATGCGCTTGGGCGCCGACCCGGTCAAGCTGCACGAGTCGACGCGCGTGCGAGCGCTCTACGGCGAGGCGGTCATCTACGAGCGCCACCGCCATCGCTATGAGGTCAACAACCATCTCCGTCGCCGACTCGAGGGAGCCGGGCTGATCTGCTCGGGCACCTCGCCGGACGAGCGGCTGGTCGAAGCGATCGAGTTGGCCGCCGACCGGCACCCGTTCTTCGTGGCCTCGCAGTACCACCCGGAGTTCAAGTCCCGGCCCGAGCGCCCCGCGCCGCTGTTCCGGGAGTTCGTGGGCGCGGCGCTGGACCACGCCGAGGTCCGGGAGCAGGCCGAGGTCCGAGAGCCGTCCGCTCCCGGCGACGTGACCGTGTCCCGCTCCGCCCCGTGAGGCGAGCGACGGAGACGGAACGGACCCGGCTGCACGAGACGTTCGCGGCCCTGTGCCGGATCGAGAGTCCCTCGCGGCGTGAACGCGCCTGTGCCGACCGAGTCGCCGAGGCGCTCGGCGACATGGGCCTCGAGGTCGCCGAGGACGACGCCGGCCCCAAGGTCGGCTCCGACAGCGGCAACCTGGTGGCGCGGATCCCCGGCCGCGGCCCGGACTCGATCCTGCTCTGCGCCCACCTCGACACGGTCCCGCCGCGGGCTCCGATCGAGCCGGTCATCGTCGACGGCGGCTGGGAGAACGCCAACGACGGGATTCTCGGCGCGGACAACAAGGCGGCGGTGGCGGTGATGCTCGAGCTGGCCCGGCGGCTCACCGGTTCGCCCGAGCCGGCCGTGGTCGGTGTCGAGCTGGTGTTCACGGTCTGCGAGGAGACATCGCTGCTCGGCGCCAAGGAGTTCGACCTCGGCCGGCTGAGCAGCCGCTTCGGCTACGTCTTCGACCACGCCTCGCCGATCGGCGAGATCGTGATCGCGTCACCGACCTATCACCGCATCGTGGCCGACTTCCATGGGCGCGCCGCCCACGCCGGGATCCGGCCGGAGGACGGTCGCAACGCGATCGTCGCGGCCGCTCGGGGGATCGCCGCCATGCGGTCCGGCCGGATCGACGAGCAGACGACCGCGAACGTGGGCACGATCTCCGGCGGGACCGCCGCCAACGTCGTGGCCGAGCGCTGCACCGTCGAGGCCGAGGCCCGTAGTCTCGATGCCGACCGGGTCGAGGCGCTGGTCACCGAGATGGTCGATCACCTCAACGACGCCGCCGGGGCCGGCGAGTGCGACCTCGACCTCACCGTCGAGCGGATGTTCGACGGCTACCGGACCAAGACGAGCGCGCCGCAGAACGTGCTCGCCGAGCGGGCCCTGCGGGCGTGCGGCTACGAGCCGCGGGCGATCGTGACCGGTGGAGGGTCCGACGCAAACGCGTTCGAATCGGCAGGATTCGCGTGCATGAACCTGGCCAACGGCACCGAGCGCAACCACGAGCCGGGCGAGCGGGTCAGCGTCGACGCGCTCGAAGGCATGCTCGAGGTCGCGATCGCGCTGGTCGAGGAGGCGGCGGTGGGCAGCCCATGAGCGAGTTCACACGCCTCGGCGGCGACACGAAGTGGGAGGGCCGCATCGCCACCGTCAGCGTCGAGCGGTTCCGTCACGAGGACGGGGAGGAGGTCACGCGCGAGAAGGTGTGGCATCCCGGCGCGGTCGGCATCCTGGCCCTCGACTCCACGCACGTTTGGCTCACGCGCCAGCCCCGTGAGGTGGTCGGTGCCCGCGCCTCGCTCGAGGTTCCAGCCGGCAAGCTCGACGTCCCGGGCGAGGAGCCTCTGGCCACGGCCCAGCGCGAGCTCGCCGAGGAGATCGGCAAGCACGCCGCCGAGTGGCAGGAGATCAAGGCCTTCTACACGAGCCCCGGGTTCAGTGACGAGCGCGTGTGGCTGTACCTGGCCACCGACCTGTCCGATTCCCCGCCCGCCGAGGCGGAGGAGAACGAGCGCATCGAGATCGTCCCGTGGCCGCTGGACGGGCTCGACGCCGCGTTCGAGGAATGCGACGACTCCAAGTCGCTGATCGCGCTGCTGTGGCTGATGCGCCGCCGCGAGAGCGGCCCTCCGGCTCAGGGCACCGGCGCGAACGGGCCGGAGTCCGTCCGCGGGATCTCGTAGCCGCGCGCCGGGAGCGCGGCCGACGCCGGCGCCGAGCCCCGCGCCGCCGGCCCGCCGCCGCGTCCGCGGGCGCCGCGGCTGCCGCCGAGGTCCGCGGCGCCCGCGGCCGCCGCCCAGCTCACCCGGACCGGCGCCAGCCGGAACAGGGCGTACCAGGTGGCCGGGTCGGTGCGTCCGGTCGCCGCCAGGTGACGGCGACGCTGGAAGGCGCGCAGGTTGCCCTCAGTCTGGGCGGCGAACGTGCCGGTGATGCGCTGGCCCGGGATCGCCCGGGCCAGGTGCTGCTGCAGCCACACCACCTCGTCGCCGGCCGACCCGACACCGAGCGAGGGGAAGCCGAGCGAGGCCACGGCGCCGGCGGCCAGGTAGGGCCCGCTCAGCGGCCCCCACAGCCCGGCGGCACCGGCCCAGGCCCAGTCCCACCAGGAAATCCCGCGCGCGCGGTAGCGCACGGTCAGCCCCCGGAACAACTCGACCTCCGTGGGGCCGACGTTGTAGAGCTGGCCGAGCGGGTAGATCGCCCGCCGATAGATCCGGTTGTACGTGTAGGTGTGGTGGAACACGGTCTCGGGGCTGACGCCGATGTCGCTCCAATACATCTGGGGCAGGTTGAACTGCGCCCCGCCCGGCCCCAGGAAGACCGAGTATGGGAAGGCGGGGTGGTAGTCGACGTAGGGGAACGAGGCCAGCCCGACGGGATAGCGCGAGCCGATCGCCGCGCGGAGGTCGTCGACGTACACCTGGGCGGAGGCGTAGCGTCCCTCGTACTCCGCCTCGGCGTCGATGATCAGGCAGTCGGCGCCGGCTCGCACCGCGTCGGCGCCGATTGCCGCCTCGGCGGCCGGGTAGGTCCCATACACGTACTGCCACGCGCACACGTGCAGGCCGCCGGCGTGCAGGGAGCGCACCAGCCGGGAGCTGAACTGCGACCAGTAGCCGGTGCCGTCGCCGCTCTTGACGATCACGTTGGTGACCCCGGCCGACCGGGCCTGGGCGGCGATCTGAGCCGCGCTTCCGCCCGCCGACGGGCTCACGTACCAGATCCATATGCTGCGCCCGTCGAGCGGGTTGGCCGCAGCGCGGCACGGGAGCGAGAGGCCGAGCAGACAGGTGGCCACGATCAGCGCCGAGCGCAGCAATGCCGGCCGGCGGGGAGACGCTGAACGGACAAACACGAGAGGCACCATCACAAAGATCGCCGCTGAGACGATCGATCGACTGTACGCCCGACCTCGGCGGTTGCCGAGTCCCGCACGATGGCTTGCAGCGGCGCACGAACGGTTGCAGCAGCGCACGGGCGCGAGCACTCGGCGCCCCCACCCGCAGGAGCTTCACCACCGGGCGCGAAGCTGGCCGGCATGGCAATGACCGCGGCGCCCGCCCAGACCGCTCGGCTGATCGATCTCGTGCTCGACTTCCTCGCCTACCTCGAGCTCGAGCGCGGCCTGTCACGCAACACACTCGAGGCCTATCGCTCCGACCTGCAGCAATACGGCGAGTTCCTCGATCGCCGCGGAACCGATGCGCTGGCCGCGGGCTCGGTCGATCTCGCCGCGTTCGTGTCCGAACTGGCCGAGGGCCGTGAGGGCAAGCGCCCCGTGGCCTCGGCGACCCTGCAGCGCAAGGTGGCCTGCCTGCGCTCGTTCTACCGCCACCTCCGTCGCGAGCAGCTGCTCGAGCACGATCCCACCGTCGAGCTGCGGGGCCCGCGTCGGAGCGCCCGGCTGCCGAATGTCCTCTCCCGCGACCAGGTTCAGGCGCTGCTGGCCCAGCCCCGCGGCGACTCCCCGGCGGCGCTGCGCGACCGGGCGCTGCTGGAGACGATGTATGCGTGTGGGCTGCGGGCGTCGGAGGCGATCTCGCTCGAGCTGTCCGAGCTCGACCTCGAGGCCGGCATGCTGAGGGCTCGCGGTAAGGGGTCCAAGGAGCGCCTGGTGCCGATCGGTAGCAAGGCGATCGACACGCTCGAGGCCTACCTCGCCCGATCCCGGCCCCAGCTCGTCGGGCTGCATGACGAGCCGCATGTGTTCGTCAACCTGCGCGGCGGGGGCCTCTCGCGCCAGGGGCTCTACAAGATCGTCCAGCGCCACGCCCGCTCAGCCGGGCTCGACCAGCAGATGAGTCCGCACACGCTGCGCCACACCTTCGCCACCCATCTGCTCGCCGGCGGCTGCGATCTGCGCTCGCTGCAGGAGATGCTCGGCCATGCCGACATCGGCACCACCCAGATGTACACGCACCTGTCGGCCGAGCGCCTGCGCGACGTGTACTTCGACGCGCACCCGCGGGCCCGGCTCGAGCCGGACCCACCCGTCACGCCGCGGTAGCCCTGGCCCCGAGAGGGAGTCCGGCGGGCCCGGGTGCCAGAATCCCGGCGTGCTTCGCTGCACGATGATCGTGCTATTGCGCTCCTTCCACGCCGTGGACCACTCGGTGTTCTCGCCCATCAAGCGATCGCTGCGGCTGTCCCCGGTGGCCGGCGCGTGAGGCGCCGGACGTTCGTCGTCGTCCTCGACGCCTGCGGCGCCGGGGCGCTGCCGGACGCGGCCGCGTACGGCGACGAGGGCACCAACACGCTCGGGCACCTCGCCGAGGTCCTCGGCGGCCTGGATCTCCCGGTGCTGGGGGAGCTCGGCCTCGGTCGGGTCCTGCCGCTCGAGGGCGTTCCGCCGGCGCGGGCGCCGGTGCTCCACGGCCGCCTGCACGCGCTCGGCCCGGGCAAGGACTCCACCGCGGGCCACTGGGAGCTGATGGGCGTGGTCGCCTCGGCGCCGGCCCCGACCTACCCGGGCGGTTTCCCGGAGGACGTGGTCGAAGCGGTGTCGGAGCTGAGCGGGCATGGGGTGATCTGCAACCGCCCGTACAACGGCATCGGGGCGATCGACGATTTCGGCGCCGAGCACCTGCGCACCGGTGCGTTGATCGTCTACACGAGCCAGGACTCAGTGCTGCAGGTCGCCGCCCACGTGGATGTCGTGGCGCCGGCCGAGCTGTACGAGATCTGTGCCCACGTGCGCGCGTTGATGCAGGAGCCACACGCGGTGGGTCGCGTGATCGCGCGGCCGTTCGCGGGCACGCCGGGACACTTCGAGCGCACGGACGGGCGCCACGACTTCGGCCTGCCGCCGGTGGGTCGCAGCTACCTCGAGGAGCTGCAGGCGGCCGGCGTGCCCGTGCACACGGTCGGCAAGGTGGGGGAGCTGTTCTCGGGCGTGGGCATCGACGTGATGCATCCGGGGGCCACCAACGCACGCGCGATCGCGGAGACGACGCGCCTGTTCGAATCGCTCGAGCACGGGCTCGTGTTCGCCAACCTGGTCGAGACCGATCAGGTGTTCGGCCACCGGCACGACGCGGAGGGGTTCCATCGCGCCCTGCAGGTGATCGACGCGAGCGCGGCCACCTGGCTGGAGCTGATGCGCCCCGGCGACATGCTGATCCTGACCGCCGATCATGGCTGCGACGTGACCTCGCCGCGGACCGACCACACGCGCGAGCACGTGCCGCTGCTGGCCGCCTTCGAGGGACACGGCTCCCGCCGCCACGACGGCCCGCTGGCCGATGTCGGGGCCAGCGCGCTGAAATGGCTCTCCGGTCGGGACGCGGCCGCGCTGCCCGGGACGCCGTTCCTGTGAACCGGAGCTGAGCGGGGATGCCCGAGCTACCCGAGGTGGAGACGGTGCGCCGCCAGCTGGCGCCCCTGCTCGAGGGCCGCGAGCTCCGGGAGGTGCGGATCCTCGACCCGCGCTGGACCCGGCCCGAGCCGCCGGCCGCGGTGGAGCAGGGCCTGCGCGGCGCCTGGGTGCAGCGGCTCGGGCGCCGCGGCAAGTACCTGGCGTGGGAGCTCTCGGACGACCGGCACCTGCTCGTGCACCTGCGGATGACGGGCGCGCTGCTCTACGACCCACCCGATCCGCCTCCGCACGCGCGCGTGCACTTCACGCTCGGCGATGGTCATCGGTTGGTCTACGTCGATGCCCGCCGGTTCGGGACCGGCCATCTGTTCCACAGCGCGGAGCAGCGCGACCGATACCTGGCCGAGCGGATCGGCGTCGAGCCGATGACCCCCGAGTTCACCGTCGAGCACCTGCAGCGGGCGGCCCGCGGCCGCCGCACGCCGGCCAAGGTGTTCATCCTCGATCAGCGGCAGATTGCCGGGGTGGGCAACATCTACGCCGACGAGGCGCTGTTCCGGGCCGGAATCCATCCACTGCGCCCGGCCGGGCGCCTCACCCGAGCCCAGCTCGCGCGGCTGCGCGACACGATCGAGGAGGTGCTGCTGGCCGGGATCGCGGCCAAGGGCGCCACGATCGACGACTTCCGCCACATCGACGGCGCCTGGGGCTCGTTTCAGGACCGTTTCGCCGTCCACCGCCGCCAGGGGGAGCCGTGCCCGGTCTGCGGCCGGCCGGTGCGCAAGCTCGTCGTCGGCGGTCGCGGCACGTACGTATGCGAGCACTGCCAGCCGCGGCCGCGACGCCGCCGCGTGCGCTGACGCGCGACCGCGGAGACGGCGCTACGCGGCGAGCAGCTCGTCCAGGCGACCGGCGCGGTCGGCGGCGAGCAGCTGGTCGAACCCTCCGAGCGGCTGCTCGTCGATCATGATCTGCGGGAAGGTCATCATTCCCGTCCGCCTGACGAGCTCTGCGCGGCCGTCCGGGTCCTTTGCCAGATTGATCTCCTGATACTCCACGCCACGCTTCTTCAGCAGCACTTTGGCGTTGAGGCACCAGGGACAGGGATCAGTGGTGTAGACAGTGACGCTCTTCATAACTTCACTTTGTATAGTAACAACTCGCGTACGCGAGCGCGACGGTGCGGAGCGGCCGGGCCGGCGACGCGGTCCGGGGGATTCATGCCGGCGCCGCTGAAGACGGAGGCGATCGTGCTGCGCTCGATCCGCTACGGCGAGGCCGACCGCGTCCTGCACCTGTACACGCCCACGCACGGCCGGATCGGCGCGATCGCCAAGGGGGTCCGGCGCTCACGCAGCCGCTTCGGCGCTCGGCTCGAGCCGTTCTTCCACGTCCGCGCCATCCTGCGCGAGGGGCGCGGCGACCTGTTCACGGTGACCGGCGTCGACACGATCACCGTCCACGCGGCCCTGCGCGACCACGCCGCGACGCTCGACGCGGCCGCGCGCGCCTGCGACGCCGTCTCGCGTCTGTTCGAGACCGCCGATCCGCATCCGGAGGTATTCGTCCTGCTCCGCAACGAGCTGGCCCTGCTGCACGCCGATCCGACCCAGTCACGGGCTGCCAACGGCCTCGCGTTCCGGCTCAAGCTGCTGCTCGCGGCGGGCATCGTGCCGCAGCTCGCGGCCTGCGCCGCGTGCGGCGACACCGAGCACCTGCGGGGATTCTCGGGCGCGGCCGGTGGCGTCGTCTGCATGTCGTGCGAAGGGGCGGCGTTCCCGCTCGACGAGGAGGCCTACCGCTTTCTCGTCGGGGCACTCGGGCACCCGCTGGCGCAGGCCCCCGACGCCTCGGAGCGCGCGCTGCGCCAGGCCGAGCGCGCGATCGGCGAGACGGCCGAGCACCACGCCCACGTGCACCTGCGGCCGCTGCTCAGGGACCTGCGGGCGGCCTAGACCCGGCCGCCGCCGGCCGCGACCGCGACGACTTCGCATCAGCGCGCACGGTCCGCATCCGGCGCTGGCAGAATCGAGTGAGATGAGCGACACCGGCCGCAGCGCCCCGAGCACCGTTCCCTACGACCATCCCGACGGGCCGGTCGCCGCTGCCTACGCGGAGCGGACCATGGCCCGCGAGGCGGCCGAGCTCTCCCCGCTGGCCACGCGCTCCTATCCCGCCGAGCGGGCGCGGCGGGAAGCGACCTGTGGCCTGCGCACCCCGTTTCAGCGCGACCGGGACCGGATCGTCCACTGCAAGGCGTTCCGGCGCCTGAAGTACAAGACCCAGGTGTTCGTCGCTCCGGAGGGCGATCACTACCGCACTCGCCTGACCCACACGCTCGAGGTCACGCAGGTCTCGCGCACCGTCGCCCGCGCGCTCCGGCTCAACGAGGACCTCGTCGAGGCGATCGGACTCGGCCACGACCTCGGTCATCCGCCGTTCGGCCACATCGGTGAGGAGGCGCTCGATCGCTGCCTGACCGAGCGCTTCGGCGCCTCGTTCGAGCACTACAAGCAGTCACTGCGCGTGGTCGACACGCTCGAGCGCGACGGCGAGGGCCTGAACCTGACCATGCCGGTCCGGGACGGGATCGTCCACCACTCCGGCCGGGCCGCCGAGCCGGAGACACTCGAGGGCAAGATCGTGCGCTTGGTGGACCGCGTCGCCTACATCAACCACGACATCGACGACGCGCTGCGGGCGGGCGTGATCGGCGAGTCCGATCTCCCGGCCGAGCCGATCGCCGTCCTCGGTCGCACCGGGTCGCAGCGGATCGACACGCTGGTCCACGATCTCGTCGAGCACTCCGACGCCGCCGGCGCGATCGTCCAGGGTGAGCGCGCGGGTGCCGCCATGGCCGAGCTGCGCACGTTCATGTTCGAGCGCGTCTACCTCGGCCCGCAGGCCCGACGGGAGCACGCCAAGATCGCGCTCGTGGTGCGGTCACTGTTCGACCACTACTGTGCGCACCCCGATGAGATTCCTGAGTCGATCCCCGCGGGCGAGCTGGCCCGGCGGGTCACCGACCACGTCGCCGGGATGACCGACCGCTTCTGTATCCGGACGTTCGAGGAGCTGAGCGTGCCGGTCGCCTTCGCCCCGTGACCCGCTACACCTCCGACTCACGCGATCGCGTCCGCGATGCCGTCGACATGCTCGCGCTCGTCTCGACGCGGACCGAGCTGCGGCGCGCGGGGGTCGACAGCTACTTCGGGATCTGTCCGTTCCACGACGAGCGGACCGGTTCCTTCCACGTGCGACCGGACGAGAAGCACTACCACTGCTTCGGCTGTCAGGCCTCGGGAGACCCGTTCACGTTCGTGATGGAGACCGAGGGCCTCGACTTCAAGGAGGCGCTCGAGTCGCTCGCCGACCGCTTCGGGGTCAAGCTCGAGACCGAGGACGAGGATCCCGAGGCCGCCTCGCGCCGGCAGCGGCGCGAGCGCCTGCACGAGTTGCTCGGGCGCTCCGCCGCCTACTACGCGCGGTACCTGTGGGAGGCCCAGGAGGCCTCGGACGCGCGGGGCTACCTGCTCGGCCGCGGCCTGCACGAGGAGACGCTGCGGGCGTTCCGTGTGGGCTATGCACCGAGCGCGTGGGACCGGATCCTGATCGCCTCGCGGCGTGCGGGCTTTCGGGACGAGGAGCTCCTCGCCGTCGGGCTCGCGCAGCGGTCCCGGGCCCGTCCCGGTCAGGTCTACGACCGCTTCCGGGAGCGGATCATGTTCCCGCTCGCCGACGCCCGCGGCCGCGTGCTCGGCTTCGGGGCCCGCGCGATGCGGGACAACCAGCAGCCGAAGTACCTGAACACTTCCGACGGCGAGCTCTACCACAAGGGCAGCCAGCTGTTCGGGATCGACATCGCCCGCGCGCCGGCCGCCCGGGCCGGGCGGGTGATCATGGTCGAGGGCTACACCGACGTGCTCGCGCTGCACGAGGCCGGGCTCAGCAACGCCGTCGGGATCATGGGCACCGCGCTGACCGAGGAGCAGGTCCGCGAGCTGGAGCGGACCGCGCGCGTGCTGGAGCTGTGCCTGGATTCCGACCGCGCCGGTCAGGACGCGATGCTGCGCGCGGCGCGGCTGGTCGCCGGTCGCGATCTCGAGCTCCGGGTGGTGCCGCTGCCCGAGGGGTCCGATCCGGCTGACCTCGTCCAGCAGGAGGGCGCCGAGGCGCTCCGCACCAGGGTCGAGGCGTCGGTGCCGTTCGTCGTCTTCCAGGTCGAGCGGATCCTCGATCGCGCCGATACGCGCAGCGCCGAGGGCAAGGACCGGGCACTGGACGCGCTGCGGCAGGTGCTGGCCGAGATGCCCGCCAGCGTGCTCCGCGACGACCTCGTCCGCCGCGTGGCGGGCCGGCTCGAGCTCTCCGAGGGCCTGCTCGTGTCGCTGATCGCCGACGGGCGGGCGGCGGTCGCGCCGGGGCCGGCGCGGCGTCCCGGCGCGGCGGCCGCGCCGGTCGCCCTCGACCACGGCGCCCGCGCCGAGCGCACCTTCCTGACGATGTGCGTTGCCGTCCCCGCCGCGGGCGAGGAGGCGCTGCGCGCGATCGATCCCGAGGAGCACATCACGAGCGCATCGCTGCGGCGCGCGGCGCGCCACCTGATCGGCCACACGGCGGCTCCGTTCACCGATCTGCCCCCCGAGGACGAGGAGCTGGCCCGGACGCTCTCGGACCTCGTCGCCCGCGCCGGGCGCACCCCGGACGTCAGCGCCGCCCGGCTCGAGCATGCGCGCCTGCTGCTGGAGCTCGGCCGGATCGATCGCTCGATCCGGCGTGCCCGTGGCGAGCGCGGGCTCGACGTGGGCGCGCTGGCTCGCGAGCGCGAGCAGGTGCAGGCGTCGATCTACGAGGTCACGGCCCGAATCGAGGGAGTCGAATGAGGACCGCGTGCGGCGCCGCGGCGGAGCGGCTTCTCGGCCCGCTCCTGCTCCCGATACAGTAGGCGCTGGTCACGCGACCGATACCCCTTCCGGGGTAACTCAATTGGCAGAGTACTCGGCTGTTAACCGAGGTGTTGTGGGTTCGAGTCCCACCCCCGGAGCTCCCGAAACGCCCGACACGTCGGGCGTTTCGCCGTTCCGGGTACCAAGCCGGGGACCAATTCTCAGTGCTGACGAACGCCGCAGAGCGAGATTCGGGCGGATGGGCGTCAGAGGGGCTGCAACCAGATGACGTGCAGATGTCCTGGACAACCGCTCCGATCCCGACCACAATCCCGCCCGGCGTACCCGCCAACCAAGGTTGGCGCCGCGCGGCCGGGAGTCCGCCGGCGCCGTGACCCATAGGAGACAGCAGCTCCATGAGCAGCACATACGCTACCCCCGTGACCCTCGACCGCGCGCAGCGCCAGGCTGTCCGCGGCGACATTCGCAGCATCGCCAGTGGCTGCGGCGACCTCTATCTCAGGCTCGACGAGACGCATCACGATCGCGCATTCGTCGTCCGCAAGATCGCGCAGCTCCAGCAGCTGGTCGTCGCGTTGGACGCGATCGGCTGGGCCGAACCGGACGACGCCCCGAACCTGCAGACCATCACCGTCGACGCTGATCTCGCCCTGTGGGCCGCCGGCGCCGCCGTCGAGCTCGAGCAGGCCATGCCCGAGTTCGTTCTGGACGACGAGGATCTGGACGCGCTGTCCGGGCTCAAGCTGATCGCCGGAGCGTAGGACCGGTCTTGGCGCAAAGCGTATCGAGAGCGAATCGGTTGCCTGCGCAACTACCACGGACTGTGTGGAATCCGATGCTCCGGATACTCCACGGTTGGAGCAATACGAAGGGCACGAAGCGCGAGGAGAGTGCTGAGCTCAGGATCGGCATCAAGAACGAACTGCGCGCTGGCGGCGAGCTGACGAGACTCGGCACGATGCTGATTTCTCACCGCGATCCGCTCCTGCGCGATCGCGAAAACGGCAAGCGCCGTTGTGATCACCATCCCGCCGGAAAACAGGCCCCGCGTGCGGCGTAGACGGCGCGTCGCAGCTTGTCTGCTCCCAAGGATGTAGATCCGCTGCAACTCGCTCGGCTCGGGGCGCCGGCCGGACGACCCAGCCAGCCACCGCTCTGCCGTCTCAAGCTCAACCCCGGAGAGCAAGAAACTGCGATCGCGGTCGCGCCGGTTCCATTCGGCCGCCTTCTGCCCCCACTCGGTGTGCTCGACCACCCAATCGACATCGGTGTCGATCGCCGCCAAGAGCGTCTGAAGCGCCGACCCGAAAGACTTGGCAAATACGCCACGAGATGGAACGAACTGGCGAGCGGCAAGCGCCTCCGGCACCTGTCCCGCCTCGACCTCGGAAACCCGAACGGGGATCAGACGCTTGTTGAAAGCCACCGCATGGTCCAGCTCCTGAATGCATTCCGGCGATGCCGTCGAGTCCGAGCTGACCAAGAACACGAACGAGCCGGAAGCTTCGATCGCGCGCTCAAGAGCAGCCGCCCACGCCGCCGCGGGCTTGATACTCGTTTCATCCATCCAGATGTCTTTGCCCTCCCCCTCCAGCGCGCCTCTCAACCGAGCGGCGAACTCTCGATCGCGATGTGAGTACGAGATGAAGGCATCGTGAAGCCGAGCTCCTTGAACCTCGGGGTGCGCCTGGTCCGACGCTTCCGCGCTCCTTGCGCCCGCACTTCCTAGCCGCAGTGAGCCGAAAACGCTGCGACTCTTCACCCGGCTCCACCCCAGCGCGCGGTGCACTCCATGCCCTCGCCTCGGCCGCTAGACGCCTCGTCCGCGCGTCCGACCCGCGCGATCATTCATCAGGAACAGGGCCGGACGAAGCCAGAACGCGGGACCGTGGCGCATCGCTGACCGACTCGCGAAGATCTCGTGCCAAACTCACGCCAGCAGTCTATTTCTTCATCAGCGCCGAGATCAACAACCCGTAGGCTTGCGTGATGACGCCCCGGGTGGACTACGAGCAGCACGGGCGTTCCTACGCACGGCTTGGCAATCTGACCCACGGATCGCTGAGCGGATCCTGCAATCGCTGGGTGACGCTCGTACGGTGGTCAACGTGGTCGCCTGAT
Organism: Solirubrobacteraceae bacterium; assembly: GCA_035555155.1. Lineage (GTDB taxonomy): Bacteria > Actinomycetota > Thermoleophilia > Solirubrobacterales > Solirubrobacteraceae > Palsa-465. Next base: position 1,086 of record DATMGZ010000120.1, on the reverse strand, counting down.
GATCTGGGGAACGGACGAGGAGCGCACGCTCCGCCTGATCGCTTCGTTGGTCGCCCAGATCGACTGGACGCTCGGGATCAGCAATAGGTTGGATGCGACGGGTCCTAACGGTCAGGGAACGAAGGATCGCTAACCACTGGAGGGCGCCTCACGTGTCGTCGGCGAAGACGACTATCCCGACGCCGCAAGGCCTGAGACCGGATTCGTCGCGGCAAACCGCTGCCTCCCGAATCAACGCGCGGTGACTCCGAGACCGAGATGTGCCTACGTACATGCACAAACGCCGGAGGCAACCTCGCGGCTTGCTTGCGGCGACAAGCGTCCGAGCGGACGACCGCTTTGCGTTCTCCGCCCCTCTCGCCACGCGATTGCGTTGGCGACGCCTCGATCATGCCGGGCGCCGGGGTCGCGCGAGCGCTCCGCCACGAACGCGATCGCCGACTCCGCGACGACCCGCGCGATCGCAACGGCGACCGAGCGCTCGTCCCACGCCCGATCCGGTCCGTCGCGACGCCGCACGGATGGATCGTCGCCATTGCGCTCGCGGGTTGCGAGGCTGCTCCAGAGGCGAAAGCGATCGCCCGCAAGATGCGCTGTCCGCGCGTTGCAGGTCGGTCGTTGGCAGCGAGGAGATGTTCGTTCTGCGAGGAATGCAGGAGCGACCCGAGGTGGCGCCACGGCTCCTGCGACTCCCGAGCAGCGGGAGCCAGCTCGAGTCCACCGGTGACTACTGCTTCGACCGGATCGCTTGGAAGGTAGCTGCTGGCACGAGGTGCGCGAGATTGGCGACGAGCGCGACGTTCGCGATGAGCGCGACGTTCGCGATGAGCCGGTCGAGACCTGCGTTCGCTTGCGCGCGGGTCTCCAGGGCACACACGGATGAGTGGTTCCCTTTGTCCGACAGTGGTCACGTTGACAGCGCTGTGGACGTTGTCAGCGTGGCTGTGAGCTGGCCTGAGTTTCGCGGAGGCTCTGAAACGAGGATTCGTTCCTCGAGCAAGGAACTGCAGGTTCATGCCCAGAGCCAGGAAGTATCCAGAGGAGCTGATCGAGCGTGGTGTCCGTTTGGCGCTCGAGTCGGGCCGG
>DATMGZ010000119.1:0-2140 GCA_035555155.1 Solirubrobacteraceae bacterium | reverse complement strand
CCACCCACGACCGGCTCACCGACAAAGGCCGCACGCAGCTGCCCATCGATCAACGACCCGCGAACCTTGCGATCAGCAGCGTCCCCTGGAAACTCCCGACTAACGAGCGCACGCGGGGCAGAGCGGACGGTGTCTGCCCCGCCCCGCCACTGTGCGGCTCGTTGCAGCAGCGCCGCGCGGACGGAGTGGGGGAGGGGCCTGTAGGTGCGCCCGCGGCCGAAACCCCGTCCCCGAGAACCCCAGGGCGCCCGATCCTAAGTCACGACTCGCCGGTCGCAACCTCGGCAAAGCGCGATAACCACTATGACCAGCCCGTCCGATCCTCACGTTTGAATATCGCCCGATGATCGCTGACTCTCGACTCAAGGAGGGGACGCCATGGCGCTGACCCAGCCGCAGCTGCTCGCCGCCGTCGCCGACCGCGCGGAGTTCGCCAAGGCTGACACCAAGCGCGTCCTCGACGCGCTCGAAGCCGTCGTCCTCGACGAGCTCGGCAACGCGCAGAAGGTCCGGATCGGCGGGCTCGTGCAGCTCACCGTGCGCGTCAAGCCCGCGCAGAAGAAGCGCCAAGGCCGCAACCCCGCGACCGGCGAGGAGATCACGATCGCGGCCAAACCCGCCAGCGTCGACGTGCGCGCCCGCCCGCTCCCGCGGGCGAAGAGCGCGCTGCCGTCCGTGCAGAAAGCCCGCCGCCGGCTCGCCGCTTGACCAGACCGATCCAGGGCAAATCTCGTTCGGGCTCGAACGTTGGGCTGACGCCATGCGGCGGGTTGATGTTGATCGGAACGGCGCGATAAGGGAACGACGGGAAGCGCCGGGCTCCGGGGTGGTTCTGCCGTTTGGCCCTTTGCATGAGGAGGTAGGCGCAGGCCCCTCCGAATGTCGATGGTGGCGGGGCGGGGTGTCGCGGTAGCTTGATCAGCACGCCCGCTGACATCAGTCCGAGCGCCCGCGAAGCTCTCGCATCCCACGTCCTCCAGGGAGGCGGGATGCGGTCGCGAAGTTCGCCTGGCTGCGGGCGGTCGTCGGCGCGGTTGGGTCGCCCGGCTTCGTTTCTCTCCTCTCGCCGGGCGGCCCCGTCGCGTCGCGATCGTCGTGGGCGGTCGGGTGGCGAGGCGCCGGTCCGCAATTGTCGGTGTGGGTCCGGATTCTCGTACGTGCGTTGTCGAATGCCATAACGGGAGGCCAGATGCCGAGGATCATCGTCCAAGCCAGCGAGTCCGGCGGCGACGCCGTCAGCGTCACGCTCAGCGAGCGGGTCGTCGCATCGCATCTACAAGACGGGCACTATGCGGAGCAGCTGCTCGAACGGCTCGCCTGGGCCGCGATCGACGCCGAGCGTCTCGAGCAGGCGCACGCCGATCACCAGCTCCGCGTATTCCGTGGAGCCCAAGCTCGCTGAGCACCGCGGCGCGGAAGTCAATCCGCCGGGGTGAGGGACGGGACTCAAGCTGCGCCGGCTGGAGGGCGCGCGTCGGTGAGCCCGAGCGGGCGTCCACCTACCGTTGAGCGCGCGGGCGGCCGGCTTGCTCGGAGCAAGGCCCGTCGCTGTAAGTGATCCTGAGCGTGTCGCCGTCGCGCAGGATCCGCAGGACTGGGTCGAGCTGTGGCCAGCTCGCCTTGGCGCCGCTGGCGTGGTCGAGGTAGATGTCGTTGGCGGCCACGCCGGCGCGGCGGAGCGCGCCGCTCTTGGTGGTCGGGGCTCTGCTCGCCGGTCGAGACGGGCCCGTATCCGAAGACAGGTTCGGGTAGGAATGGAGCAGAAAACACCGCTAAACAGGTCGCTTGGTGAACGCCTAGGCACGGCCAGCGCGCGGCAGGAGCTGTCGGCGCACGTCCTCAGCTCAGGCACACGTGCGTGACCAACCTCGTCCGCTCGGGCCGGTCAGCGGAGGCGGCGCGCCACCTGCTTGGCGAAGCGCCGTTCGGTTTGCTGGCGATGGGCCAACTGCGACACCAGGTGCTCGGCAGCGGTTCGCACCTCGGCAATGAGCGTGCGGCTCGGATCGTCTGAGGTGCTCGCCTTCGCGGCCAGCGCGTCGACCCGGCGCAGCACCGAGCGAGCGTCACGCAGCAGCGCTTCGGTGCGCTTCATCTCCGCCAGCACAGCGGTCGGATCGGACTGACTCATCACGGCTGA
>DATMGZ010000118.1:0-9912 GCA_035555155.1 Solirubrobacteraceae bacterium | reverse complement strand
GCCGCGCGCGCCGACGGGCGGAAGATCATCGCGTTGCGGGTCTTGGCGCCGACGATCGACTTGAACAGCGCGGTCGAGGTCGGGTTGGTGATCGGCAGCAGGCCCAGGACGACGCCGATCGGCTCGGCCACGTACTTGATGTGGCGCTCGACGTCCTCGTCGATCACCCCGACCGTGCGCTTGTCCTTGAGGTAGTCGTACAGGAACTCGGTGGCGATGTAGTTCTTGACCACCTTGTCCTCGAACACCCCGAAGCCGGTCTCCTCCATCGCCAGGTAGGCGAGCTCGACGGCGCTCTCGAGCCCCGCCACGACCATCGCCCACACAATCCGATCGACGGTTTCCTGGTCGAGCTCGCGGAAGGCCCGCGCGGCCGTCTGCGCTCGTTCGACGTAACCGTCGAGTCGTTCGATCTGCGCATCGTCGAGAACTCCTAGGGGCTCGACCTGAGTCGTAGACGGCATCCGCTCTCCTCCGGCTGACGATGGGGACGATTCCCCGGTCGCGTCGATGCTAGACCCGGCCCGTTCGCCCGGCGACCGCGCGGATCACCTGTTGGAGTGCGGGAAACTACGAACCGCCGGCCGCCCGTCACGCGCTCCTGAGGCACTAATCTTGGTGGCCGAATGACGCAGGGGCGAGCAGACCAGGCGCGTGGTTCCGGACCCGATCCGTACCGGACGCTCGGGATCAGCCCGGACGCGTCCGATGACGCGCTGGTCTCGGCCTACCGGCGCCTGGTGAAGCTCCATCACCCGGATCACAACGGGGGATCGGCCGAGGCCGCCCGCCGCTTCGAGGAGGTCCAGGACGCTTACGCGCGCATCAGGGAGCTGCGGCGGACCGCGCCGCACGGCGATCGGCCTCCGCCGCGGGTCAGCGTCGACCCGGACATCGAGGCGCGGATGGCCGACCTCGACCGGCAGGTGCGTGAAGCGCACATGGCGCGCGAGCGCGCCCGGCAGGCAGCCCGCGAGGCCGCGGCGCAGGCCGAGGAGCGGCCCTCGGATGCCGAGCTCGGCTATGTCACGACCGACGACAGCTTCTCGAGGATCTTCGCCGACGCACGCTCCGAGCTCTCCGGCCTGGCCTCGCAGGCGCGCGATCACCCGATCACGCAGCGCGTCGCCGACCTGATCGACGAGCTCGACGAGCTCGTGTCCCCTTCCAAGCGCCGGCCTCCGTCGGGCTCGAGCGGTTAGTCCCCGGGCGGCGCGCGATGACGGGGCTGAGCCTGCTCGTCGCCTCGATCGCGATCGCGGACTCGATCAATCCCTCGACACTGGTCCCGGCGCTGTGGCTCGCGGGCGCCGGGGAGGGGCGCGGGCTCGCAAGCTACACGCTGGGGGTGTTCGCGATCTATCTCGCCGGCGGACTCGTTCTCGTGCTCGGGCCCGGGCCGGCGCTGATCACCGCACTGCACCACGTCGGTGGCTCGATCGAGCATGGCCTCGAGGCGGCCGGTGGGATCGGGGCGCTGGTGTTCGCGGTGTGCATCTGGCGCTCCGGGCGGCCTGCCCCGGACGCGACCGGCGGCGCCCCCGAGGTGAGCCGCGCGCCCCACCACTCGCCGGCCCCGGCGTTCGCGCTCGGCGCCGGGATCATGCTGATCGAGCTGCCCACCGCGTTCATGTACTTCGGCGCCATCTCGGCGATCCTCGCGGGGCATGCCTCGCCGCCGGGACGGATCGCCCTGCTGCTCGTCTACAACGTGCTGTTCGTGGCGCCGCTGATCGCCATCCTGCTGGTCCGTCGCCTGGCTGGAGAGCGTGGTGACCGGTGGCTGGCCGGCGCCGGCGCGTGGCTGCGCCGGGCCGGGCGGGTCGCGCTCACCGGCGTCGCGGGCGCCGGCGGGGCGGCGCTGCTCGTGCTCGGTCTTGGCGGGCTGCTGGCGACCTGAGGGTGATGCCCCGCCCGGACGTGACGCGGCGGGTCCCCGCGGCAGAGCGGTCCGCGTCGCTCATCGGGGCGCGTCGCTCATCGGGGGCGCAGGCCCGCGCGGGCCGCCTGCTCAGGGGAGATCCAGGCCGGCCGGGGATCGGACTTCTCGAACGACTGACCGCCCGTCACCTCCCACCCCGCGATCTCCCAGAAGTCCGTCGCCACCGCGGGCGGCATGGCCGGCGCCCGATGCTCCGCTTTCCGGTGATGATTATGCGTGCAAATCGTCAGGCCGCGAGTGTCCGGGGGCGCATGAGCGCGACAGCGTGCTCATCTGCCCCACGGTCAGGTCGACGGGCTGAGTTTGGTCGAGATAAGCACGCGATGCGCCGGATTCCGAGGGTGCATAAGTGCCCAAAGTGCCCTCGTTTGGAGCTTCCTCGGCCACCTAAGCGCCGCTCCGGCGCTTACCTGCCCAAGGTCGCCGGCGGGCCGGCGATTTGACGACTTTTGCACCCGTCGCCCAAGCGCTGGCGCCCGAACCTTGAGGCGACAGCCTCCATGCCTGCCTATGCGCCCCGGGGCCGTCGAGCGGAGCTAATCCGAAGTTCCCCCTTAATCTGGGGACATCAGCATCTCGAGCTCCAACGCCGGGGGCCGACGCTCTGCCGTCGGCGCCGGGCGACTCGGATCCGCCCGCTTCCTCGCCGGCCGTTCGCCGCCGGCGCCCCAACCACGCGCACCACCGCCGCGGTCGCCAGCCACCCGCGCAGCAGAAATCCTTACGGCACCGGCCCCAGCACACCCGGACGCCGTCCGACCACCGACACCGTGCGCGCGTAGGAGGCCCGCAGCACCCCCGCCGGCGCCTCGTGCCGGCTGAGGGCGTCGCCGATCGGCAGCACGGTGTAGTCGGGATGGCGGATCCACGTCGGCAGGTAGGACACGCTCTGGACCTTGGAGCCGGCGCCGTTCACCACCAGGTGCAGGAACACGAGCATCCCGTCCTGGGTCGACGCCGGGCAGCAGGAGGCGGTTTCGTTGGAGAGCAGGTTGCCCTCGCCGTAGACGACGAACTTGCCCCCGATACGGACGATCGGCTGGACCACGTGCACATGCTGGCCGACGATGACCGTGATGTCGGGGTCGGCGGCGAGGGCATGGGCGGTCGCGAGTTGGAACCCGCTCGGCTGGGACTGGAACTCGGTGCCCCAGTGGAAGTTGACGATCACGACCTGGGCGCCGCGGCGGCGCGCGAGCCGGGCATCGCGCCGGACACGGGACACCGCGGCCAGGTTGACCGACCACGGGTGCGGCGGCGTGAAGCCGTTCAGCATCTCGGTATAGGCGAGGAACGCGACCCGCACCCCCTTGACCGTCACGATCAGGGTGCGGCTCTGCGCGGCTGCCGACGGGAACGACCCGGTGTGCACGACGCCGGCGCGGTCGAGCGCCACGCCGGTCTGGTCGATCCCGTACTGGCCCTGGTCAAGCGAGTGATTGGAGGCGGTGTCGCAGATGTCCCAGCCGGTCTTCTTGATCGCGCGCGCGAGCTGGGTCGGGGTGTTGAACACCGGATAGCCCTGGGGCGGCCGCGGCGTCATCGGCGTCTCCACGTGGCATATGGCGAGATCTGCGGCACGCACGTGTGGAGCGACCTCGCGCAGCATCGGCGTGAAGTCATAGCTGCCGTGACCGTACTGCAGCGCCCGCTGCCAGAGCGGCGAGTGAATCAGCAGATCGCCGTTCAGCTCGACCGTCAGCTTCACGGGCGCCGGCCGGACGGTCCGTCGCGCCAGTGCCCAACCTCCGGCGATCCACGCGAGCGCGACCGTCAGCGTGAGCGCGACGAGGATTCCCCGACGCACGTCAGCCGGCCGGCACCCAAGCCGGCTGCGGCAAGAGCTGCTCGAGCTGCGCCGCCACCGCCAGCAGCGTCTCCTCCGAGCCGGGCAGGCCGATGAGCTGCAGGCCGATCGGCATGCCGGCCGGGGAGCGGCCGACCGGAACCGCGATCGTCGGGCAGCCGGCCAGGTTCCACTGCGCCGTGTAGCCCATCCACCGGGCGACGCCGAGAATCGTGACGATCCAGTTGCGACCGTTCCACGTACCGACCGCGGGCGGGTCCTGGGCCATCACGGGAGTGATCAGGAGATCGCGTCCGGCCAGCCAGTTGCGCAGCCGCTGGCCGTCCCGGGTGCTCGACGCCTCGGGCGCCCACCCCTTCTCGAGCAGGCGCCGGCCCTGATGAACCATCGCCCGGGTTCGTGGCTCGAGCGCCGCTTCATCGGCGCGCTCGGCGTCCTCGGCGATGCCCGCCAGCCAGCAGCGGATGAACGCCTGCGGCGTGGGCGGGTTCGGCGGCGAGGCCTTCTCGATCCTGTGACCAGCCCCGGCCAGCGCCGATGCGGCGCATTCCAGTGCGGCCTTGACCGCCTTGGCCACCGGCGCGCCCTGCACCGGATGCCGCGGGGAGACGGAGATCGTCAACGGCTGCGAGGGCACCCCCGGATCGCGGAACCGCTCGGCGCCGGCGAGCACATCGAGCACGAGTGCGGCGTCGGCGACCGACCGCGCCAACGGCCCGAAGGCGCTGCACCCGCGCCAGTGCTCGGCCGCACCGCCCGGCAGCGGCACGACACCGGGCGTCGGCTTGAAGCCGACGATCCCGCAGGCCGCCGCGGGCACGCGCAGCGACCCCCCGCCGTCGGATCCGAGCGCGACGGCGGCCATCCCGGTCGCCACCGCCACCGCGCTGCCACCGCTCGAGCCGCCCGGCGTGCGCCCGGGCGACCACGGGTTGCGGGTCGGCTCGCGGCCCGCACCCTCGGTGAACGGCCAGATCGCCAGTTCGGGCATCGTCGTCGTGCCGACCACGAGGGCGCCGGCGCGGCGAAGCCGCGCGACCAGCTCATCGTCCTGCGCCGCGGGCGTCGCGGGCGTCGCGAGGGACCCGAAGCGCGTGGCCAATCCCTGCACGTCGACGTTGTCCTTGATCGCGACCGGCACACCGGCCAGCGGCAGTGACGCCAGGTCGTCGCGCCCGCGCAGCGCTTCCGCCTCACGGACGGCCGAGTCGAGCGTCAGACTCGCGAATGCATGCAGTACCGGCTCGTAGCGGTCGATGCGCTCGACGTGGGCGCGCACGACGTCGACGGGATCGAGCTCGCCCGATCGCACGCGGGCGGCGATCTCGGTGGCCGGCAGGCTCGCGGGCCCGGCGTGATCCGGAACATGCGTGGCATCCGCCGTTCCGGCAGCGCCGGCCATCCCTGCGGTGTCACCATCGGGCTCGGTTGTCATCGGCGCGAGCCTAGACCCGGCCGGCGCCGGCCGCAATAGAAGGTCCGATCAAGCCCGGCGCGCCGCGATCCGCGGCCGCCCCGCGACGCGGTGATCGGGGAGCTCGTGGAGATCGCGGGCCTGATCGAGAACCAGCGCCCGGGACGCCCCGAGTGCCGTGGTCCACGGGCGTACCGTGATCGGTGCTCAGCTCGAGCAGGCGCCTGGCGACTCGCCCGACGCTGTCCTGCGTGGCCTGGTCGAGCCGGTCCGGTGCCGCGGTCGTGAGCGCGGCGACCGATCCACTGCCCGTGTTCGGTCCGATCCGAGCCCTTGACGTGCGATCGCTCGCCGGCCCGTGGCCCGGCCCCAGTAGCACGTAGCGCGAGGCGATGGTCGCGGCCACGCGGCGCTGCGGCGCGTCCGTCCGTCCTTTGGACCCCATCACGTCGATCGTCTACCTTTTTCTCCGGCCCAGCCAGGACCGAGAGACAACGATCGAGGAGCAAAGACGTCATGCCCGCATACAACGACTTGGCGGTCAGCAGTCGTCCCGTCGCCGCCGGAGACACCCGGGCGGTGTTCGGGCAGGTCATGGGCCTGGTGGCCCTGACCGTCGGCTGCACCGCGCTCGGTGCCTACATTGGCCGCAACCTGACGGGCGGGGTCGGACTCTTGCTGTTCATCGGAGCCTTCGCCTGCGTGTTCGGGCTCAACATCGCCTCCTCGCGCGGTCGCGAGCAGCTCGCGATCGCGCTCTTGTTCGGGCTCGGCCTGCTGCTCGGCATGGCCGTGGCACCGGTGCTCAACCAGTACGCGAAGGCCGACCCGGCGGCACTGTGGCAGGCCGCCGGCGCGACGGCCGGGTTCGTCGCGGCCTGCGGCGCGTTCGGCTACGCCACCCGCCGGGATCTCTCCTCGTGGGCCCGCATCCTGTTCTGGGCCCTGGTCGCCCTGATCGTCTTCGGGGTCATCGGGATCTTCGTCGCGATTCCCCAGGCGAACCTGATCTACGCCGTCGCGGGCCTCGTGATCTTCGGCGGCTTCACGATCTTCGACTTCAACCGTCTCCGCCGGTCCTCGATGCAGAGCGCCGTCCCGATCGCCGCCGGCATCTTCCTGGACATCTTCAACATCTTCCTGTTCATGTTGAGGATCTTCGGCGGCAACGGGCGCGGCTAGGCCGTCGGGGGCGGACGCCTGCGCCTGATCCTGGAACCGGGAACCGGGAACGTCCGGACTGTAGCCCGGCTCAGATCTGCTCTTCGGCCACGTAGTGCCGACCGCCCGCGGTGTCGACCCAGACACGCGTGATGCGGTTGCTGCGGGGATCGCGGAAGCGCTCGTTGGTCGGCAGCCAATCCGGCGCGGCCACGTCGGCCTCGCCGTGCCCCCGGCCCCGCCGCCGCGACGGAGCCGGAGGGCCGAGCGGCGGGAGGTCGGCGAGAACCGCGACCGCGTCCTCGCGCGACTGGGCCTCGAGCACGACGGTCACGCGGCGTTCGAGCTCCTCCACCCCGAGCCGGCCCTCCGACGCGTGATGACCGAGCGCATCCACCAGCCGGTCGCGGTCGGCATCACTCAGCAGCATCCCGGGCTCAGGCGACGCGATCCACCGTGACGGCGGTGCCGTAGGCGAAGATCTCCGTGAACTGCTGGCCGATCTCGGAGGAGTCGAAGCGCACCGCGATGACTGCGTCGGCGCCCATCAGCCGCGCGTTCTCGACCATTCGGTCGATCGCGTGACGGCGGCTGTCCTCGAGCAGCTGCGTGTACTGAGAGATCTCCCCGCGGCGCAGGGCCTTGAACGACGCGCTCATGCTGCCGGCGAAGCCCATGCTGCGAACCACGAGGCCATAGCAGACGCCGATAGTCTCCCTGATGCGCACGCCGGGGAGCTCGAGCGCGGTGGTCATCGGAAAGTCGTTCATCGGCGCGGCGTCACCTCACGCCGCGGACGCTACCACCGAGGTTGGCCGGGCGGGACAAATCGGCGTCCACGCTACCGTTGGGCGTCGATGTGGCGCCGATCACGTGCTCTTGTGCCCACCGCCGCGCTCCTCGCCGGCGCGTTCGCGCTCGCCGGCTGCGGTTCCAGCAGCTCATCGAGCTCGAGCTCCGCCGCCAGCTCCAGCAGGACCGCCGCCTCGACCGGGACGACCGGCGCGACGGCCGGTGCGAGCCTCGGCTTCGAAGGCGTCGCGCTGGAACAGGGCGGCGACCTGGCGCCGGCCGGCACGACGCAGACGGGAACCGTCGACGGGATCAAGTGCGGCGCGACGGAGCAACTCGCCTACCACATCCATGCGCACTTGTCCGTGTTCGTCAACGGCGCATCAAAGGCGATCCCGGCCGGCGTCGGCATTCCCGGCTCGAGCCCCCAGGTGACCCCGCAGGGCCCGATCGCCGCTGGCGGCCAGTGCATCTACTGGCTCCACACGCACACCTCCGACGGCGTTATTCACATCGAATCGCCCACGCAGCGGATCTACACGCTGGGCAGCTTCTTCGACGTCTGGCATCAGCCGCTGAGCGCCAACCAGGTCGGGACGGCCACCGGCAAGGTCACGGCGTACGTCGACGGGAAGCCGTGGACGAAGGATCCGCGGGCGATCCCGCTGGGCGCGCACACGGTGATCCAGCTCAGCGTCGGCTCGCCGGTGGTCCCGTTCCAGAACATGTCCTGGGCCGCCACGCAGCTGTAGCGTCGCGCGCGTCCACAGGCCGGGCCGCCGTCCAGTGTCCTGATTCAGAAATCCGTCGGCGTCAGAACACTAGAGGTCCGGGGCCGCCGCCTCGGCCCGCTCACGCCGCCGCCGGCGCCAGATCTCGCCGCCCACGCCGGCCACGATCAGCGCGACCAGCAGGACCCCGGTGACGAGTCCGAGGTCGTCGACGGCGTCGACCACGGTCGGACCGATCCAGTAGGCAGCGAGGCCGATACCGACCCCCCACAGCGCGGCCCCGAACGCGTTGACCGGCAGGAACACCGCCGTGCGCACCCGGTGGATGCCCGCGACCCACGACGGCGTCAGCACGATCGCGATGATGGGATGGCGACGGAAGATCTCGTCACCCCGCTCGACCGCCTTCGCCCGCGCCTTCCTGAGCGGCCCGGGGGCGGTCACGAACGCCCGTCCCGCGTTGAGCCCGACCAGCCAGCCGACGATACCGCCGGCGGCGGCCGCCGCCCAGGCCACGAACACGACCGAACCGATGTCCAGCGAGTGCCGGGCGGCGAACACGGCGGCGGCGATCAGCACCGGCTCCCCGGGGCCCGGGACCCCAAACCAGCTCGCGGCCGCGGCCAGCGACAATCCGAGATAGTCGATCGCCGGGCCGTGGAAGTGGTGCAGGTGAAGGTGAAGACGGAGCGCCAGCAGGATGATCGGCAGCGCTCTCATGCGTCGTCAGCGCAAAGTTGTCGAGAACCGGGACCCATGGGTGGGAGCCGATCGTCGCACACCGAGGCGTCCATGCCCGATGGGACAGATGGAGGGCCCGATCCTTGGACATCTGGCCGATGCCAGCACGAGGGCCGCTGATAGCGTCAGCCCGCTTACCCGCTGACCCTGCGCAAATCCACCGCGGACTTCGAGCGCTGCGACGAGGAGACACCATGAGCACCGGCATCATCGTTTCGTACGACGGCACGCCCAACGACGACGACGCGCTCGCGCTCGGCCGACTGCTCGCCCGTGCCGGCGCGTCGCTGGCGCTCGCCTATGTCCGCCACTCCCGGGAGTACGACCCTCGCCGCGAGGAGCTGGCCCAGCACGACGCCGAGCGACGGCTCGAGCACGGTGCCACCTGGCTCGAGGACTCCGACGTTCCGCGGCACATCGTCGTCTCCGCCTCGACCGGCGAAGGCCTGGGACGGCTGGCCGCGGAGCAGGGCTCGTCGGTGATCGTGTTCGGATCGGACTACCGCACGCCCCCGGGCCGCGTCGAGCCCGGCACCTCCGCGCAATCGCTCCTGGACGGCGGGGCGGTGGCGATCGCGGTCTCGCCCGCCGGGCTGCGGACGAGGCCCGATGCGAGCATCAGCTCGATCGCGGTCTCGGCCGAGGGAGCCGATACCGCCGCCGAGCAAACCGCGCAGGCCTTCGCCGAGGCGCTCGGCGCCACGATCACGACCCCCAGCGCCGACGGCGTCGGGCTGGTCGTGGTCGGCTCACAGCCGGGCGCTCCGGCCGGCGTCGTGCTGCTCAGCGGGTCGGCCCGATACCTGCTGGAAACCGTGCGCGCGCCGGTGCTCGTGGTGCCCAACGCCACGCCCGTGACGCTCGGCGCCGCCTGATCCGGGGGCCGGAAAAGCCGCCCCGAGCGGCGATCAACCGCTCTGTGCGGGCTCGAGTTATCCCAATGTCCAGGGGCCTCAGACGTTTGCTGGACTCACGGCCATAGTTCCTCATCCCCACGCCGAGCAACCTTCTGAGCTTGATTGGGCCACCGGGCCCGTTGCCGCCGTCGTCGGTGGCTGTCCTTGTACTTCCCCTAGGTCCTCAGGACAAGGAGATCCATACATATGTGGCTGCCGTATCCAACATGGCTCAGCCCAGGAGACAATGCGTGGCAGCTGACCGCTGCGACGCTCGTCGGTCTCATGAGCGTGCCCGGCCTCGTCGTTCTGTACGGCGGGGTCATGCAGAAGCGCTGGTCGGTCAACAGCATGATGCTCACTTTTGCAGCCTTCGCGGTGGTCCTCATCGTGTGGGTGTTGTGGGGCTTCAAGATGGGCTTCGGCTC
>DATMGZ010000117.1:0-8436 GCA_035555155.1 Solirubrobacteraceae bacterium | reverse complement strand
GATCTCGCTCGAGGACATCTTCAAGCGCGGCCTGCAGGAGCTCAACCTGGTCATCAAGTCCGACGTCGCCGGCTCGCTGGAGGCGATCGAGGACGAAATCGCCAAGCTGCCGCAGGACGAGGTGTCGGTCAACGTGATCCGCCGCGCCGTCGGCGCCGTGACCGAGTCCGACGTGATGCTCGCCGCCGCCTCCGACGCGGTGATCCTCGCCTTCAACGTGCGACCGGTGGGCGATGCCCGCGCCGTCGCCGAGCGCGAGGGCGTGGAGATCCGTCACTACGCGGTCATCTACCGGGCGATCGAAGAGCTGCGCAGCGCGATGCAGGGCATGCTCGCTCCCGAAGAGGTGGAGGAGTCACTCGGCTCGGCCGAGGTGCGGCAGATCTTCCGCGCCTCGCGCGTGGGCACGATCGCCGGCTGCCACGTCACCGAGGGCAAGATCACCCGCGGCGCCAAGGTCCGCCTGGTACGCGATGGCACCGTTGTCTACACGGGCGAAATCGCCAGCCTGCGCCGCTTCAACGACGACGTGCGCGAGGTCGCCTCCGGGTTCGATTGCGGGATCGTGCTCAGGGACTTCGCCGACGTCAAAGAGGGCGACGTGTTCGAGACCTACGCGACGCGCCAGGTCGAGCGCGAGCTCGCCTAACCGGTCGCCGCGCGATGGCCGGGAGCGGCTTCGTGGCCGTGCTGGTGATCGACCTCCACTTCCCCGACGCGGAGAGCCTGAAGGGCAAGCGCAAGGAGCTGCAGTCGGTCAAGGCGCAGCTCCATGGGCGGCTCGGAGCGGCGGTGTCGGAGACCGGCCATCAGGACCTGTGGCAGCGCTCGACGCTGACCGCCGCGCTGACCAGCGGCTCGCTGGCCACGCTGTCGGCCGCGGCCGACAGCGTGGAGCGCTGGCTGGACGCCCGCTTCCCCCATGGCGTCAGCGTCGAGCGCCTCGTGGCCTCGGTGGAGGACCTGCGCGGATGAGCAAAACCGGACCGTCAAGCGAGCGCGAGGACGGATAGGATGGGCCGACCCCGGATGAGGCGCGTCGATGAGGCCGTGCGCGCTGTTCTCAGCGAGGCGATCGCCACCCAAATCAAGGACCCGCGTGTGGGATTCGTCACCGTCACCGATGTGAAGACCAGTCCGGACCTTCGGCACGCCCGCGTGTACGTCAGCGTGCTCGGCGGCGACGAGATCCGCGCCGAGAGCCTCGACGGCCTGCGCTCCGCTCAGGGCTTCCTGCAGCGACGGGTGGCCTCTGAGCTCGTGCTCAAGCACACCCCGTCGCTGACCTTCGCCTACGACGGCTCCGTCGATCACGGGATGCGCATCACCGAGCTGCTCCAGGATGAGGCGGCGCCGCTCCGGGACGAGGCGGCCCCGGACGCATGAGCGAGAACGGCAAGCACTCCGAGCGGGCCGAGGTGCTGGCGGAGCTGCGCGGGGCGGAGAAGCTCATCGTGGTGACGCACGAGAACCCCGACGGCGACGCGCTCGGCTCGCTCATCGCGATCCAGGAGATCCTCACCACGATCGGCAAGGACAGCGTCATGTTCATGGACGCCAACGAGTTCCCGCTGCCCTACGAGTATCGCTTCTTCCCCCTCGCCGGCCTCGTCTCCATTCCGCCCGACGACCTCGACGAGCGGACGATCGTGTTCCTCGACTGCGGCAACCTCGACCGCAATCCGGCCGAGGCGCTCAAGCGCCCCCACGGCCGGATCCTCAATATCGACCACCACCACGACAACACGCGCTTCGGGACTGTGAACCTCGTCGACCCGCAGGCCTCGTGCACGGCGGAGATCGTCTGGGACCTGATGCACGGCCTCGGGGTCGAGCCGACGATCACGATCGCCGAGGCCCTCTACGTCGGGCTGATCACCGACACCGGCCGCTTCATGTACGAGAACACCGGCACCCGCGCGCACGAGATGGCCGCGGAGCTCATCGCGACCGGCGTCCACGTCCACGAGATTTACCGGCGCGTCTACGAGGGCGTCCCCTACGGCAAGCTGGCCCTACTCGCGCGTGGCCTGGCCAAGGTCGAGCGCTACGACGAGGGGCGGCTCACGCTGACCTCGCTCACCGCCCAGGACTTCACCGAGTCCGGCGCCGAGGAGAGCTACTCCGAGGGCGTGATCGACCATCTCCGCGCCGTCCAGGGCACCGCCGTCGCGGCGCTCGTGCGCGACCGCGTGAGCGCGGCCGACGACGCGCCCCCGACCAAGGTCTCGCTGCGCTCCGGCGACGAGCGCATCGACGTCTCCCAGATCGCCCGCGCCCAGGGCGGCGGCGGCCACCGCCAGGCGGCCGGCTTCAGCACCGCGCTGTCGCGCGACGAGCTTGTCGCCTTTCTCCGCGAGCAGATCGCGGCTCAGTTGTAGCGGGCGCTCCCGGTGAGGCCCCGTGTCTGAGCCCCAGTCCGGCGTGATCCTGTTCGACAAGCCCGCCGGCGTGACCTCGCACGACGTGGTCGCCGGCGTGCGGCGGCAGCTCGGCCGGGGGATCAAGGTGGGCCACGCCGGCACGCTCGATCCATTCGCGACCGGCCTGCTGCTCGTGCTGGTCGGACAGGCGACGCGGGTGCAGCGGTTCCTGATGGCGCTGCCGAAGCGCTACGAGGTGCAGGCGCGCTTCGGCGCCATCTCGAGCACCGGCGATCCCGAGGGCGAGATCACCGAGACGGGTGTCGTGCCCGAGGGGGACCTGCGACTGCCGACCGGGCGACTGATGCAGCGCCCGCCCGCGTACTCGGCCGTGAAGGTGTCAGGCCGGCGGGCGTATGCGCTGGCCCGGGCCGGGATCGAGGTCGAGCTGCGCGAGCGCGAGATCGAGGTGCACCGGTTCAGCGAGAGCCGGCGCTCGGGACCGCGGCGGGGCTTCGTGATCGAGTGCTCATCGGGAACCTATGTGCGCACGCTGATCGCCGAGCTCGGGGATGCCTACTGCGAGCAGCTCCGGCGCACCGCGATCGGACACTTCGTCGTCGCCGAGGCGGACCCCGAGCGGATCATCCCGCTCTCCGAGGCACTCGGTTTCATGCCCGAGGTGCGACTCGGCGCGGAAGACGCCAAGCGGGCCGGGCACGGCGTCGTCGTGCCCGGCGCGGGAACGGGGGTCGTGCGGTTGACCGACGAGCGCGGCCTGATCGCGCTGGCCGAGCCGGCGGCGTCCGGCGAGGGCCTGAAGCCGATCGTCGGCCTGCGCGGCTGACCCCCTCGCCGCGGCACCGCGGGCCGAACCCGCACGTTTTGAGTCTGGGATTCGCCCGGATTCCGTACCGGTAGTCTGACGCGTCATCGTGTCGTCAGGCGATCAGCCGGCAAAGGACGGGAGCGCATGAGAAACGAGAAGCTGATCCTGCTGGTCGCGGCCGCTCTGTGCGGCGCCGGGCTGGCGGCCTGTGGCGGCTCGTCGAGCACCACGCTGTCGCGCACCGAGCTTGTCAGCAAGGCCAACGCGATCTGCACCACCGCCCAGACCTCGGCCAAGGCGGTGCCGCAGCCGGCGAGCATCCAGGACGCGGGTCAGGCCGCCGGGTACTTCGACAAGATCGGTCCGGTCGCCGAGATCGAGACGAGCGACCTGCAGGCGCTCAAGCCCGACAGCTCGGCTGCCCCGGACTGGAACGCCTTCATCTCGGCTCAGCAGGCGGCGAACACGCTGCTGCAGACGATCCGCAAGAAGGCGGACGCCAAGGACCCCAGCGGCCTCCAGGACCTGGGCAAGATCCAGGGCGCGGGCCAGCAGGTGGCGAGCACGGCGACGAAGCTCGGGGCGACGGTCTGCGCACAGTGAGGGCGGCGCGGAGGAGACCCACTAGGCTTCCGCGCCGATGCGGGTGACGATGCTTCCAGACACGGTCCCGCGACCGAGACGGGTGGCGGTCGGCGAGTTCGACGGTGTGCACGTGGGCCACCGAGAGGTGATCAGCGGCAATGACACGGTGCTCACGTTCGAGCCCCATCCGCTGCAGGTCGTCCGTCCCGAGGCGGCCCCGAAACTGCTGACCAGCCTCGACGCCAAGGCCGAGCTGATCGAGACGCTGGGCGTCGAGGAGCTGGTCGTGGTCCCATTCGACGAGGGCTTCGCCCTCCAGACGCCGCAGGAGTTCATCGACCGGATCCTCGTCGAGCGACTGTCGGCGACGCATGTCTCGGTGGGCGAGAACTTCAGCTTCGGGCACCGCGCGGCCGGGGATCCCGCGATGCTCATGGCCGACCCACGGTTCGAGACTCGGGTGGTCCCGCTGGTCGACGTCGACGGAGAGATCGTGTCCTCCAGCCACATCCGCGGACTCGTGCTGGCCGGCGAGGTGGATCTGGCCCGCCGCCTGCTCGGGGCGCCGTTCCGGCTCCGGGGCGAGGTCGTGACCGGGGACCACCGGGGCCGTGAGCTCGGCTTCCCGACTGCCAACCTGGTTCCCGACGAGGCGCTCGTGTGTCCCGGTCACGGCGTCTACGCCGCCCGCGCCGACGGCGCCTGCGCGGCGGTCAGCGTCGGCGTGCGCCCGACGTTCGACACCGAGCGCGCGGTGCTCGTCGAGGCGTACCTGCTCGACCGCGACGAAGACCTGTACGGCCGCATGCTGACGGTCGAGTTCATCCAACGCCTGCGAGGCGAGCGGCGGTTCGACTCCGTCGACGCGCTGGTCGAGCAGATGCACCTCGACGTCGAGCACACGCGCGAGCTGTGTCGCTGAGGTCGAGCCTGCGCGGAGGGGAGGGACCCGCAGGGTGTGCTCATGGCACGCCCTCTGCTACCCTCGTCGGCCGCATGACCCTTACCCAGGAACGCAAGCAGGAGCTCGTCACCAAGTTCGGTGACGGACCCGCCGATACCGGCAAGGCCGAGGTGCAGATCGCTCTGCTCACCGAGCGGATCAACGATCTCACCGAGCATCTGCGCACCCACAAGAAGGACCATCACTCCCGCCGCGGGCTGCTGATGCTGGTGGGACGTCGCCGCCGGTTCCTCAGCTACCTGCAGCGCACCGACCTCGAGCGCTACCGGTCGCTGGTGCGCGAGCTCGGGCTCCGCAAGTGACGGACGGCCCGCAGGCCGGGGTGATCGCACCCGGAGCCGCGGCGCCCGAGTTCAGATTGCGGCGCGAGGACGGGAGCGAGTTCACACGCGCGGACCTCGAGGGCCACACGACGGTCTTCGTCTTCTATCCGTTCGCCTTCAGTCCCGTGTGCACCGACCAGTTCAACCTCTACGACGAGCTGCTGGACGAGTTCACGGTGCGCGGGGCAACCCTGTACGGGGTCTCCTGCGATGCCAGTGAGTCCCAGCGGGCGTTCCGCGAGACGCTCGGCGTCCGGATCGGGCAGCTGTCGGATTTCGAGCCCAAGGGGGAGACGTCACGTGCATTCGGCGTCTACCACCCGGGCGGGTTCCCCCAGCGAGCGCTGGTGATCGTCGGCCCTGACGGCGTCGTCAGGTGGAGCTACGAGGCGCCATCGCCCGGGGATCTGCCCGGCGCCAATCTGATCTTCGACGGTCTCGCTGCTTGAGCGACCTCGGCTCCGCGCCTGTCCCGCCACCTGCACCTGAGGACCATTGCCGGGGGCCCGTGACCGGGCCGCTGGTGATCGAGTACGCCGACTTCGAGTGCCCGTACTGCGGAGCACTCGACCGGCATCTCGCTGACCGCCCGATGCGGCGCGTGTTCCGGCACTTTCCGGTTCGGTCCAGCCACCCCCGGGCGTGGGCGGCGGCCTGCGCGGCCGAGGCCGCGGGACTCCAGAACCAGTTCTGGGAGATGCACGACAGCCTGTTCGCAGACCAGGCCCGCCTCGAGGACCCCCACCTATGGGACCGGGCACGGGCGCTCGGACTCGATCTGGAGCGCTTCGATGCCGACCGGCGAGCCGACTCCGTCCGCGCACGGGTGCGGCGGGACTTCGAGTCAGGGATGCGCGCCGGCGTGGTGACGACGCCCACTGTGTTCATCGGAGCCGCGATGCACGCGGGACAGCTGAGCGCCGCGGTGCTCGACGAGCTGACCGCGGCGGCATCGGAGTAGGCACCGGTGCACGCGCGCCCGAGGGACGCGCGCACGGCCGGTAACCGTCAGATCACTGGATGTTGAGGTCCAGCGCGCGCCCGTGGTGCGCGCGCGCCGGCTGTGTCGTGACCCGCCGAGCGGGACGGCGGGCCGGGCGCGTGCGGCGGGCGGCCACGGTCCTGTCCGTGACGATGCCCCAGCTGAGCAGGGCGACGACCCCACCGACGACGAGGCTGGCAAAGACGATATTGAGGATCACTGCGGCGGTCATCGGGTTCTCCGTTTCGTGGCCTGTGAAGAATGCCTACCCAGGTTCCCGCCCGATGAACAGAGCACTGTCGGAACGGCATTAGAGTCTTGTAATAGTCCGCGGGCGGTGGCGGCGCCGGCGCCGGCGCCGGGGACGAGCCGCGCGCGCCAGCGCCAGAGCGAGCCGCCGGCGCGGGGTCAGCGCGTCAGCGGAGGCGCCGCGAGTCTCGACGCCGCAGGGACGAACCCGGGCAGGTACAGAGCGAAGATCGAGCCATGGGGAGTGCTCGAGACCGTGCAGCGCCCGCCGTGTCCCTTGGCGATCGCATCGACGATGGCCAGACCGAGGCCGACGCCGCCCGCCGATCGCGTGCGTGCTGCGTCGACGCGGGCGAAGCGGTCGAAGATGCGGTGCAGCGCGTCGGCGGGCACGCCGCACCCTTCGTCCTCGACCTCGATTACGACCTGTCCCGCGCCGTCGTAGCGCGAGCGCAGCTCGATCGACGCCTGCTGAGGAGTGAACTTGACGGCGTTCTCGAGCAGCGCGTCGAGCGCCGCGCGCAGGCGCTCGACGTCGACCGTTGCGCGGCCCGCCACGAGCGGACCGAGACGCCAGGCGCGCGGGGCGACCTCGGTCCAGCGCACGAAGACCTCCTCGAGGAACGGCTCGAGCTCCACACCCTCGGTCATCAGGAAGTCAGCCTGGTCGGCGGTGGCGAGGACGAGCAGGCGCTGCACGATCGCGTCGATCCGCCCCAACTCGTCGAGGGCCACGTCGAGCTCGGGTGTATCCTCGCCGTGCCCACGCAGCAGCTCGAGGTGGCCGCGGGCGATCGTCACGGGCGTGCGCAGCTCGTGCGAGGCGTCATGGATGAAGCGCTCCTGGCGCGTGAGCAGCGAGCGCCGCTCCTCGGCGCGCCCCTCGGCCAGGGCCAGGGCGTCCACGCGCCGGCGCGCGTGCCACACCATGGCCAGGAACATCGCCGCCATCAGCGGCACCTCGGTCAGCTCGCCCCAGAGCTGGATGCCCTCGAAAGCGTCGAGCCCGATCGAGATGGCCATCGCCGTCATCACGCCCACCAGCACGATCCAGGTGCCGGCCATGGGCCAGACCCGGAACCCGTACAGCAGCGTGAGGCTGATCCAGACGAAGTGAAACGGGATCGTCTCCCAGCTCGGCCACAGGATCATCGCGGCGTAGTTCGCGGCGGCGAAGGCGCCCCACAGCAGCTCGATGCGGTAGCGCCGCAGCCAGGTGCTCCCGCTCATGCCGCGGCGCGGTAGCCGGCGTTGCGCACCGTCTCGATCGGCGCGTCGGGGCCGAGCCGGCGGCGCAGGCGTCGCACGCAGACGTCGACCACGTTGGAGCGCGGGTCGAAGTCGTAGCCCCAGACCTCCGAGAGCAGGCGCTCGCGGCTGACCACCTGGCCCATGTGCGCCATCAGGAAGTGCAGCAGGCGGAACTCGCGATCGGACAGGTCGGCGACGGTGGTGCCGACCCGCGCCTGACGGCTGGACAGGTCGAGCACGAGGTCGCCGACGCGGACCTCCGGAGCATCCTCCACCACGCGCGCGCGGCGCAGCTGCACCCGGGCCCGGGCCAGCAGCTCATCGAGCGAGAAGGGCTTGGCGAGATAGTCGACGGCTCCGAGCTCGAAGCCGCGCAGCTTCGTGGCCAGGTCGCCCCGTGCGGAGAGGATCAGGACGGGGAGGTCGGGCCGCGCGCTATGCAGCTCGCGCATCACGTCCAGTCCGTCACGCCCCGGCAGCAGCAGGTCGAGGATCACGAACTGGTAGCGGTCGGTCAGCGCCCGCTCGAGTCCGAGATCGCCGTTCTCCGCGACATCGACGGTGAAGCCCTCGGCCTCGAAGGCCCGGGCGAGGAACGCGCGGATCCGGGCTTCGTCCTCGACGAGGAGTATGCGCAATTGCAGTCTCTCTCCCTTCCCAGGTCGCACCTTATCCGCTGGCAGATGACGTGTAAATGACCACCGGATGACAAAGCGGTCATGTACGTGGACGCACCACCACGGAGGCGGTACTGATTCCCCTCCGAGAGGGAGTGTGAGAATGAGCGCGCACGCCAAACGGCTGCTCGGAGTGGTGCTCGCCGTCGTCATCGCCGGCGTGCTGATGGGCTTCTATATGGGGTATCTGACCAGCTCGCCGGGCTCCGGCGA
>DATMGZ010000116.1:0-17312 GCA_035555155.1 Solirubrobacteraceae bacterium | reverse complement strand
GCTGCCGCCGAGGGTCGGCAGGAAGGCGTTGGGATTGGTGCCGTTGGTTGGCGTGAGCGTCCCAAACGCATTGCAGTTGTCGCCGTCCTCGTTGCCGCTGTTGTTGTCCCACCAGCCGCCTCCGTTGACGGGATCGGTGATCGTCTCGTTGTCCTCGTGGCTGAGGTACTTGATCGCCACGTCAGCCGGATCGCCGTTCGGCTCCTGCACGACCGCGTTGTGATCGGATTGGCAGGCTTTCGGGTTCTGGGCGGCGCTGGCGCCGTCGAAGAACATCGGGATCGTCGCGTACAGAACCGTGCTCGAGCCGTTCAGGTAGCTGGAGTGGTAGGCGCAGAAGGTGTTGTCGGCGCAACTCGCCGCGTCGGAGCAGATGTTCACCGTGCCCGGGGTGACGACAAAATAGATCGGCGCGTTCGCGCCGGTGCCCTGCGGGAGCCCATCCGCCGTGATCAGGCGAGTGATCTCCGTCTGCAGTTGCGCGTCCGTCAGGCAGGTCGGGTAGTGGACCGGATCGATGTCCGGACAGTTGACCGTGTCCCGAGCCGGATACGCCTGCGTGTCCGGGATCGCCTGCCCACTCGAGAACGTCTGCTGGTAATCCGCGAACCCCGTCGCATCGGTGAACTGCCGGTTGACCGCGTAGACGTTCGTTGCCTTACCGCTGTCCGCCGCCACGTCGGTGAAGTAGCGCCGGAACAGCGACCGCGAGGCGGAGGTGATCCCGGTCCTCGCCGGATCCCAGAAGATCAGATACGGCGCGCTCGAGTGCAGGACCTGACCGCGGTGGAAGGCGAGGTTGCCGGTGCTCACGAGTCCGACCGACCCGCTCGTGTGTCGCGCCGCCACCGAGCCCGGAATCGCCGCCGGCGCGACCCCGGCGTGAGGAGTGACACCGAGCACGTGGCCGTTCGGCTCTCGCACCACGACCGCTCCCGCCACCCGCGCACCGACGCACAGCACGGCAAGTGCGAGCATCGCGGCCAGGGCCGCACGGCATATCGGGACGGTCCTCAATGACATTCGCGCTCTGCTCGTCTCCGCGGCGGATCGAAGCGGGGGGTGCGTCCCCGAGCTGCGTAACGCTCAGAAGGGTATTGCAGAAAGCCCGAGAGGTCAGCGGCTGTGGACGCTCGGCCCAGCGCCCGGCTCAGTCCCAGGGCGTCCGGTCGGTCGGCTCGCGGTCCACGCCCTCGTACAGCGCGGCGCGCTGCCAGCGGTTCTGGGGCGGGGGCGGCGCGACGGACGGTGGCACCGTCTCGCGCATGAACCGCTCGACCGCGGCAACGACCGCGGCCGCCTCTTCAGGCGAGGCGCCCGGCGCGACGATGGTGAGCCTGGGCCGCCGGTTCATCCCGCCGAGGGTATCGTGCTCGCCCCATGCCCGAGCTGCCCGTCCTCGATCATGATGCCGTGCTCACGGCCGTCTCAGCGGCGGAGGCGATCGAGCGCGTCCGGGCGGCGTTCCTGCGCTTCACCGACGGCGAGTGGACGATGCCCGCAAAGGTCTACCTGGACAGCCCGCCGTTCGGTGACTTCCGGGCCATGCCGGCGCGGGGCGACGGCCTGGCGCTGCTCAAGTGGGTGACGTCGTTTCCGGGCAACCCGTCCCGCGGGCTGCCGACCGTCACCGGCGTCATCTGCCTCTCCGACGCGAGCAACGGGGAGCCGCTGATGCTGCTCGACGCGCGCTCGGTGACCGCGCTTCGGACCGGCGCGGTGGCGGCGGTGGCGGCGCGCGCGCTGGCAGCCGGCGATGCCCGTACGGCTGGAATCCTCGGCTGCGGCCTCCACGGCGCGTGGACGGCCCGCTGTCTGGCGGCGGCCGGCTATGGACCGGGGGTCTGCCACGACCCGAGGCCGGAGGCGGCGCGGGCGCTCGCGTCCGAGCTCGGATGGGCCGTCGGCGACCGGGCCGATGCACTGGGCTGCCAGGTGGTGTGCTGCATCACCCCCGGGAGCGAGGTCGTGCTCGACGCGAGCGACCTGCGTCCCGGCCAGCACCTGAACATGCTCGGGGCGGATGGCCCAGGCAAGGCCGAGGCCACCGTCGGCGCGGTCGCGTCGTGCACGCTGTTCTGCGACGAATGGGAGCAGGCGTCGCACGGCGGCGAGCTGATGGGAGCCGTGCGCGATGGCATCGTCACGCGCCGAGAGGTGACCGAGCTCGGGGCGGTGCTGTCCGGCGCGGCGTCGGGGCGCAGCTCGGCCGAGCAGATCACGCTGTTCGATTCGACCGGCCTGGCGATACAGGACCTGGCCATCGCGCAGGCCGCACTCGAGTCCTGGCGCCAGGGCGGGATCGAGGCCCAGACCGTATCGCTATGAGCGCAGGACCCGAGACCGTCCTGCCGCGCGGATCCCGAGCGCTCAGAGCGGGATGTTGCCGTGCTTGCGCCTCGGCCCGGGGTCGCGCTTGGTCTGCAGCGTCTCGAGCGCGCTGATCACCTTCGGACGCGTTTCGTGCGGCACGATCACGTCATCGATGTAGCCGCGCTCGGCCGCCGCGTACGGATTGGCGAAGTGGGCCTTGTAGTCGTTGATCAGCTTCTGGCGACGGATATCCGGCGTCGGGGACGCGGTGATGTCCCGCCGGTAGATGATGTTGACCGCGCCCTCGGGGCCCATCACCGCCACCTCCGCCGTCGGCCAGGCGAAGTTCATGTCGGCGGCCAGGTGCTTGGAGCCCATCACGTCGTAGGCACCCCCGTAGGCCTTGCGCGTGATGATCGTGATCTTCGGGACCGTCGCCTCGGCGTAGGCGTACAGCAGCTTGGCGCCGCGGCGGATGATGCCGCCCCACTCCTGCGTCGTGCCGGGCAGAAACCCGGGCACGTCGGTGAAGGTGATGATGGGGATGTTGAACGCGTCGCAGGTGCGGATGAACCGGGCCGCTTTTTCGGATGACTCGATGTCGAGCACGCCCGCGAGCTGCGCCGGCTGGTTGCCGACCACGCCGACTGAGTAGCCGTTCAGGCGGCTGAACCCGCAGATGATGTTCTTGGCGTGGTGCTCGTGCACCTCGAAGAACTCCCCGTCGTCGACCACGTAGCGGACGACGTCGCGCATGTCGTAGGGCTTGTTGGGATTGTCGGGAACGACGTGATCGAGCTCGGGGTCCATCCGCAGCGGGTCGTCGGTCGGCTGCACCCGCGGCGCCATCTCGAGGTTGTTCTGGGGCAGGAAGGACAGGAGGTATCGCGTGTCCTCAAGGCAGACATCCTCGTCGTCGGAGGCGAAGTGAGCGACCCCCGACTTGGTGTTGTGGGACATCGCACCGCCGAGCTCCTCGAAGCCGACCTCCTCACCGGTGACCGTCTTGATCACCTCGGGGCCGGTGATGAACATGTGCGACGTTTCCTTGACCATGAAGATGAAGTCGGTGATGGCCGGCGAGTAGACCGCGCCGCCCGCACACGGGCCCATGATCAGGCTGATCTGGGGAATCACCCCGGAGCTTCGGACGTTGCGTAGGAAAACATCGCCGTAGGCGCCGAGCGAGACCACGCCCTCCTGGATGCGGGCGCCGCCGGAGTCGTTGATGCCGATCACGGGGCAGCCGATCTTCGACGCCAGGTCCATGATCTTGCACATCTTCTCGGCCATCACCTCGCCGAGCGAGCCGCCGAACACAGTGAAATCCTGGCTGAACACACACACACGGCGGCCGTCGATCGTGCCGTGGCCGGTCACCACCGCGTCGCCCCATGGGCGGTTCTTCTCCATGTCGAATTCGGACGTGCGGTGACGCACGAACGTGTCGAGCTCCTGGAAGGAGCCGGGATCGAGCAGCTTCGCGATCCGCTCCCGGGCGGTGTACTTGCCCTTCGCGTGCTGTTTCTCGACGGCGGCTTCGGAGCCGGCGTGGATCGCCTCGTAGCGCAGCTCCTGGAGCTGGGCCAGCTTCTCTTCGTAGGTCTCTGGGGCTCGGTCTCTCATGGGGGCGCGAGTCTAGCCGGGGATCGAGTCGCCGCGCCCCATCACCCTAGGGACTCAGAGAGCGCGCATGTGCGCGCTTGCTCAGCCCCGCGAGAACGGCCGGTGATGTGCCTGCCCCAGGCTGTCGAGCGCCGCCGCGAGCACGCCGGCCGCATCGATCGGATGCCCGACCGGCGGCTCCACCGCCACCACCGGCGGCTCCACCGCCACCACTGGTGGCTCCACCATCGCAACCGGCTCGGGGCGCGGTCCGCCGAGGAACCCGACCAGCCGCGCGAAGAAGCCCTGCATCGCCCGTCCCGCGGGCGGGGCCGCAGTCGAGGCCCCCGGGGGGAGCGGCTCCGGATGTGGGGCGGCCTCGAGCGCCAGCGTCGCCGGGGGCGCGCCGGCCTCCGGCTCCCCCACGGCCTCAGGCGTCTCCTCCTCCACGGCCTCAGGCGTCTCCTCGTCCACGGCCTCAGGCGTCTCCTCGTCCACGGCCCCCACTGCCGGCTCCGGTGCTCGCGCCTCGACCGCCCGTTCCGCCCGGGCGGTGAGGATCACCTTGGTGCCCCATCCCGACGGCTCGAGCCGCACCGTGCCGCTTACACGTTCGCCCTCCCAGGCAACGGCGGTCTCTGGCTCGAGCCTCGTGATGCGGATCTCGCCGAACTGGTCGAAATGCCTCCCAAGCGACGACTCGTCGCTCAGCTCGGCCCACAGCTCGGGCGGAGATTTGACCAGGGTCCGGCTTGCCTCGTGCTCGGTCATGGTCGGGATTTCGCGGGCGTGGCCGCGTCTCCTTCCGCGGTTGTGGGCTTGCAGCGCGGCCACCGCCGGCGGCGCCGGAACCCGTCAGAGCGTGGGGCGGTACTCGCCGAACTCGTCGCGCATGGCGGCGCAGACCTCGCCCATCGACGCACGGTCCTTGAGCGCCTGGCGCAACACCGGAAGCAGGTTCTCGGTCCCCGCCGCCGCGTGGCGGATCTCCTCGAGGCGGCGTTGGACCAGCTCCTGGTCGCGATCGGTCTTGAACGCCTTCAGGCGCTCGAGCTGCTCCCGCTCGGACTCGGGGTCCACCCGCAGCGTGTCGGGCACCTCGAGGCTCTCGTCGATGAACTTGTTGACCCCGACGACGATGTCCTGGCCGATCCGGTACCGCTCGTGATACCCGAACGCCGACTCCTCGATCTCGTTCTTCATGAAGTCGATCGCGTTCACCGACCCGCCCAGCTCATCGATCTTGGCGATCAGCTCGCCGGCTCGGACCTCGATCTCCTCCGTCAACGCCTCGACGAAGTAGGACCCCGCGAACGGGTCGACCGTATCGGCGGCGCCGGACTCGTGCCCGATGATCTGCTGCGTGCGCAGCGCTATCTTGGCCGCTTGCTCGGTCGGCAGCGCGAGCGCCTCGTCGAAGCCGTTGGTGTGCAGCGATTGCGTCCCGCCGCAGACGGCCGCGAAGCCCTGCAGGGCCACGCGAGCGACATTGTTCTGCGGCTGCTGGGCGGTGAGGGTGACGCCTCCGGTCTGGGTGTGGAAACGCAATCGCCAGGAGCGCTCGTCCTGCGCGCCGAAGCGCCCGCGCATGATCTCCGCCCACATCCGCCGGGCGGCGCGGAACTTCGCCACCTCCTGGAAGACGTTGTTGTGGCCGTTGAAGAAGAAGGCCAGGCGCGGCGCGAACTTGTCGATCTCCAGGCCCGCGTCGAGGGCGGCCTGGACGTAGGCGATGCCGTTGGCGAGCGTGAACGCGACCTCCTGCACGGCCGAGCAGCCCTTCTCGCGAAAGTGGTAGCCGCTGATCGAGATCGTGTTCCACTTCGGCACGCGCTCGTTGCAGTACGCGAACAGGTCGGTGGTCAGGCGAATCGCCCCGTGCGGCGGATAGATGAAGTTGCCCCGGGCGATGTATTCCTTGAGGATGTCGTTCTGGGTCGTGCCGCGCAGCTGCTCGGAGGGGACACCCTGCTCCTCGCCCACGAGCTCGTACAGGAGCAGCAGCACCGACGCCGGCGCGTTGATCGTCATCGACGTCGAGACCTGGTCGAGCGGGATTCCGTTGAAGGCGGTCCGCATGTCGTCGATCGTGTCGATCGCCACCCCGGTGCGACCGACCTCGCCGAGACAGCGAGGGTCATCGGAATCGAGGCCCAGCTGGGTCGGCAGGTCGAAGGCCATGCTGAGGCCGGTCGACCCGTTCTGCAGCAGGTAGTGGTAGCGCTCGTTGGACTCCTTGGCGCTCGCGTACCCGGCGTACTGGCGCATCGTCCACAGCTGCTGGCGATACATGTCGCGGTGCACGCCGCGGGTGAACGGATACGCGCCAGGCTCGCCCAGCCGCTCGGGCAGCCGCTCGGGCAGGTCGGCCTCGGTGTACAGCGGCTCGATCTCGATTCCCGAATCGGTGAAGTGGCGCGGGTCATTGGGGCCGACGATCGGCGCGATTGTGCGATGCTCAGGTGTAGTCGCCATGTGCGATAGAGGTTACCTTTTCACCCTGGGGTCTCGATCATCAGACCGGGGACCGGGCATCGCGCATCGGGCTCGACCATGGCGCCGGGTCGCGTAGCCTTCAACCATGCTGGTGCGAGTGCGACTGTTCGCGATCCTGCGGGAGCGCGCCGGGTGCGACGCGGTGGAGCTCGAGCTCCCGGAGGGCGCCCGTGTCCGCGACGCCCTCGAGCGGGTCGACGCGATCACCTCGGGGCTGTCGGTCGTGATGGCGGTCAACCAGGAGTACGCGGACGAGGACGCCCGGCTGGCCGGGGGCGACGAGCTTGCCCTGATCCCGCCCGTGTCCGGCGGAGCTCCGAACGAGCGCCGCGGAGCGGCGTATACGGGCAGGCTCCATGCCCGCGTCACCGACGAGCCCCTGGCTCTTGATCCGCTCGTGGCCCGCGTGCGTGACCCCCGAGCCGGAGCCGTGGTCACCTTTCTCGGCGTGACCCGCGAGGTGGAGTTCCTCGATTACGAGGCCTACGCCGAGATGGCCCTGGCGCAGATCGAGCAGATCGTCGCGGCGGCGATCGACCGGCACGGGCTGTGCGCCGCGGCCGCTGAGCACCGGATCGGTCGTGTAGCGCGCTCGGAGGCGTCGGTCGGCGTCGCCGCGTCAGCGCCGCACCGGGCGGAGGCGTTCGCCGGTGCCCGGGAGATCATCGACCGGATCAAGGCACAGGCGCCGATTTGGAAGAAGGAGGACGGCGAATGGGTGCCGGGGGTGACACCGGCCTGACCGGGGACTCGCTGAGCGCCCTCCCGGCCGTGCACGAGCTGGCCGGCCCGCTCGACGCGCCGCATGCCGAGGCGGTGGCGGCCGCGCGGATGGCGATCGACGAGCGCCGCCGGGCCCTGCTGGCCGGCGAGGCGCCGGCGTCGGACCTCATCGCCGACGCCCGGGAGGCACTCGAGCGCCTGCGCCGTCCGTCGCTGCGATCCGTGATCAACGCGACCGGCGTGCTCCTGCACACCAACCTGGGGCGGGCGCCGCTGCCCATGGCGGCGCGAGACGCCGTCGAACGAGTGGCCGCGGGCTACTCCAACCTCGAGCTCGACCTCCAGGCGGGCTCCCGGGGCTCACGACATGCCCACATCGAGGCCCAGCTGTGCGGGCTGACCGGGGCCGAGGCGGCGATCGCGGTCAACAACGGCGCGGCGGCCGTCCTGCTGGCCACGGCCGCGCTGGCCGGTCCAGGGCGGCCGGTGATCGTCTCGCGGGGACAGCTGGTCGAGATTGGCGGTGGTTTCCGGATCCCGGACGTGATCGCCCACTCGGGCTCGGAGCTGGTCGAGGTCGGGACCACGAACCGCACGCACCTCGGTGACTATCAGCGCGCACTCGACCGGGCCGGCGACCGCCGTGGCGTAATCCTGCGCGTGCACCAGTCGAACTTCCGAACGCTCGGATTCGTCGAGGAGGTGGCGATCGAGGCGCTGTGTGGACTGGGCGCGCCTGTGATCGACGATGTCGGCTCCGGCGTCCTGGCCCAGGGCATCGTCGCGCTCGGCGATGAGCCCTCGCTGCGGCGCTCGGTCGCCGCCGGCGCCGCGCTCGTCTGCTGCTCGGGCGACAAGCTGCTCGGCGGCCCCCAGGCCGGCCTCATGGTGGGCACGAGCGAAGCCGTCGCCGCCGCCCGGTCGCACCCTCTGGCCCGCGCGCTGAGGATCGACAAGCTCTCGCTCGCGGCCCTGGAGGCGACGCTGGCGCTGTACCGCGATCCCGGCCGTGCTCGCCGCGAGATCCCGGTGCTGGCGATGCTCGAGGCGACCGAGGAGGAGCTCGGCGCGCGGGCGGCAGCGTTGCGGGCCGCGATCGGCGCAGCCGACTGCGAGCTCGTGCACGCCACCGCAAAAGCCGGCGGCGGGGCACTGCCGCTGCTCGAGCTGCAGGGACCGGCGGTCGCGCTTTCCGCGCGCTTCGATCCGGTGGCCATCGCGGCGGCACTGCGGGCGGCCGACCCGCCGGTCCTCGCACGCATCCATGACGGCCGCCTGTTGCTCGATCCCCGCACGCTCGGCGATGATGAGGTGGCGCTGGTGGCGGCGGCCGTGACCGGCGCGCTCGCAGCCGCACCCGGATGAGGTATGCGCCGCTGACGCTCGGGACCGCGGGCCACATCGACCACGGGAAGACGACGCTGATCCGCGCGCTGACCGGCACCGACACCGATCGGCTCCCGCAGGAGCAGGCCCGGGGGATCTCGATCGAGCTCGGGTACGCGCGACTGCCGCTGCCCTCCGGGCGCAGCATGTCGGTGATCGACGTTCCCGGCCATGAGCGCTTCGTGCGCACGATGGTGGCGGGTGCCACCGGGATCGACCTGTACCTGTTCACGATCGCCGCCGACGACGGAGTGATGCCCCAGACCAGGGAGCACGCCGCCGTGCTCCGCGCGCTCGCGGTCGATCTCGGCGTCGTCGCGGTGACCAAGTCCGACCTTGCCGATCCCGAGCCCGCGATCGCGCAGGCGCGGGCGCTGCTGCCCCACGCGGCGGCGGTCGTCGCCGTGTCGGCCCGAACGGGCATGGGACTCGGGCGCCTGCTCGCAGCGGTCGACGAGACGGCCGCACAGGCCCGCAGCCGGGCCGAGACCGGCGGCCCGGCCCGGCTCCACATCGACCGTGTGTTCACGGTCCGCGGCGCCGGCACGGTCGTCACCGGGACGTTGTGGTCGGGGGCGATCAAGCGGGGCGACGAGCTCGTGCTGCTTCCGCAGGGACACGCCGCACGCGTCAGAGGCCTCCAGGTCCACGACCAGCCGGTGCAGAGCGCGCCGGCAGGGCAGCGGGTCGCCGTCAACCTCTCGGGCGTGGCGCGGGCCGAGGTGGCGCGAGGGGACGTGCTCGCGACGGCCGGAACCGACCTGGGCCCGACCTTCCTGGCCGACGTGGCGCTCGAGCTCGAGCCGCCGAGCGGAAACACGGCTCGCGAGCTCGAGCACGGCGACCGCGTCCAGATCCACCACGGCACTCGCGAGGTCCCCGCCCGCGTCGCGTGGCTCGGCGGCCGCTTCTGGCAGCTCAGGCTCGAGCAGCCGCTCATCGCGGCCGCTGGAGACCGCGTCGTCGTGCGGCGGATCGCACCGGCGGACACGCTCGGGGGCGGCCCGATCCTCGACCCGCGAGCGCGCAAGCACGGGCCCGGTCGGGACCTGACCGACCGGCTGGCGCGCCTCGAGCGGGGCGAGCCCGACAAGACGGCCGGCGATCGGGCCGAACCGGAACCGGCGCGCTCGCCCGACGCCCGCCCGGCGACCCGGGCCCAGCCGTCGGCCCCACGGCTCACCGCCGATGCGCTCGCGCTGGAGCAGCGCCTACGCGCGGCGGGCGTCGAGCCGCCCCGCGACAGCGAGCTTGATCCGGCGGCGCTGGCGGCGCTCCGCGCGGCCGGACGGGCCGTGCGGGTGTCGCGGACGCTGCACTACCACCCCGAAGCGCTGGCGGACATTCGCGGGCGTGTGATCGCCCTGGCCGAGCGCCGTGGTGGCCAGGTGACCCTGGCCGAGGTCCGCGACGAGCTCGGTACCTCGCGCAGGTTCGCCCAGGCCCTGCTCGAGCATCTCGACGCGGAGCGGGTGACGATCAGGCGCGGCGAGGCCCACGTGCTGCGGCCCGGTGCCCGGCGCGCGGCGGCGGACGGCGGACCGGCGCTTCAGAGCGATCCGCCGGCGACCGGCGGAGCCGTCGCGTCCACGCCACCGGAGGACCCGTGCTCGCGGACCACGTAGTCCTCGACCCGCTCGGGCGAATCGCCTGAGCGCTCGACCACGGCCAGCAGCGAGGACATGGTCGAGACCTCCTCGACCTGCTCCTTGAGGAACCACTGCACGAATTGCTCGCTGGTGAAGTCGTTCTCCTCCCGGGAGACCGCCATCAGGCCGGCGATCTGCTCGCTGACGCGCTTCTCCTGCTCGAGCGCGAGCGCCACCGGGGCGACGATGTCGCCGAACCGGGTCTCCGGCTCGGTCACCCCGGGGATGTCCACCTGGGCATCAGCGTCGAGCAGGTAGCGCACCATCATCATCGCGTGGTTTCGCTCCTCGACGGCCTGCTGGTAGAAGAACGTGGCCAGCCGCGGCAGGGTCTGGGCGTCGAAGTAGACGGCATTCGCGATGTACTGCTGTGACGCCGCGAACTCGTAGGCAATCTGCTCGTTCAGGCGCTCCACGACTCGGGCTGCTGCCATCGCTCCTCCTGGGCTCGAAGAACGACTGATGCTATTCACCGACGGCCTCGAGCGCGACGCCGCGATAGATTGGCTCCATGCCAACTTGCCTCGTGACCGGCGGCGCCGGGTTCCTCGGGTCCCACCTCTGCGATGAACTGCTGCGCCGCAGCCATCGCGTGATCTGCGTCGACAACCTCGAAACCGGCTCCCTGGCCAACATCGAGCACATCCGCACAGATCAGTTCGTACACGTGAACACCGACATCATCGAGCCCTACGAGGTGACGGAGTCGGTGGACTTCGTCTACCACCTCGCCTCGCCGGCCTCGCCGATCGACTACCTGCGGCTGCCACTGCATACGCTCAAGGTCGGCTCGTACGGCACCCACCACACGCTCGGCCTGGCCAAGAAGCACCGGGCGCGTTTCCTGATCGCCTCGACCAGCGAGGTGTACGGCGATCCCCAGGTCCATCCGCAGCCCGAGACCTACTGGGGCCATGTGAACCCGATCGGCCCGCGTGGCGTCTACGACGAGGCCAAGCGCTATGCCGAGGCGTTGACGATGGCCTATCACCGGCAGCAGGGCGTCGACACGGCGATCGTGCGGATCTTCAACACCTACGGCCCGCGGATGCGGCCGCACGACGGTCGCGCGATTCCGACGTTCCTGCGTCAGGCGCTCCAGAACCGGCCGATCACCGTCTTCGGCGACGGCGCTCA
The DNA here is from genome assembly GCA_035555155.1 of Solirubrobacteraceae bacterium. Lineage (GTDB taxonomy): Bacteria > Actinomycetota > Thermoleophilia > Solirubrobacterales > Solirubrobacteraceae > Palsa-465. The sequence goes on along the minus strand of DATMGZ010000116.1, from coordinate 6,003 downwards.
GACGCGGTCGTTCTGTTATGTGGACGACCTGATCCGCGGCATCATCGGGCTGGCCGAGTCCGGACACCACGACCCGGTCAACGTCGGCAACCCGAGCGAGTTCACGCTGCTCGAGCTGGCCGAGGCCGTGATCGAGATCACCGGCTCGGAGTCGGAGATCGTCTACGAGGCGTTGCCCACCGACGATCCGCAGGTGCGCCAGCCCGATATCACGCTGGCGCGGGAGATTCTCGGCTGGGAGCCCGAAGTCGACCTGCGCGAAGGATTACGGCGGACGATCGAGCAGTCCGGCGTCGAGGCCTTGGTCGGCGCCGCGCGGTAGCCCGCCGGCGACCGAAATCACCCTGCTGGCACCGTCCCGCGGTGGCTCGGGCCACTGCGGAAGGCTGTCCGCGTAACTTCGCTGTCACCATACCGTTACCACGGGTAGGGGAGGAAGACCGAACGCTTGGTGCGACGTGACGATCCAGCAGCGTGAAGCCATAGGCGAGACCGACCAGGCCCTCGACGAACCAGAGCGCCTGGATCCGCCGGTGCGCGACGTCCGCCGCAAGCGGCCGCCGGTGCTGTCGTTCCTCATTCGCGTGGAGACGATGCGCAGGATCGCGCGCGTACTCTCGTTGCTGGCGCTGGACTACGTCGGGGTCGTGGCCGCGATCTACACGACACTGGCGTTGAAGCTTGCCGTACGCGGAGATTTCGGCGTCGCGGTCGCCTGGGACGAGACCCGGCAGTGGATCGCGTTCGCCTACCTCGTCACGGTGCTGATGTTCGCCCGCGCCGACCTGTACGGCGACCGGCCTCGCCGGCCCGGTCTCGGGGGCATCGCGGCTGCGCTCTTCCAGACCACGATCGTCGCGCTCGTGTTCGCCCTCGCCAACGGCGAGCACTTCTCGAGCTATTACATCTTCTATGGCTCGCTGTTCTTCGCCGTCGTCTACATCTCCACGCTGCGTTACCTGCACCTGCGGATCACCGGGTGGATGCTCGAGCGCGCCGGCTATCGGCGCCGGGCGCTCCTGGTCGGATCGGGCAAGCACATCGAGGCGGTGGCTCACGCCCTCTCGGGCCGGGCCCGGACGCCCGTCGACGTGGTCGGCTACATCTCGCTGACGCCGCGGCTGCAAAACGGCCTGCGCTCCTTGGGTGAGCTCCAGCAGCTGCCTCAGGTCCTCGGGCAGGAGCGCGTGCAGGAGGTGATCATCGCCGACCCCGACTTCCCACAGGAGCAGGCGGTGGAGCTCGTCGACGTCTGCCACCGGCGCGGCGTCACGGTGCACGTGGCGCCGTCGACGATGGAGATCCTGTTCCAGCGCGCCGAGTTCGTGCCCGGGGAGTCGGTGCCCCTGTTCACGCTGCGCCCGCCGGTGTTCGAGGGGATCGACTACGCGCTCAAGCGCGGCTTCGACCTCTTCGTCTCGACGATCACCCTGATCCTGCTCTCGCCGGCCCTGCTTGTGATCGCGATCGCGATCAAGGTGAGCTCCCGCGGGCCGCTGATCTACCGCTCGATTCGGCCCGGGATCGCCGGGAAGCCGTTCGAGTGCTTCAAATTCCGCACGATGCGCGAGCACGCCGATCAGATCCAGGCCGACCTCGAGCCACTCAACGAGCTGTCCGGCGCGTTGTTCAAGATCCGCGACGATCCGCGGCTGACGCCGGTCGGCGGCTTCCTGCGCCGCTTCTCGCTCGATGAGCTGCCGCAGCTGATCAACGTCGTGCGGGGCGAGATGTCGCTGGTCGGGCCGCGGCCGCTCCCGATGCGCGACTTCGAGCGCCTCGAGGAGTGGCACAAGAAGCGCTATCTGGTGCTGCCGGGCATCACGGGGCTGTGGCAGGTCTCCGGCCGCGCCGAGCTCGACTTCGACGATCTGGTCCGGCTCGACTTCCTCTACCTGGAGCGGTGGTCTGTGTTCCTGGACCTTTCGATCCTCGTCAAGACGATCCCCGCCGTGTTCTCTCGGCGCGGCGCGTTCTGAGCCCGGCGCGCGCCGGACGCGGGCCTTGGCGCCTGCGCCGGTAGGCTGCAGGCCATGCCCCCCACAGACCGCTTCGTGATCAGCTTCGCCGCCGAGCCGCCGCAGGAGACCCTGCCCTACGGCCGCTGGGCCGACACCCTGCGAGAGCACTTCCTCTACGCCTGCCAGGAGATCGAGACCGACGACGAGGAGATCGGAGACCCCGGCGAGATCGCGTGGTTCCCGGACCGGACCTACGCGGGCCGGACCTACGTGCCCGCGGTGGCGCGGACCACGGAGGGCTACGAGCTGTTCGGCTTCGTGTCCTTCAGCGAGGGCTCGGGTGGACCCAACGACTTCGAGGCCCGCGCCGACTTCACCTCGGAGATCGCCGACAACAACCCGGACTGGAAGCTCGACCTCAACGATGACGTGATCGCCACGTGGCGCGGGGAGCAGGCCAAGAGCGCCGACATCACACTGGTCTGGGGCGTCCCCCTGCTCGCCGGCGGCGCCATCGTCACCGCTGAGCTCGCCAATCTCGCCGTCGATCAGTGCGAGCTGCTCGACGAACGCTTCACGCTGATCGCGCCCGACAACTACCGCTCGGACTTCCTCGAGGTCAAGCTCTGGGGTAAGCGCGGCGAGGAGATCGCGGCGGAGTCCCTCTACGTCGAGGACGACGAGGACGAGGACGCCGTGGAGGGTGACGCCGCCGTGGAGGCCGAGGAGTAGCGACTCGAGCGGGGCGCGGGCTTCGGCGCCCGTCAGACCAGGCCGCTCGCCAGCGCCGGCGGCAGCCTGAGCGCCGCCTCCTCAGGCGTCAGCGGGAAGTGGCACGCGGCCTGCGTGCCGTTGTCCATGTCCTCGAGCAGCGGCTCGACCTCGGCGCACCTGCCCTGGGCCTTCGAGCAGCGGGTGTGGAAGCGACACGCCGAGGGCGGGTTGGCGGGACTCGGGACGTCGCCGGTCAGGATCTGGCGCTCGTGGCTGGTGCCGGCCGGGTCCGGTACCGGCACCGCCGACATCAGAGCCCCCGTATAGGGATGACGGGGGAAGCCGTAGAGGGACTCGTTGGGTGCCAGCTCCACGATCTTGCCCAGATACATCACGGCAATACGGTCGCACATGTGGCGCACCACGGATAGGTCGTGGGCGATGAAGATCAGGGTCAGGCCCATGTCCCGCTGCAGCTGGCGCAGCAGGTTGAGAACCTGCGCCTGAATCGAGACGTCGAGCGCCGATACGGGCTCGTCGGCCACGAGCAGCTTCGGCTCGAGCGCGATCGCCCGAGCCACACCGATCCGCTGCCGCTGCCCGCCCGAGAACTCGTGCGGATACCGGTTGTAGTGCTCGGGATTCAAGCCGACCGTATCCATCAGCTCCTGCACGCGCTTCTTGCGTTCGCCCTCGCTCTTCAGCAGCCCGTGGATCGCGAACGGCTCCGCGATGATCGAGCCGATCGTCTTGCGCGGATTCAGCGACGAGTACGGATCCTGGAAGATCATCTGCATCTCGCGGCGCCGCGCCTTCAGTGCCGCGCCCTTCAGCTTGGTCATGTCCTCGCCCTCGAAGCGCAACTCCCCGGAGGTCACATCGAGCAGGCGGACGATCAACCGCGCGGTGGTGCTCTTGCCACACCCCGTCTCGCCGACGATGCCGAGCGTCTCCCCCTTCATCACGTCGAACGAGATGCCGTCGACGGCCTTCACGGCCCCGACCTTGCGCTGGAAGATGATGCCGCTGGTGATCGGGAAGTGCTTGACGAGGTCGCGGACCTCGATCAGCGCCTCCGGACTCGTGGCGCTCATACGCCGCCTCCCTGATCTGGGGGTACGGTGGTGGCTGCGACCGTCGCCGCCGGGGGCTCGACCAGCGCGCGCAACTCTTCCGGCGTCTTACCCGCTCTGAGTCCCTGCCAGATCTCGCGCCGGGTCGCATCGGGCAGCAGGCAGGCGACCTGGTGATCGACGTCTCCGGGCACCGGCTCGAGCTTCGGGTCGATGCGCTTGTGGTCCTCGAGCAAATACGGACAGCGAGGGTGGAAGAAACAGCCCGAGGGCCGGTTGACCAAGCTCGGAGGCCGGCCCTGGATCGGCACCAGTTCCTCGTCGCGCGGGCTGTCGAGGCGCGGGATCGACTTCAGCAGCCCCCATGTGTAGGGATGCTGCGGAGCGGAGAACAGCCGCCTGGTGTCGGTGTGCTCGACGATCCGGCCGGCGTACATGACCGCGATCTCGTCCGCGATCTGTGCCACCACCCCGAGGTCGTGGGTGATCACGATCACGGCCATCCCCAGGCGCTTCTGAAGATCGTCGATCAGGGCCAGGATCTGGGCCTGGACGGTCACGTCGAGCGCCGTCGTCGGCTCATCGGCGATCAGCAGCTTGGGCTCGTTGGCCAGCGCCATCGCGATCATCGCGCGCTGACGCATACCGCCGGAGAACTCATGCGGATACTGATCGACCCGGCGATGGGGATCGGGGATCCCGACCATTTCCAGCAGATCGATCGTGCGGTCCCGCGCCGCCGCCTTGGACACGCTGCGGTGGGCCAGGATCCCCTCGGAGATCTGCGCGCCGACCTTGTAGAACGGGTGCAGCGAGGACAGCGGGTCCTGGAAGATCATCGCGATCTCGTTGCCACGGATGTGGCGGATCTCGTCCGCCGAGATCGTGGTCAGATCCTTGCCCTCGAACAGGATCTTGCCCGAGACGCTGGTCGAGCGACTGCGCGTCAGGCCCATCGTCGTCAGCGATGTCACCGACTTGCCCGAGCCCGACTCGCCCACGATGCCGAGGGTCGTCCCGGCCTTGACCGAATACGAGATGCCGTCGACCGCATGCACGATCCCGTCGTCGGTCTTGAACTCGACCTTCAGATCCTCGACCTGAAGCAGCGGCGCCTGGTCGGTGCTCATGAGTACCGCACCCGTGGATCGATGAACGCGTAGGCCACGTCGACGACGAGGTTCATGATCACGATGAAGAACGCGCCCAGCAGCACCGTCCCCTGGATCATCGGGAGGTCACCGGCGAGGATCGAGTCGTAGGCGAGCCGGCCGATGCCGGGGATGTTGAACACCGTCTCGGTGAGGATCGCGCCGCCCAGCAGCACGCCGATGTCGAGTCCGGCGGCGGTCACGATCGGCGTGATCGCGGACCGGATCCCGTGGTGGTAGATCACCCGGCGCTCGGACAGGCCCTTGGCCCGGGCCGTGCGGATGTAGTCCTCGGACATCACCTCGATCAGGTTGGCCCGAAGCAGCCTGGCGTAGATCGCCGCAAACGAGGCCGCGAGCACGATCCACGGCAGGAGCAGCGACGTGAACCACTTGGTCGGGCTTTGGGAGATCGGCACGTAGCTGCTCGCGCCCGGGAAGATCGGGACCTTGCCGATGTCCTTGGCGAACACGAACAGCGCCAGCAACCCGAGCCAGTAGACGGGGGCCGAGATCGCCACCAGCGCGGTGCCCATCGCGGCGCGGTCGAACTTCGAGCGACGCCGGACTGCCGAGATCGTGCCGACGCCGATGCCGAGCACGAGGAATAGGATCGCGGCGCCGACCGTGAGCGAGATCGTCGCCGGCAGGCGATCGAAGATCAGCGTGCGAACGTTGACGTTGTTCGTGTAGCTGTAGCCGAAGTTGAAGTGAAGGACGAGCGCCTTCATGTAGTTGAAGTACTGCGTGTACCACGGCTTGTCGAGGCCCAGGTTGTGACGGATCTGGGCGACCACCGCCGGGTTCGGCTGCCGGCCCGCGCGCAGGGTCGCGGGATCCGCCGAGGGCAGCAGGTAGAAGATGACGAAGGTGATCAGGCTCACCAGGAACAGGAGCACGATCACCCACAGGAGGCGACGGATTATGTACTTGGCCATGAGGGTGGTTCTCGTTCACGAGGCCCCGCCGCGAGGGGCGGCGGGGCCATCCGTGATCGTCTTTCAGCTCAGTCGCGTCCTCACTTGAGCGAGCTCGCCGTCAGGTCCCAGTCGTTGCCGTTGAACGGCCACTGGACACCGTTCACGTTCGTCGAGTGGAACCCGA
>DATMGZ010000115.1:0-7599 GCA_035555155.1 Solirubrobacteraceae bacterium | reverse complement strand
CCTCCTGGCGATCCAGTTCGGCGATGTCATCGGCGCCACGAACCTCGACGCCGACGCCGTGTCGGCGCCGGTGATCGGGCAGCTGTTCGGAGCCGCCGGTCCGCACGCGAACGTGGTGCTCGGCGAGTTCGGCTGGTACGCGACGCTGCTGTTCGAGCTGGGCACGAAATGGCTGCCCGCCCACCTCCAAGTCTGGGAGGCGATGCCCTACGCGATGGCCCTGGCCGGAGCCGCTCTGGCGGCGTGGTCGGTGTGGCAGGTGGCCGGACCATGGGCCGCCGGCCTGACCGCCGTGCTGCTGATCTGCGCGGCGCCGGACACGCTTCACCTGCTGCTGTCGATGACCCAGCACGCTCCCGACTGGTTCTGCCTTGCCCTGCTCGCGGCCTTCCTGGTGCTCATGCAGCGACGCGCCCTCTCGCTGCGGCCGATCGTGCTGATCGGACTGTCGCTCGTGGCCGGGGTGATCGTGGGTATGAACGCGGCCTCGGACCCGCTCCTGGTGCTCGGCGGCCTGGTCCCGTTCGCGCTCGCGGTCGCGAGCGCGGCGGTGCTCGTGCGCGGACCGGCCACCCTGCGAGCGCTGTGGGTCGCACTCGCCACGCTCGTGGTCACCGCCGTCGCGTGGGTGCTCACGCTCGTGGTGATGTCGGGCCTGAGCGTCGCCCCGGAGTCCGGCGTGCACACGACGACGCTGGCCACGGCGGAGAAGATCGGCAGCAACTTCAGGTTGTGGTGGCAGTCGATCGCGGTGCTCGGCAACGGCAACTTCTTCGGCCTCGACGTCTCCTTCCTGTCAGTGCTCGCGGTGGCCTGTGCGGCGCTCAGCATCGGCGCGGTCGTCGTGCTGCCGCGGATGGGCTGGCAAGCGCTCCGCGTCCGCGCCGAGGACGCGGCATCGCCGGAAGCCGCCGGCCGGATCGCGTTCATGGTCTTCTGGTGCTCGTCGGCGGTCCTGCTGAGCGCCGCGTTCGTGCTCAGCGCCACGCCGGTCGACATCCACGGCGATCGCTACCTGGTCGGCCTCGTGTATGCCGCTGCCGCGGTGATTCCGGCCGTCGCCGTCGGCCACATGCGGACCGAGGCCGCCGCCGTGGCCGGGACGTGCGTGTTCGCGCTCAGCGGCGTGATCGCGATGGCCAAGGGCACCGTCACCAACGACACGAGCCGGTTCCCCACGGCCGCAGTCGCCAACCAGGTGTGGCAGCTGGCGGTGAGCAAGCACCTCCAGTTCGGCTACTCCGGCTACTGGGAAGCGGCTCCGATCACGTGGGCGAGCCGCTTCCGCGTCCACGTCTATCCGGTGTCGGTCTGCGTCCAGAACACCCATCTGTGCCCGTTCGACCTGCACACGATCAGCAGCTGGTACAGCCCACGCGGGCAAATCCGGAGCTTCCTGCTCACGGACTCGGCGATTCCGCTGGTCCCTTCGCCGACGCCCGATCTCGGGCGCCCGAGTGCCGTCTACCACGTCGGCAACCTGACCATGTACGTCTACCCGTACGATCTCGCGACGAAGATCGTGCACGTGCATTGATGACGACGCACGGCCCACAGCTTCCGCGTCGTATCTCGGTCGGCCATTGGACGGACGCCGTCGGTCGCACCGGGTGCACGGTCGTGCTCGCCCCAGACGGCGCGGTCGGCGGCGTCGATGTCCGCGGGGCGGCGTCGTCCACGCTCTGCACCGACACGCTCCGTCCGGGGACGCTCGTCGACCGGGTGCACGCGGTCCTGCTCACCGGTGGGAGCGCCTTCGGGCTCGAGGCCGCCGGCGGCGTGATGCGCTACCTCGAGCAGCACGAGGTGGGCTACGAGCTCGCGTCGGTGCGCGTACCGATCGTCGCCGGCGCGGTCATCTTCGACCTGCCGATCGGCGACCCCAGGGCGTGGCCGGACCGGGAGGCCGGTTACGCCGCCTGTGCCGCGGCCACCGAGGCCCCGGCAACCGGCAGCGTGGGCGCGGGGACGGGGGCAAGCGTCGCCAAGGGCGGTGACGCGTCGCAGATCCGCCCCGGCGGCGTCGGGATTGCGAGCGGGCAGGCCGGCGGCGCCACCGTCGCCGCCGTGATGGTCGTCAATGCCGTCGGGGGGATCTGGGACGACGAGCGCCACGAATGGGTGGCCGAGTTCACCGTCTGGGACCGTGCGTCGGCGCTCGTGCCTGGCACCAACACGACGATCGGCGTGGTCGTCACGGACGCGATGCTGAGCAAGGAGCAGGCCAACCGAATCGCCACGGTCGCGCACGACGGGCTCGCACGGGCAATCCGTCCCTCGCACACGATGTACGACGGGGACACGATCTTCTGTCTCGCCACGGGGGACGTGCCGGCACCGTATGACGCCGTCGAGGCGGTGGCCGCGGACCTTGTCGCGCGGGCGATCGCGGACGGCGTCCGCGCCGCGAGAGACTGACGAGCGCCGGTCCGCCCCGGGTCCGGGGCCAAGGGTGCCAGATCACCGAGAGCGACCTCGACGGGGTCCGCCTCTGCGGCACCTACCCGCGCATCCGGGACGCGATCAAGGCGGCCGCGGCCGGGATGTGACTATGGTGGCTCGGGATGGACCGCCCGTCCCGTCCGCCGAACCTGCTGCTGCTGATCACCGATCAGCAGCGGGGTCCCGATGCACTGGCCGACCGAGCCGGGGTGGCTGGACGCCCTCACTCCGACCGACGCAGAGCTCCGGCGGACCCGGCCGAGGCTCACAATCTCCTCGACGTGCGATCGGGGCGGGCCCGCGACGCCGCCGCGCGGAGGGTTACAGGTTGACCGAGGCCATTCCGGCCTCGTCGTAGCGGTCCCCGGCGACCGCGGGCAGCTCGGCGTCGATGCGCGCCAGATCCTCGGCGGTCAGCTCGACGTCGGCCGCCGCCGCGTTCTCCTCCAGGTACTTCCGGCGTTTGGTGCCGGGAATCGGAACCAGATCCTCGCCCTGAGCGAGCACCCAGGCGAGCGCCAGCTGCGCCGGGGTGATCCCCTTCTCACCGGCGATCTCGGCCACCTTGGCCGCCAGCGCCCGGTTGGCCTCCAGGTTCGCGCCGGTGAAGCGGGGGCCGTAGCGGCGGAAGTCGCCCTGGTCGAGCTCGTCGGGGGAGCTGAAGCGCCCGGAGAGGAAGCCGCGGCCGAGCGGGGAGTAGGGAACGAACCCGATACCCAGCTCGCGGCAGGTCGGGAGCACCTCGGCCTCGGGATCCCGGGACCACAGCGAGTACTCGGTCTGCACCGCGGTGATCGGATGGACAGCGTGGGCGCGGCGGATCGTGTCCGGTGCCGCCTCGCTGAGCCCGATGTGGCGCACCGTGCCCTGCTGCACGAGCTCGGCCATCGCGCCGACCGTCTCCTCGATGTCCACGTTCGGATCGACGCGGTGCTGGTAATAGAGGTCGATGTGATCGACGCCGAGCCGCTGCAGCGATCCCTCGATCGAGCTGCGTACGTGCTCGGCCGACCCGTCAAGCGGGCCGAGCGTCGACAGGTCGCCAGGCGTCGACGTGGGCTCGATCCGCCGGGCGAACTTGGTCGCGATCACGTACTCGTCGCGGTGGCCGGCGATCGCGCGCCCGATCAGCTGCTCGTTGGTCATAGGGCCGTACAGCTGCGCGGTGTCGAGGAAGTTGATCCCCAGCTCCAGCGCGCGCTGGATGGTGGCGATCGCCTCGCCCTCATCCGTCGACCCATAGAAGGCCGACATCCCCATGCAGCCGAGGCCGAGCGCGGAGACCTCGAGCGACCCAAGCGTGCGCGTCTTCATTGCGGCTCCAATCCGTTTCTCGCGGGCGTCACGATCAGGATTGCAGGTCGCCGTTGTCGGCTGCCCGCGCCGGGCCCGCTTCCCCCCAAGGCGACGATCACTACCGGTCGATGTCCGTAGTCCACACCGGAACCGTGCGTGGAGCTGCGGATGACGCCGGCGGATGCGGCCGCCATCGTGGCGGGCGTGGTCAACGTGGTCAACGTGGACGCGATTGAGCTGTGTGCGCGCTGCTTGGCCGATGCCGCCGCTCACGACGGGTCAGACGATGGCCTGACGCTCGCCGCCACGGCGCTCGCGGCTGACCTGATTTCCAGCTATCGCGACGCCGCCGGCGCCGTGCTCGAGGCCGCCTCACGCGAGGCCGCGGGCCACCTCGATGCCTCCGAGCTCGACCGTCGTGCCTTTGCCGTCGCGCTCGTCCGGCTCGCGTGCCTGCGGCTGCGGGTCGCGCAGCAGCTCTCGCACGCGTCGCAGACGGCGCTGCTCGCCGGCAACGGCACTCCCAGCTGAGCGGGCGTCGACCCGGAGGCGCGAGGCTCCCACGCGGCCACGTCGCGCGCGGTCTGGATGAACGCCTCCACCGGCGGTCGACACCGGGCCGATCGCCAGGCCAGTGAGACCACGGCCGGGTTGGCATCGGTGACCGGCACGTAGGCGATGGCCTCGCCGAGGGAGTCAGCGGCGTAAGAGCTCCGCCTGCAGCGCGCGCAGCTCGGGCGCCGGCGTGGCGCCGAGCTCATCACTCAGGCGCTCGCGGAGCGACTGGTAGACGCGCAGCGCCTCGGCGGTGTTTCCGCGGGCGGCGAGGATCTCCATCAGCAGCGCGTGCGCGCGCTCGTGAAACGGTTCGGCCGCGACGAGCTCGCGCGCGACCCGCTCCCCCGGCGCGAGCTCGGTGCCGCCGACACCGAGCGCCACCGCGGCGTAGCACTCCAAGGCCGAGCAGCGAATCTGCTCGAGCCGCTGGCGGTGCTCCTGTGCCCAGGGGAGGTCCTCCCCGGGCAGGAAACCGCGCCGGGCTGTGAACAGAGCGACCAGCGATGGCCCCCAGCCCCGCGCCCAGTCCCCCTGGGCGACCGCCGACTCCGCGCGGTGGATCGCCTCCTGCGCCGCCTCGATGTCGACCCAGGCTGTCGCGGGGAGTCGCAGGCTGACCTCGGCGCCTCCGCCCAGAACGTCGGCGCCGAGCACCGCGCGCAGTCGCGACAGCAATGCGCTCAGCGACGTGTCGGCGCCAGCGGGTGCGCGCCACGGCCACAGCGCCTCGATCAGCTCCTCGCGCCGCGCCGGCAGCGCCCGGTTGACGGTCAGATAGGTGAAGAGGACGCGTGCCTGTCCGCCCGGGAGCCTCCCGGTCAGGTCGCGCCCGCCGAGCTCGACGGCGAGCCGACCGCAGAGCTGGATGCGCGTCGAGTCTTGTGTGGCAACTCCGATGCAGGGAGAATCGCAGAACCCTGCAAGCCGTCGGGCGTAGCTTCGGCCGCGTCAACAAGGAGTGCTCATGGCGAAGGTCATTCGGTGTCAATGCGGGTTCCTCGGGCGCGGTGAGACCGCGCAGGAGGCGGCCGCGCTGATTGCGGAGCACATGCGCTCCGATCACCCCGAGCTGGTCGGCAAGGTCACGCAGGACGATCTGATCGCCATGGCCGAAGAGGCGTAGCCGCCTCGCACTGGGCGGCGCGGCGCACACCAAGACGAGCTGAGAGCCGGCGGTGGCCGGCGCGCTTTCGGTGCCTCGACGTCGTCAGAACCGATGAATCCCGGACCTGACCTCGGTCTGGACATGCGACGGCTCTGCGACCGACCTCACATCCACGCCCTCGCCGAGAGCGTAGAAAGACTCATCGCCCCGTAGCGCCCACGGCAACCCACATGCTCACCCCCGAACCGACGATCACCGACTTCACGCTCCCGACGCTTGACGCGCGCTCGCTGCTGCGCCGGGCGGCGGTGGCGGTCGCGCTCGCAGGCGCGGCGCTGCTGGCCGTGCTCGTGCTCGGTGGCCGCGTCCACGCCGTCGCCGACGCACTCCGGCGCGGGCTCGGCGTCAACCCCGGCTGGGTGAGCGTGGGAATCGCGTTCGAATCGGTCTCGCTGGCGGGTTACGTGGCGCTGCTGGCGCTCGTGGCCGGTCGCGCGACGCCTCGGGTCCGTGCCCGGGAGAGCGCGCAGATCACCCTGGCCGGTGCGGCGGCGACGCGTCTGCTCCCGACCGCCGGTGCGGGCGGGGCGGTGCTGACCCTGTGGGCGTTGCGCCGGGCCGGACTGCCCGCCCGGGCGGCCGGGCGGACGCTGCTCGCGTTCCTGGTCGTGCTCTACGCCGTCTTCCTGTCCTCGATCGCGGTCTCCGGCGCTGTGCTGGCGCTCGGCCTGGTCAGCGCCTCCGGGCCGGCCGCAGTCAGCGTGATCCCCGCCGTCGCGGCCCTGCTCGCGATCGGGGTGTGCCTCGCCTTCGCGATCGCGCAGCGCGGATCGGCCCGAGGCGGCGCCGGCGTGGTGGCCGGCGGCGTGGGCGGCGTGGGCGGCGGCGCGGCCGGCGCGCGCCTGGTCGCGCGTGTGCGCGGCCTGGCAGTCCCGATCGGCCTCGCGGTCCACGACGCGTGCGGGCTGGTCCGATCGGGCGACCGGCGGTTGGCCGGGGCGATCGCCTACTGGGCGTTCGACGCCGGCGTGCTGTGGGCGATGCTGCACGCGTTCGGCTCGCCGCCCGTGCTGCCGGTGCTCGCGCTCGCCTATCTCGTCGGGCAGGTCGCGAACACGGTCCCGATCCCCGGCTCGGTCAGCGGAGGCATCGCCGGCGTGCTGATCGCCTTCGGCGTTCCGGCCGACGTCGCGCTCCCATCCGTGCTGGCCTACCGCACCGTCGCCGTGTGGCTGCCGACGCCGGTGGCCATGGCCGCGATCCCGGCGTTGCGCCGGACGATCGCCCGCTGGGAGCGCGAGGACGCCGCGCGGGCGACGGAGCCCGCGTCAGCCCGCTGAGCGCAGCCCGGGACGATCATTGCCACCAGGAGGTTGCTCGGCGAGCGTCTGAGCGAGCTCCTCGCGGGAGTGGATGCCGAGCTTCCGGTAGACGTGCCGCAGGTGGTACTCGATCTTCCCCCCCGCGCACCACTCCGAGCAGAACCTGCACGTTCGCCATCGGCTCGAGCGCTACCGTGCCGGCCGGCGCATGGAATTCGACCACTCGCCACCGCCAATGCGCCCTACTACCTGGTCGCCTTCGCGGCCGGGAACCTGCTCGGGCCGATCATCCTCGGCGGGCTGTTCGACTCCGTCGGTCGCCGGCCGATGATCGCCGGCACGTACATCCTCTCCGGCGTGCTGCTGCTGGCCACCGGCTACATGTTCGAGCAGCACCAGTGGACCGCCGCCACGCTCACCGCGTGCTGGTCGGTGGTGTTCTTCTTCGCCTCGGCCGGCGTCAGCGCCGCCTACCTCACGGTGAGCGAGATCTTCCCGCTGGAGACACGGGCGCTGTGCATCGCGCTGTTCTACGCCGTCGGGACCGGGATCGGCGGGATCATCGGACCCCAACCGCAGCGGGCCCCGACATAGGTCGCCGGGTACGACTGGTAGTCGGCGCCAACGAGGATCGCCTGGACGACGACACGCCGAACCACCCGCGCACAACGAGGCGGCGAGGGCGGCCGAGTTCATCCGGCCCTAGCGCAACCCGAGGCGGGCTTGACCGAACACGCGTCCAAGTCAATCGGCGGCCGCGCCTACCCGGCCCGGCCCGGTGGCGCCATGGGCTTGCGCACGATCGGGAGCGGCGCGCACGCGCGGTTCGGCGATCCGGTGACGATCCGGACGTATTGGACGCCGGAGCCGATGGTG
>DATMGZ010000114.1:0-48454 GCA_035555155.1 Solirubrobacteraceae bacterium | reverse complement strand
GCGTGAGCGTCACACCCACGCGGCCCTGAGCGCCCGGTAGGACTCTTCGAGCAGCTCGGGCAGCACCCGCGCGTTCCCGATCACGGGCATGAAGTTGCTGTCGGCGCCCCAGCGCGGTACGACGTGCAGGTGCACGTGGTCGTCGAAACCCGCACCGGCCACCTTGCCGAGGTTGAAGCCGACGTTGAACCCCTCGGGCCGGTAGGCGACCCGCAGCGCGGCGAGCGAGCGCCGGCTGAGCATCATCAGCTCGAGCAGCGTCGGCTCGTCAAGGTGCTCGATCGTCCCCGTGTGAAGGTACGGGGAGATCATCAGGTGCCCGTTGGTGTAGGGGAAGGCGTTGAGCATCACGTAGCTGTGCTCGCCGCGGTGCACGATCGCCGCGGCCTCGTCATCGCCCCAGGCCGGCTTGGCGCAGAACACGCACTGGCCGGATTTCTCACCCTTGATGTACGGCATCCGCCACGGCGCCCAGAGACGCTCCTCGCTCATCCGGTGACTATCCCAGACCAGCCCCGGTCTGGGCAGGAGGGCGAGCCGGGGCGGACTACCAGGCCTGGGTGTCGCCGCAATGCGGGCAACCCACGCTGGTCGAGACGAGCGCCTCGAACACCAACCCGCACGAGCACGTGTAGAGCGCCCGGTCCTGCGACGGGCCACCGTGGCGGCGGCGATGCTGGGGCTTCGGGCTCTGGGGCTCAGGCGCGCTCGGCCGCGGCGCCGCGTACTCGGCGCGCCGTGGCCGGCCTCTGCGGCTCTCTGCGCGTTTCAGTCTGACTTGCACGTTCATCGCAGATAACGGTCTCGATCGCGATTGGTTTCGCCTCCGGGCGAAAAAATCCTGGGTGCTAACCCGACGCTAATCGGCATCCGGGGTCGCCGCCCCGAGCGAACTGGACGCTCGTTGCTCTCGGCACGGCCGCCGGGAGGCAGGCGCCGATCGCCGTTGTGGGACAATTCCGAGCCGAATGGACCCGAGCCGCAAGCGTGCGATCCGCCTCACGGTCGCTCTCACTGCAGCGCTCCTCCTGGCCTCGGCGCTTGCGTACACCAGCTTCAGCGCCGGCCGGGACGAGCTGACGGCGTCAGCGCTGCTGAGGCAGGCGGTGCCCGGAAAGTCGTACATTCTGGCCGGCACCGTGATCTCCCAGCAGCGGGAAGGGGACGCGCTCCTGTTCCGGGTCCGCGATCCGAAGCTGCACATGTCCGTGCCCGTCCGCTACACCGGCATCGTGCCCGATCCCTTCGCGGTCGGCCGCGGGGTCCTGGTCACGGTCCACGAGCAGGGCACCAACCCCCAGTTCGTCGGCGAGCAGGACTCGCTGACCACCAAGTGCCCGTCCAAGTATCAGGCCGCAGCGGGCTCCTCCTACTAGTGTCCTGTGGGCGCTGACATGGCTCTCGTAGGCCGGGCGATGCTGATCCTGGGGCTGGGCATCTGCGTCTACGGGATCATCGCCTCGCTGTACGGCGCCGCCCGGGGCGGCCCGCGCTGGGTCGACTCCGGCCGTCGTGCGGTCTACGCCCTGGCCGCGGTGATGACGTTCGCCTTCGTGATCCTCGAAGCGGCGTTTCTGCGCTCGGACTTCACCTTCAACGTCGTCGCCGGCCACTCCTCGACCACGACGCCCACGTTCTACAAGGCGACCGCCGCCTGGTCCTCGCAGGAAGGGTCGCTGCTGCTGTGGGTGTGGCTGCTGTCGCTGTGGTCGAGCCTGGTCCTGTTCCTGACCCGCCGGCGGGCGCGGGAGATCGCCCCCTACGCGACCGCGGTGCTGCTCGGGTTCGCGACCTTCTTCGCGTCGCTGACGGTGTTCTTCGCCAACCCGTTCGCCACCACGCTGAACCCGCCGTCGGAGGGCGCCGGGCTCAACCCGCTGCTGCGGCACGCGAGCATGATGTTCCACCCGCCGATGCTGTACTCGGGGTACACGCTCCTGACGGTGCCGTTCGCGTTCGCGGTCGGAGCCCTGATCACCGGCCGGCTGAGCGCCGAGTGGATTGCGCTCACGCGCCGGTTCGCGCTCGCGGCGTGGCTGTTCCTGGGCATCGGGATCCTGCTCGGAGCCCGCTGGTCCTACACCGAGCTCGGCTGGGGTGGCTACTGGGCCTGGGATCCGGTCGAGAACGCGGCTCTGATGCCGTGGCTCGCCCTCACCGCCTTCATCCACTCGATCATGATCCAAGAGAAGCGCGGGATGCTGAAGGTCTGGAACGCCTCCCTGATCCTCGCCGGCGGCACGCTGGCCGTGCTCGGGACGTTTCTCGTGCGCTCGGGGATCCTCGACTCGATCCACGCCTTCGGCGCCTCGACGCTCGGCGTCCCGTTCGTGCTCCTGATCGGGGCGATGGTGCTCGGCTCGGTCGGGCTGATCGTGTGGCGGCGGGCCGAGCTGCGCTCGGACTCACAGCTCGACTCGCTGCTCTCACGCGAGGCCGTGTTCCTGTTTCAGAACCTCGTCCTCGTGGCGATGGTGTTCGTGATCTTCTGGATCACGTTCTTCCCGCTCATCTCCGAGGCGCTGACGGGTACGAAGGTGTCGGTCGGGCCGCCCGCCTTCCGGCCGTTCATCGTCCCGCTGGCGCTCGTGCTCGTGCTGCTCTCGGGGATCGGACCGCTGATCGCCTGGCGCCGGGTCACGGCGGCGAACCTCCGGCGCAACTTCACGCTTCCGGTCGCGGCCGGGCTCGTCACGCTGGTCGTGCTGCTGCTCGTCGGCGGCGTCAGCGAGCGGCCGTTCGCGCTGACGATGTTCTGTCTCGGGACGTTCGTGATCGTGTCCGTCGGGCAGGAGTTCTGGCGTGGTGTGCGGGCCCGCCGGGCCACCACCCACGACCCGGTGCCGCGCGCGTTCGCGCAACTGGTGCGGCGCAACCGGCGCCGCTACGGCGGCTACATCGCTCACGCCGGGCTGGCTGTGCTGCTGATCGGGGTGGCCGCGTCGTCGTCCTTTCAGCACTCGCACGACGTGATCCTCAGGCCCGGCCAGCAGGCGAGGGTCGACGGGTACACGATCCGCTACGTGCGCCCGGTCGCCACGGCGACGGCCGAGAAGATCTCCTTCGGAGCCGTGCTCGACGTCTCCAAGGGTGGCAAACACGTCCAGACCCTGACCACCACGCGGGGGTTCTATCCGGCGCAGGATCCGACGCTCGGCGTCGTGGGCCGGTTCTTCAACGGTGAGGAGGAGAGCCAGGTCGGCTTGCGCGCGGGGCTGACGAAGGACATCTGGACCGTGATCAGCCCGGACCTGACGCCGATCCAGCCCCTCATCAACCAGGGCGATCAGGTCTTCCTCAAAGCGATGCAGGCGGCGGCGTCGCTGCCGCCGGCCCAGGCCCGGGCGCAAATCACGAACCTGTTCACCGCACGCGATGCCGCCATCGGCGCGCTGGCCGAGCGCTGGGTCAAGCACCCGTGGCCGTCGGAGTTCCTGCTCATCATCTCGCCTCTGGTGACGTGGATCTGGCTCGGCGCGATGATCATCGCGATCGGCGGCGTGATCGCCCTGTGGCCGCCGCGCGCGTTCCCGCGCCGGCGCCCGGCCCGAGCCGCCGACACGACGGGCCCGCCGGCCCCGGCCGAGGTCCCGGAGCTGGCCAAGGTCTGACGCGATGGAGTTCGTGATCGTGCTCGCCGTCCTGGCCGCCGTCGTGGTCGTCGTCAGCGCGCCTCTGCGCCGCGCCGACGACGAGCCGGTGGGCGCCGCCGATGAGCTGCACGACCTCGAGGCGGCGCGGGAGGCCAAGTACCGCGAGATCCGCGACGCCGAGCTCGACCACAGCACCGGCAAGCTGTCCGACGACGACTTCGAGGCCATCGACCGCTCGCTGCGCACCGAGGCGATCGAGATCCTGCACGCGCTCGACAGTGCCGAGGGCACCCAGGCGGGCTGAGCGCCGGCCCGGGCTCAGCTACCATCTCGATCGATGTACACGCTCCTCAGCATCGTCCAGGTGATCATCGCTGTGGTCCTGATCTTCCTCGTGCTCATGCACTCGGGCAAGGATGCCGGGCTCTCGGGCGCCTTCGGCGTCGGCACCGGTGCCGGTCCGTTCGGCGGGGGCTCGTTGGTCGAGCGCAACCTGAACCGCTGGACGATCGGGTTCGGGGTCGTGTTCGCGCTGAACACGATCGTCCTGATCAAGATCGCCTAGCGTTCTGATGCCGACGTATTCCTGAATCAGGACACCAGCGCCCTGCGCCCCGCGGGCGCAGCCGGGCGGACCGGATCCACGCCGCCCTCACCAGGCCGCGCGGTACACCTCGAGCAACTCGTCCCGGGTGGCCGGCGGAGGCGTAAACGCGAGCTCCGGCCGTTTGACCGCGTCGTCCGCGCAGGGCTCGAGCGCATCCTCGCCGACCCCGGCATCCCGCAGTCGCTCGGCGCCGGTCAACCTGGCAAGCATGGAGGCAAACCGCGCAGGATCGCTTCCGAGCGCGTCGCCGAGGCGGGCGATCGCGTCGGGAGAGCGGCGTTCCAGAGCGCGCACCGTGTGGGGCAGCAGGATCGTGTTGGCAGGCCCGTGCCCGACGCCGGCGAAGCGCACGAGCGTCTGCGACAGGATGTGGTGCAGTCCATAGCCGGTCGATCCGACCACGTAGCCGGCCAGCAGCGCTCCGAGGGCGAGCGCGTCGCGGTCAGGGTCCTCGGAGGCGGCGGGGAAGCCGAGCGCGAGCAGCCGGGCCGACTCGAGCGCGGCGAGCGTCGCCACCGGGTTGGCGCGCGGCGTCAGCGGTCCCTCCGCGGCGTGCCCGAGCGCGTTGCCCGCGCTCGCGGCCAGCTCCGGAAGCGGTTGCGAGGCCGATAGAGCGGGGTCGGCGATCACGATCGCGGGCCGAACCCTCGGGGCGTCGCCCGCGACGTCGGCGGCATGGCGGTGGATGGCGGTCATCTCCGCCCCGGACAGGGTGGTGGGAATCGCGGCCACGCGGCGCGGAGGATCGGCGGCCGCGAGCGCCTTGGCGACATCGATCACGCGCCCGCCCCCGAGGGCGACGAGCAGCTCGCCCTCGATCTCGGGCCGCAGCGCCGCGGCGATCTCATCCACCCGGCCCGGCGGCACCTCGTGAACGCGCGCCGCGCCCGCCACCAGCTCAGGCGCCTGCGCGGCCGCGCGCGGGGTGCTCAGCAGCCCGTAGTCGGCGCCGAGGATCTCGCCGGCGCCGGCGAGGCAGCCCCGTCCGAACACGACGAGGCGCTCGCCATCCTGCCAGTGAAACGGAGCTGTCGAAGCGGTCGGTGCCATGGGGAGGAGGCGGCGCGGTCGGGAACGTGACGCGAGTGGGCGGACGCTACACGACGCCGCTCCGCCTCCTGTGCCCGCATGAGCGCGACGCTAAGCAGCGAATGCACGGCGGGACCGGCGCGCGGAGCGGCGGACGCGCAGCCGCTGCGACAGGGGTGGACGCGGGGCCAGCCGCGTGGCCCGCACGCGCAGCAGGGCCAGCAGTTCGGCCGTGGGGACGAACGGATCGGCCAGGGTGGCCCCACCCGCGAGCGCCAGCGCGGCCTCCAGCTCGCCGTCGCGCTCGGCCAGCAGGACCCGGCCCGTCGGGACCGTGCCGCTGTCGAGCGCCGCGAGCCGGGCCAGCGCGCGCGCGTCGTCCGGCGTCGCGAGCCTGATCGAGATGGTGGTGTCTGTGCTTGCCATGACTCGGAGAATGACACCGACAAGGCATCAGCGCAATTGACGTTTCTCGCAGGAGCGATAAGATCGCCTAATGCTCGACGTGCGCCGACTCATTGTCCTCAAGGAGGTCGCCGAGCGCGGCTCGTTCTCGGCCGCCGCCGACGCCCTCTCCTACACCCAGTCGGCGATCTCGCAGCAGATCGCTGCGCTCGAGCGCGAGACCGGGACGACGCTCGTCGAACGGGGCGCGCGCGGCGTTCGGTTGACCGAATCGGGACGCGCCCTGGTGGAGCACTCCGAGGCGATCCTCGAGCGCCTGTCAGCCGCCGAGGCCGAGCTCGAGGCGATCGCCGGGCTCCGCGGCGGCCGGCTGCGGCTGGCGTCGTTCCCCACCGCGGGCGCCACCCTGGTCCCGCTGGCCATCGCCGCCTTCAGCCGCGCGCACCCGGCGGTCGAGCTGTCGCTGATCGAGGCCGAGCCCGAAGACGCGCTTCCGCGGCTGAAGGCGGGAGAGCTCGACATCGCACTGTCGTTCGACTACGGGATCACGCCGGGCGTGGCCTTCGGCGTCGCGCTCGACGACCTCGAGACGACCCGGCTGCTCGACGATCCGATGTCGGTGGCATTGCCGCTCGAGCATCCGCTGGCCGGCCGGGCGCGGGTGCGGCTCGCGGACCTGGCGGCGGAGCGCTGGATCCAGTGCGATCCCAACGGCCACTGCGGAGCGGTGCAGGTGGCGGCCTGCGAGCAGTCGGGCTTCAAGCCGCACGTGACCTTCCAGACCAACGACTACAACGTGGCTCAGGGCCTGGTCGCCGCGGGCGTGGCGATCTCGCTGGTCCCCGAGCTGGCCCTCTCCAACGTCCGTGAGGACATCGTGATCCGGCCGCTCGCGGGCCGCGACATGCCGGTGCGCCGGGTCGTCGCCGTGACCCGCGCCGGCGGGTTTCGCTCACCGGCGACGACGGCGATGCTGGAGATCCTCGAGCAGGTGGCCGGCGCGTACGTCGAGCGTCGCGACCGGTCGGGCGCGCTCCGCTCGGCCAACTCCACCGCCTCGATCCCAGCAGCAACGTGATCACGGCCGGGACGCCGATCAGCGCCGGCAGACCGGCGCCGGCGACGAGGATGATCGCGTCGCGGGAGCTCGACCGCGCCGTGCTGCGGGGCTGTGCCTGGCGGACCTGCTGGTGGGCCTGGAGCTTGGCGGCAATCTCCCGGGCGCGCACCAGCGGGCCGGACGGCCCGGCGGCCAGGTCGAGCAGCGCCAGACGCAGCGAGCGAGCGATCGAACGGTGCTGCATTCAGCGCCGAGCGTGCAGCCGGGCCCACCGGAAGCGGCCGGGAGCCGCGCGCGGTCTGTCTACCATCCGGGGATGAGCCTCGCGCGCGCATGGACGCGACAGCTCTTCGGAGCATCGGGCGCCGCCGTATTGGCTCCGGCGACGATCCTCGTCGCCCTGGCGGTGCCGGCCGTAGGGGGCGGCGCGCCGGCCACGGCGTCTGCGTCGCGGGGACTGCTGGGAGTCCGGCTGCCGTGAGCGCCTCCAGGTCAGTCTGCGCCGCCCTCGTGGCGTGCGCCCTGCTGCTCGCCGCGTGCGGGCGCTCGAGCCCGGCCGATCCGGTCGCCCCGACGGCGGGCGCGACCGCGGTACCGGTGTCGATCCCGAGCGGCGACTGGACGCGCTTCAACTACGACGCCGCACGCAGCGGGGTCGGCCCCGCCGACACCGGAATCATTGCGGGCGACCTCGGCAGCCTGCGGCGACGTGTCGTCCGTCTCGACGGGACGGTCGACTCATCGCCGATCGAGGTCCACGCCATCCGCATCGGCGGTCACACCCGAGACGTGGTCGTCGTGACCACGACGTACGGGCGCACGATCGCCCTCGACGCCGGGACCGGAGCGAGGCTGTGGGAGTACGTGGCGCCGAGCGCACCGTCGCTCGGGGGCTCGGCACAGATCACCACCGCCACGCCGATCGTCGACCCGGATCGGCGCTACGTGTACGCCGCCAGCCCGGACGGCCGGATCCGGAAGTTGGTCTTGGCCACCGGGCGCGAGGTCCGCTCGGCGCACTGGCCCGTGACGATTACGTTCGATGCCACGCACGAGAAGATCCCCGCTGCGCTGAACATCCGCGGGCGCTACGTGATCGCCACGACCGGCGGCTACAACGGCGACGCGCCGCCGTATCAAGGGCACGTGGTGGCGATCGACCGCGTCAGCGGGCGCATCCTGCACGTGTTCAACTCGCTGTGCTCCGATCGTCCTCGGCTGATCGTGCCGAGCTCGTGCCGGTTCACCGACTCCGCGATCTTCGGGCGCTCGGGCGCCGTCGTGGAGCCCGGCACCGGGCGACTGCTCGTGGCCACCGGCAACGGGCCGTTCAACGGCAGCACGGCGTGGGGGGACAGCGTGCTCGAGCTCTCGCCCGACGCCACTCGGTTGCTGCACAACTGGACCCCGACCGACCAGGCGTCGCTGAACGCCTCTGACACCGACATCGGCAGCACCTCCCCAGCGCTGCTGCCGGCGGCCGGCGGCCGACGCCTCGCGGTCCAGGGCGGCAAGGACGGTGTGCTCAAGCTGCTCGACCTCGACCAGCTGAACGGGACGAGCTCGGGGGCCGGGAAGCGCCTCGGCGGCGAGCTGCAGCGGATCGCGGCGCCCGGCTCCACGCAGGTGTTCGCGGATCCGGCGGTGTGGCGCTCGGGCAGCACCACGTACGCGTTCGTCGCCGACGCCGCCGGCACCGCCGCATATGTGTTCGGCGGTGGGGCACACCCGCGCCTCAGCGTCCGGTGGCAGCACGGGACGCCGGGGACGAGCCCAGTGCTGGCGGGTGGGCTGCTGTACGTGTTCGACCAGATCGACGGTCGGCTGCTGATCCGCCAACCGGCGTCCGGTCGCGCGCTGGCCTCGCTGCCCGCTTCGACCGGGCACTGGAACAGCCCGATCGTGGTCGGCGGGCGGATCATCCTGCCCGTCGGCAACGCCAACGACCACGCCACCAGCGGCGAGCTCGACATCTATCACCTGCCGGGCCGCTGAGCCACCACCGGCCGCCGGCGCCGCGGCGCGCGAACGGGCGTTTGATCGCCGACGCCGCGCTCCCGCCCGAATCGGGCCTCGTGCCCGACGCGCCCCCGCTCGACCTCTGAGCCGCCGGCGTTCTCCGCGCGGTCGTGTCATGCTCACCCGATGTGCGCGCGCCCCGGGCCGGCCCACAGTGCTGCAATGGACGTCCGGCCTCCCTGGCGACGCCGGTCGCCGTGGCGGCTCCGCGCCGTCGCCACGCGGCTCGGCGCGGCGTTCCTGATCGCCGGCACGATCGTCCCCTCCGCCGCCACCGGGGTCGCGCGGGCGGCGGCGTCCTCGCCGATCACGGTGCCGCTCGACACCGCCTCGCCATGGCCGGAGATGCGTCACGACCGCCTGAACAGCGGCCGCAGCACGATCGTCGCCCGCTACGGCGGCGATGACCCGTGGGCGTTCCGGACCGGGCGCGGCATCTTCTCCACACCGGTCATCGGCAGCGACCGCACCGTGTACGTGGGCTCCGGCGACTCGTCGTTCTACGCCCTCGACGCGCGCGGTCACCTGCGCTGGCGGCTGAAGACGGGTGGGCTGATCGACGCCGCCGGCGCGCTCTCGAGCTACGACCCCGCGCTCGGATCGGCTCCGCTCACGTTCGGGTCCGCGGACGGCCGGCTGTACCACGTGACCACGCCGCGGACCGGCCGCCCGCGGATCCTGTGGACCTTCCGGCCCACCGTGCCGCCTGTCGCGGCGCAGGGGGTGAGCTGGTGGGAGGGCAACGTGGCGATCGGCCCGCGCGGCACGATCTACGCCGGCAACACCGGTGGCAGCGCCTACGCCGTCACGCCACAGGGCAAGTTCGTGTGGGTATTCACCGCGGGCAATTCCCTCTGGACGACGCCGGCGTTCGCCGATGACGGCTCGAGCTACTGGGGCTCGCTCGATCTGCACGTGTACCGGCTGGGCGGCGCCGGGCGGCCGTTGTGGAGCACGTTCGTCCCCGGCTACGTCGTCTCCTCACCGGCGATCGGGTCCGACGGCACGGTGTATGTGGGCTCCTTCGACTCCAAGCTCTACGCCCTGGACCCGGCCACGGGAACGGTGCGCTGGAGCTTCGCCACCACCGACCACATCTACGCCTCGCCGGCGCTCGGCGTCGATGGCCGTGGCCGGACGGACGCGATCTACGTCGCCTCCACCGACGGTTCGGTCTATGCGCTGTCGCCGAGCGGCCGGCTGCTGTGGCGCTACGACACCGGCGATCCGATCCGCTCCTCGCCGGTGCTCGGGGCCGCGCCGGCCGCCGAGCACCGCGGAATCGTCTACGTGGGGTCATCGAACGGAAAGCTGTACGCGCTCGACTCCGACACGGGGCATCGCCGCTGGTCCTTCGACACGACGCCGGCCGATCCGGTGCTCCGCGACCGCAACGATCTCAACGCCTCGCCCGCGCTCGGCCGGACCGGCGTGTACATCGCCGGCGAGCACGGGTACGTCGACTACGTTCCCTACGACTACTGCCTGCACCGCCGCGACCACCGCTGCGCCAGGAGCCCGTCGCAGGAGCTCGGCCAGAACCTCGACCGGGTGTTCGTGGTCACGGCCGGGGGCAGCACGGTGCAGAGCGCGGGACCGGTCGCGACGGCAACCGCGACGGTCATCAACCTGCGGCTGATCGTCCGCCGCGGCGGGCGCACCGTGAACGCGGCCATCCTCGCGCCGGACACCACCGTCCACGTGCAGCCGGCGCTGCGCTTCCAGACCCTGGAGTCCGGTGACGGCCACTACCTGTACGTGGTGCCCGATGGATTCCTGCGACCCCATACGACCTACCGGCTGCGGGTCTCGGGCGCCTACACCGACAACGGCAGCCGGATGGGCAACTTCAATCCCGCCGGAGCGCCGGCGGGACGGTTCGACCAGGCGATCGAGCTGCGAACCGCCGGCCCGGGCCCGCGCCTGCCCCTGAGCGTCCGGACCAACCGGGTCGATGCGATCACCGTCACCCGGCTGGCCGTGCCGATGCCCGCCTTCCTGCCGTCGGTCAACCAGATCGGCTTCGACAGCTATGACTGGATCGTCTCGACGATCGCCAAGAGCAGGACCGGGCTGCTGATGTGGGTGAGCGGGGCGGTCAAGGACGCTCGTGGCGTCGAGCGCGTCGACCCTGCGAGCGCGTTCGGGTTCCCGCTCGTCGGCCGCTATCAGGGCAGCTCGATCATCCTCTCGAGCCCCAGCGCGCGGCTCCAGTTCAGCTTCGGGCCCGTGCCGCTGCAGCGCTTCGAGCTGCGGGGCCGGCTCGATCCGAGTCTCGCGATCGGTCCGGGAGCGTCGCTGTTCGCGCAGACGATCTGCGCGCAGGTGCCCAACTACGGAGCCGAGCTGACCTTCACCGGGATCTGCAACCCGAGCGGCGTGCTCGCCGCCAGCGGCACGTTCATCTCCGGCGCCTACCACGGCTCGGCGACATCGCGGCCGGCCGGGGTCACGGCCGGGCCGATCGCGATCCGCCACCCGACGGCGACGGTGGCCGGCGCCGCCGCCGCCGCGCTCCGCGGCCCGCGACTGCCGCTCGCCTCCGCGCACGTGGCGTCGATTCTGCTCACCGACGCAAGCACCGGCACTCCGGTGCCGATCGACTACCGGCACGAGACCTCGCTGCAGACCGATCGGGTGGGGCGGATCGTCGGCGTGGACGTGACGATCGCGCCCGGCACGGCCCTGCCGGCGCGGATCCGCGCCACCGTGCTGCTCGACGCCTTCCCGCTCGCGCAGGCGCTGCGCTGATCAGCGCACGGCGGGGGCGCCCACGGGCGAGGCTTCGACCAGCGGCCCGTGGCGGGCCGCGAACCAGGAGCCGCCGAGAATCAGCGCCATGCCGGCGAACGTGGTCCACGACACCGGCTCGGAGCGGAACACGACGCCGAGCGCCACGGCGAACACCGGCGCCACGTAGGCGACCAGCGAGGACCGGCCGACGCCGACCTCCTTGGTGAGCGTCGCGAAGCCCAGGAAGGCGATGCCGGTGCAGCCGACGCCGAGTCCGATGACCGCCGCCCAGGTCTGCGCCGAGGGAACGCTCGAGGGAAGCGAGGCGGCCGCCGGGACCACGAGCATCAGCGCCGCGAAGGCCATCACCAGGCTCATCACGCCGATCGGCGGAGCATCGGCGAAGCGGGCTCTCAGGATGTGGCCGGCGACCGCGTACAGGGCTGCGGCCAGCAGCACTGCGGCTGCGCTCTCCAGGCCGGCGCTGCCGCCGCCGACGTGGGCGCCGAGCAGGATGATGACGCCGGCGAAACCGGCCACCAGGCCGAGCTGGGCGATTCCGCGCGAACGCTCGGCGGGCGCGACCCAGACCGCGAACAGGGCCACGAACAGTGGTGCCGACGAGACCAGGATCCCGGCCAGCGATGAGGGGATGTGGCGCTCTCCGGCCGTGATCAACGTAAACGGCACCGCCATTTCGACCGCGGCCAGGAGCAGGAGCCAGCGCCAGCGTCCGCGCACCGACGTGAGCGCCCTGGATCGCAACGCCAGCGGCAACAGAGCGAGCGCCCCGATCGCCGTCCGGGCGCACACGATCACCGCCGGCGAGAGGTCGTGCACGGCGATCTTGATCAGCAGATAGGGCGCACCCCACAGCGCGGCGACGCCCGCGAACACGATCCAGGCGCGACGGGACATCGACCCAGCATCGCACCCGAACGTCCCGAACGATCTACCATCGGTTCCGGAGCGGACCGACGCCCGCTTCGACCGACCCGCCGGACTGGGGAGTTAGGGATGCCTCAACAGCCGCCAACAGCGCTGACCGCAGAGCAGCGCCGCGACCGTCGCGAGCGCCGGCAGGCGGCGACCCGGCGCCGGCGCCGGCTCGCTGTGGGCGGCCTGCTGATGCTGGGACTGGTGGCAGCGGCGAGCGGTGCCGTCGTCGGTGCGCGACCCGCCACGGGCAGCACCCGGGCCACCATCCCCGCGCGGGCGCGCGCGGCGGCGGCGGCCGGACCCGTCCGGCCGGTCGTGTTCACCGTCGAGGCGAGTGGCGACCTGCTGATCCATTCGCCGGTCTGGGAGCGGGCCCTGGAGCTCGGCGGCGGCAGGCATTACAACTTCGCCGCGCTGTTCACCCAGATCAAGCCCTACATCACCGGCACCGATCTCCCGCTCTGTCACGTCGAGACGCCGATGACCCCGGCTCCGCCGACCGGCTACCCGACCTTCAACACCCCGCCCGCGCTCGCGCCCGCGATCCGGGCCACCGGGTGGCGCGCGTGCGACACCGCGGCCACGCACACGCTCGACCAGGGCCAGACCGGCATCGACGACACGGTTCGGGCGCTCGACGCCGCCGGCATCCCGAATACGGGCTCGTTCACCTCGGCGGCCGCGCAGCGGACGCCGCTGATCCTCACCGTCAAGGGGGTGAAGGTCGCGTTCCTGGCCTACACAGAGCTGACCAACGGAATCCCGTCACCGCATCCATGGTCGGTCAATCGCGCCTACGCGCCGCAGATCCTCGCCGACGCCCATCGCGCGCGCGTCGCCGGCGCCCGCGTGGTGATCGTCAACATCCACTGGGGCGACGAGAACGTGACCCAGCCGAGCACCTTCCAGGTCCACCTCGCCAACGCGCTCACTCGCTCGCCCGACATCACGGCGGTGGTCGGTCAGCACGTCCACGTCGTGCAGCCGATCCAGACCATCAACGGCAAGCTGGTCGTGTTCGGCGAGGGGAATCTGATCTCCAATCAGACGAGCGCCTGCTGTCCCGACGGCTCCCAGGACGGCATGATCGCGTTGCTCACGATCGTCGTCGATCGCACAGGGGCCCGGGTCACGAACATCCGCTACGTCCCGATCTGGGTCCGGCACCCCGACCTCGAAGTGCTCCCGGTCGGCCGCGCCCTGCGCACGGATCCCGCCGACGCCGCCGCCCTGCGGGCCTCCTACGAGCGCACCGTGGCGGCGGTGGGACGGACACTCAACGTCGAGCCGATCCCGCTGCACCTGCCCTGAGGATCACCTCGGGCCCGAGCTGCGCGATGCGGTCGAGCACCAGGTCGGCGAGCGCCAGCGAGTCGGGATCGACCGGGGTGCTGGCGTTGGGAATCGCGATCAGCGCCATCCCGGCCGCCACCGCGGAGCGCATGCCGTTGCCGGCATCCTCGATCGCCACCGCGTCCTGAGCCGACACGCCCAGCCGGCGCGCCGCCAGCTGGTAGACGTCGGGTGCGGGCTTGCCGCGACCGGCCTCGGCCGAGGACACCGTGACGGCGAACAGCGACGCGATCCCGGCCGCCTCGAGCACCTTCTCGATCACCGGCCGGTCGGCCGAGGAGGCGACGCCGATCGGCCATCGGGCGGCGACGGCCTCGACCGCCTGCCGCGCGCCGGGGATCAGCGGCACGTGGTCCTCGAGCCGCCGCAGGACGCCGTCGATCACGCGCTGCCAGATCTCATCCGCCGGCAGCGGGATCTCCAGCTCGGTGCGCATGAACTCCGCCCACTCGGGGCCGCTCATGCCGAGCATCTCCGTGCCGGCGCTCTTCCGCCAGCGGCCGCCGGCCCGCTCGGTGACCTCGTG
Source organism: Solirubrobacteraceae bacterium (assembly GCA_035555155.1). Classification (GTDB taxonomy): domain Bacteria; phylum Actinomycetota; class Thermoleophilia; order Solirubrobacterales; family Solirubrobacteraceae; genus Palsa-465. The sequence goes on along the minus strand of DATMGZ010000114.1, from coordinate 34,190 downwards.
CTTGGCGGCGTCCCAGACCGGTTCGCTGTTGACCAGCACGCCGTCGAGGTCGAACACCACCGCCGCGACGGCCGAATCGGACATGCGGGCACGTTATCGACATCGCGGGGTGTCTCACCCGCATAGCGAGACCCAGCGCAGCAACTACGCCAACCTCGTCTCGACGGTCAGATAGGGAGAAGCCCACCAGGGCCCTTCCCCACCGACGTGGGCGCGTGCGTGCCGGCTATCGAGGCATGCGAGCGTCCGCGTCCGGGGGCGGCCGCTCGAGCTCGGCCACCGTCGCGCGCGGCAGGTCGAGCGCCACCATCACACGGTGCGGATCGATCCCGGCCCGCTCAGCCCGGCGCATGATGCCGGACAGCACCTCGAGCTCCGAGCGCTCGCTCGACCGTACGGTCTGCTGTTCGGACCCCGTCGCCGCGCCGTCGCCCACAGACCCATGTGCCCCTCTCTGCATCTGGGGAAGTGTGCCCGAATCGCTGCCGAAGATCCAATGGTCGACGACTGATCCGGCGGCCGCTCCCGACGGTCGGCCCCTCCCGCCCCCGGCGCCCGCCGGTGATCCGTCCGGGCCAGAACGACGTTAACCGGGTGGGAAGTGTGGGCGGCGGGTGATGGCGGAGGTGGTGGTGTGAGCTCTGTGGATCGGTGTGGCGGTGATGCGCCGGCGTATGTGCTGCGTGCGCTCGAGGATCACGAGCTGGACGCGTTCCGCCCCCACCTGGCCCGATGTGTGGTCTGCGGCGACGAGTGCGGCACCCTCCAGGCGGTTGCGGACGCGCTGGCGATGGCCGCGCCGCAGCTGCCCACGCCACGGAGGCTGCGGCGCCGCGTGCTCCGGGACGCCGGTGCCGACGGGACCGATGCCTACGCCCGGCCCCGAAGGACGCGGATTGCGCTGAGCGATCGTTACGCGCCGGCCCCCCGGCCCGGATTCGCCACCGCGACCGCGGTGATCGCGGTGGTCGATCTGCACGGTGTCAGCCAGGTGATCGTGACGGCGGAGCCGGCCGGGGGCAGCGCCGTGCCCACGGCGGCGCCGGTGATCGTCGTGCAGCTGAATTGAGAACGCAGTGATCCGGTTCCGGCCGGCGCGCGTAGTGGTTGGAAATGCAACCAAACGAGGGGCATCTCTGATGGGTCTGGACAATCCGCTTCACCTCGCCTTCATCGTCGTCCTGCTGCTGCTCGTTTTCGGCGCCAAGCGGCTGCCGGAGATGGGACGTTCGCTGGGCACCGGCATGCGCGGCTTCAAGGAGTCGATCAACGGCGAATCGAGCTCGCACCATGAGGCGCTGACCGGCGCCGAGGCGACGCCCGCTGGAGCGCCGACCGTCTCCCATACTCCGGCCGAGACCGACCGCGCTTAGCTCACCGGGCTACGCGCCGGCGGGAGAGCCGTGATCCGGCGACAGGTCGACTGTCCGCCAGGAGGCGGCGTCGCGCTCAGGGGGCCGGGCGGGCGAGGACGCTGAAGAAGTCGCGATAGTAGGCGGCCAGGAACTGGCCGGGGATTCCGATCTGGCCGGTGACGAGCGGGATCGGGACGAGCACCGAACCGGGGTGGCGGGCGTAGGCGTAGCCGGCCACCCAGGCCGGATTGATGTCGAGCTCCATCGCCCGGACAGCCCCCGCGCGGATCAACGCCTCGGCCAGTGCCCGCACCGAAAGACCCTCACCGGCCGCCCACACGAGCTCGCCGTCGGCCGTGATCCCGAGCCCGGAGCGGGCGACGTCGGGCTGCTCGTGGAGCGGGTCGCCCCAGCAGACCTTGATACATGTGTCGATGGTCGACGCGGCGTGCCCGTGGTTGATCAGCAGCGTGAGGTTCTGGCGCACGGCGGCGACGGCGCGTCCGGGGGCGGGCACAGTCCCATGCCACGTGCCGATGTCGGCGCTCCCGTCGGCGTAGATCACCACCGACGCTGCGTCGCGCTGCAGACGCCAGCCGACCCGCCGGCCCTGCATGAACCCGCCGGCGCCGTAGGATGCGCGGAACGCGCTGTTGAATGCCACCACCGCCGCCCGGCCCTCGCGTCGCCCGATCACAGCGCCGTAGCGCCAGCCGGTGCCGCCGGGGTCCTCGTTGCCGGCGTGGAGCACGAGCCGCACCAGGCCCTGATCGAATCGCATCAACGTGACGGTCAGGCCCGGCTCGGCGTGCGCCGGCACGCGCGCGATCCAGACCCCGGTCGTGCCCCGGACCGCGGCCAACGGCGTCCACGGCTCGAGCCCCCGGTGATGCACCCCCGGCAGGATCACCACCAGCGGGGCGGGTGGGAGGGGCCGCGGCGCCGGCGGCGTGGGGGTGGTCCGCTGCACGGTCGGCGTCGTGGAGGAGGCCGAATGCGATGTCCCGCAGCCCGTGGCCAGCCCGAGGCACGCCGCGCTGATGACCCAGGCCGCCACCCGCAGGCGGCGGAGGTCGATCGGTCTATCCACGAGCCGTGCCGGTCGTCTCACCAGTGCAGGCGATTGTGCTCTGCGGAGCGGTCGGCAGCGGCAAGACCACGCTCCTGCTCCAGAATCGGAGCGAGAGCCTCAACGCCGTCGGGGGCGTGTACCGCCGCGCGGGCGTGAGGCGGCTGGTGATGGCGCGTCACGGACGACGGCCGGCCGGCGCGCGAGGTGGCGCTCGAGATCCTCCGGACCGCCGGCTGGGAGTGAGCCCGGCTCACTCCCCCAGATGTCCCGCGCGGTCTCGACGATCAATTCGAGCTTGGCCACCTCCTGCTCGTAGCTGAGCGCGTTCCCCTCGACGGTGGAGGAGAAGCCGCACTGTGGCGACAGGCAGAGCTGCTCGATCGGCACGAACTTCGAGGCCTCCTCGACCCGGCGCTTGAGCTGGTCGGCGTCCTCGAGCTCGCCGCGCTTGGTGGTGACCAGCCCGAGCACGACCTGCTTGCCCGGCGGCACGAAGCGCAGCGGCTCGAAGCCGCCCGAGCGCGCATCGTCGTACTCGAGGAAGAAGCCGTCGACCTCGAGCTCTCCGAACAGCGCCTGGGCCACGAAGTCGTAACCGCCCTCGGCGACCCACGAGGAGCGGAAATTGCCGCGGCACATGTGGGTGGTGACCGTCAACCCCTCCGGCCGGCCGGCCAGCGCCCGGTTGATGTTGGCGATGTAGGTCTCGTGCAGATGGGCGGCGTCCTCGCCCTTGCGCGTCATCTGCTCGCGCTGGGTGGGGTCGTTGAGATAGGCGAGGCTCGTGTCGTCGAACTGGAGGTAGGTGCCGCCCATCTCGGCCACGGCCCGCACCTGGTCGGCGTAGGCGGCGGTCAGGTCGTCCCAGAACTGCCCCACATCCGGATACACGTCGGTGTCGATCGCGGCTCGTCCGCCCCGATAGTGCACCATGCTCGGCGACGGGATCGTCAGCTTCGGGGTGATGCCCGCGTCGACGCTGTCCTGCAGGAACCGCAGGTCGTCGGCGAAGATCGGGTGGTCGAGATGCACCTTGCCACCGACGTGGATCGCGGCCGGCGTGAACTCGAGTGTGCCCTCGGCGTTGCGGAACTGCACCGAGATGTCATCTTCGGCCTTCTCGATGCCGCCCAGCTCGTAGATGTAGTCCATGTGCCACGACGAGCGCCGGAACTCGCCGTCAGTGGCCGATTGCAGGCCGACGTCGCGCTGCATGCGCACGACGGCGCGGATCGCTTCGTCCTCGACCGCCCGCAACCGCTCGCGATCGCAGCGCCCCGCGGCGAAGTCCGCCCGCGCCGCGAGCAGCTCGGCCGGACGCAGCAGGCTGCCGACGTGGTCGGCCCGGAAGGGGGGTGATGTCCGCTGGCTCACGTTGCGCTCAGTCCTCCTTCGTCCAATCGTCATCCGACGGGTTCCTCCCGGTCATCCGCTCGACGAGGTGCGTCCAGCGGCTCGGCTTCACGCCGGGCTCGTGGACTCGCCAGGCCGGTGCCCCGCCGTCCGGCGGCGGGAGCTCCGCGACCGCGGCCGCGTCGAGTCGCAGATCGACGCCGCGCTCATGCAGCGATGCGACCTGATCGGCGGGCACGGAGCGGGTGTCGCGGTCGGTGCGCATCACGATGCTGTGGAAGATGTCCTCGGCGCCGGCCGCGACGATGTGGTCGACCGTCCCGACCTGCTCGCCGCCGGAGGCGTACACGGGTACCCCTGACTCGAGCACCCTGTAGGCGATCGGTAGTCCCTCATCCACGGACAGCACGTTAGCGCCGCGCGGAACTTGCGGTCCGCGCGATTTCGGACCCCGACGCTGCTCATACAATCGATACGGCGTCATGGAGACCGTTGACGGATCCGGGATCGCGGTGCGCTTCGAGGAATCGAGCCTCACGCGGGCCGAGACCGATGACGGCGCTCGGAGGCTCGCCGGCGGCCGCCCGCGTGGCCGAGCCGGGGGCTCACGTGGCTGGCGAGTAGTAGGGGCTCCGCCCTCGATGACCGACAGGATGTTGCCCGCCGGGTCGCGGAACCACGCCTGCTTGGGCCCCGGGGGTGGCGATGCCTAACGTGTCGGCCATGGCCGCCGACAAGAATGGAGAGACGGCGCCGACCTCGCCGGAGCATGTCGACGTGCTGATCATCGGAGCCGGGCTGTCGGGCATCGGCGCCGCTCATCACCTGCAGACCGAGTGTCCCGGCAAGAGCTATGCGATCCTCGAGGGCCGCGAGCGCCTCGGCGGGACCTGGGATCTGTTCCGGTACCCCGGCATTCGGTCGGACTCCGACATGTACACGCTCGGCTACGCGTTCCGCCCCTGGACGGAGGCCAAGTCGATCGCCGACGGCGCCTCGATCCTCCGCTACATCGGCCAGACGGCGAGCGAAGCCGGGATCGACCGCCACATCCGCTTCCAGCACCGCGTGCTGAGCGCCGAGTGGTCGACGGCCGACGCGCGCTGGACGGTCGAGGCCGGGTGCGGTGACTCCGGGGAGAGCGTGCGCGTGACGTGCGGCTTCCTGTTCGCCTGCACCGGCTACTACCGCTACGACGAGGGCTACACGCCCGAGTTCACCGGCACCGAGCGCTTCGCCGGTCAGATCGTGCACCCGCAGCACTGGAGCGACGACGTCGAATACGCCGGCAAGCGTGTGGTCGTGGTCGGCAGCGGCGCGACCGCGGTGACGCTGGTGCCTGCGATGGCGCAGAGCGCCGCACACGTGACGATGCTGCAGCGCTCGCCCAGCTACGTCGTCACGTTGCCCGGCGAGGACCCGATCGCCCGGTTTCTGAACCGCGTGCTCCCGGCCCGGGCCGCCTACCCGATCGTGCGCTGGAAGAACGTGCTGCTGACGATGCTCAGCTTCCAGCTCAGCCGGCGCCGGCCGCGAGCGATGAAAGCCCTGATCCGGCGCGGGCTCGAGCGCCAGCTTCCGCCCGGGTATGACATCGACACGCATTTCAGCCCGCGGTACAACCCGTGGGACCAGCGTTTGTGCCTGGTGCCCGACGGCGACCTGTTCGCCGCTATCGGCCAGGGTCGCGCGTCGGTCGTCACCGACCGGATCGAGACGTTCACCGAAACCGGCGTGCAACTCGCCTCCGGCGCGCAGCTCGAGGCGGATGTGATCATCACCGCCACGGGCCTGAACCTACTCGCGCTCGGCGGGATGACTCTCACGGTCGACGGGCGGGAGATCACGTTGCCGGAGACGATGGGCTACAAGGGCATGATGCTCAGCGATGTGCCGAACTTCGCCTTCGCGATCGGCTACACGAATGCGTCCTGGACGCTCAAGTGCGACCTGACCTGCGAGTACGTGTGCCGGCTGCTGCGCCACATGGACGAGCACGGGTACGCCTGGTGCATGCCCCGCAACGACGACCCGACCGTGATTGCCCAGCCGTTCATCGATTTCTCCTCCGGCTACGTCCAGCGCTCGATCGACACGTTCCCGCGCCAGGGATCGAAGGCGCCGTGGCGGCTTTACCAGAACTACGCTCGCGACATCGTCGGCCTCAGGCACGGCCCGCTCGAGGACGGCGCGATGGAGTTCTCCCGCGGCGCCGCGCCGGTCAAGCCGCCCGGGCCGGTCGCCGCCTGAGTCAAGTTCGTCTTCCACGGCTGGGAGCTGCACGCCTTCCGCACCTTCGGTCTGCCCTGGCCGGCCGCGCTGGAGATCCTCGCCCGCGTGCTGGAGACCGGCGGCGGCGTCCTGCTCGTCCTGCGCGTCGGGCTGGTTCCGACGGCGTTCCTGCTCGGCCCGCGCGGTGCAGCTATCGTCCCCGCCGTGAGCGGGGAGCCGCCGACGATCTACGAGTGGGGCGGAGGCCGGGAGGCATTCGAGCGCTGGCTGAACGCGTTCTACGACCTCGTCGAGCGCGACGATCTGCTCAGCCCCGTGTTCGGCGGCCGTGTCGGCCGTGAGCACCGCCGCAACACCACCACCTGGTGGTGCGAGGTGATGGGCGGCCCGGCCGAATACACCGCCGGCCATGGCGGCTACGAGCATATGCTCGCGCGCCACCTCGGGCTCGACATCACCCCCGAGCAGCGCCTCCATTTCGTGACCCTGCTCAGCCGTGCCGCCGACGACGCGAACATGCCCGCCGACCCCGAGTTCCGCGCCGCGATCATCGGGTACGCCGAATGGGCCTCCCGTCTCGCCGTGCACAACTCCCAGCGTGACGCGGACGTGGTCGAGCACGCACCGGTCCCGCGGTGGGGATGGGGGGTGGCGCCGCCGTACCGGGGGTAGGTGGCGGGCCGGCGCCGCTGCGTCCGGGTAGTAGTGGGCTGCCGGTGACAGTGCGCTCGTGATCTGCCGTGGGGGGTAGCGGGTTGGGCGTTGCACGGCTTGCTGGGGAAGGGGATCGGTTCCTGCCAGCCAGGTCGCTGTCCCGCGGACGATGCACCGGATGTTCGCGGTGCTTATGTCGACGAACTCGCTGCTCCGCCGCGACTTTGCGCAGGTAAGCGCCGCACAGGCGCTTAGGGGGCCGAGGAGGCCCGAGGGGCCCCTGATTTGGCGAGATAAGCACCACCGAATTGCGGTGCATAGGAAATACCCGGGGTCCCGGGCGGTCTGTAGGCCAGCTCGGCTCGCCCTCCGGTGCGCATAGCGCCGCAGCACGTCCTCAGCGCACCCTCAGCGGCCCCCTCAGAGCGTCCCAGGCCACACTTTCCCAGCCGCCGTTGACGCCAGCCCCGCCAGAACCCGCGGTGGCGACCAGACGGGCTACACCCGCCGCTGCGCCACCCGCTCCACCACCCGCACGACCACCCGCGCCGGCCGCGTGGGCAGCGCCAGCGAGAGGAAGTCGCGAGCGGGGGCGCTGTGGCGACAGAAGGGGCAGGTGAGCTCGTCGCCCGGGGACAGCGGGCCCGCGAGTGCGACGGGGGCGTCACAGCTGCCGCAGGCGAGCGTGCCGATGCCGAGGCGGGTGGAGCGGGTGCTCCGGCGCTCTTCATGGTGCGCGCCGGTGGCGCGGGCGGCGCGGTCGAGGCCGCCCGTGTGGGAGTCGTTGATGCCCCGCAGAAAGCTCACGGTGATGAAGTCTAGGCGGGCGCCGGAGCGTGCTCCGTAGTCCCCCGGGACGCCGTGCGGGGTGATGCTGATGATCGGCGCCGCCGCGCTCGGCTAGCGTCGCCTGGTTCCGATGATCGTGCAACCGAGATGGAGCTGTCGATGCTGAGCTTTCGCCCTCGCCGCCCGCTGCGCCTCGTCGCCGCGGCGGCGCTGTTGGTGGCGGGGCCGGCGGCATTCGCCGGCGCCGCGCTCGGCACCGGGACCGCGCCGGCGATGGTGCACCTGCGCGGTACGGCCTACGAGTTCAACAGCGTCCACACGATGCTGGCGGGAGCCACGATCCGGGTGGTGTAGTTCCCGAAGCTGCGGGCGACCGTACGGGCGGACGGGACGTATGGCCTCGCCGTGCCCGACCGGGCCCGGGTGACGCCGTACATCCAGGCCGCCGGACATCACACGATCTACCTGCAGACGTTCACGACCGCCGGGGAGGACCTGGCCAACGTCAACTTCCAGACTCCCTCCACGCCGATCTACGCGGCGCTGGTGAAACTCCTCCACGTTCCCATCGACGCGCACGGCGATCCGGTCCGCTGTGCGATCGTCTCGACCTTCAACACCAGGAACGTCCGGGACCTCAACTTCGCGGGGTTCATCGCCTACGGCGCCCATGGCGTCGCCGGCGCGACGGCGAGCGCCACGCCGGCGCTCCCCAAGCCCGTGTACTTCAACGCCAACGTCATTCCCGACCCCACGCAGACCGCGTCCTCGAAGGACGGCGGCGTGGTCTGGACCGGGGTGCCGGCGGGCGTCTACTCGATCACCGGACACCATCCGGTCAGCCGGTTCGCCGGCTTCGTCGCCAGCTGCCGGCCGGGTCGCGTCATCAACGCGAACCCGCCGTGGGGCCTGCACGAGCTGGCCCCGCCCAACCCGGCGCGCGTCGCCGCGACGTGGTCGGTGCAGGGCTCGCGTGACCTGCTGCACGCGTTGTCGGCTCGGAGGCTGCCGGCGCACGCCGTGGTCCGCATCCGCTGCCGCGGAGCGCGCTGTCCGCTCTCCGCCCGCACCTTCACCCCCGCGACCACGACGGTGAGCCTGCTCCGCGGGTCGGCGCCGGCATTCCGGGTCGGCCAGACGCTCGAGGTCGCGGTCTCGGCCCACGCGTTCAACGGCGTGGTGCTCCGCTGGACGATCGTCGCGGGCCGGCGGCCGGTGGCGAGCACGCTGTGCGTCCCGCTCGGCGAGACGCTGGCCCGAGCGCGCTGTTTCAGTCAGATCAGGATGCCGCGGCTCGAGAGCTCGACGGCGCGGGCGAGCGTGTCGGCGTAGATCGCCGACATCCTGGGCTCGTTCCGGAGCGCCCACAGGATCTGGCGTGCCCCCGGGCGATGTCGCGCGCCGCCACGATCGACCACATCGAGAGAGCCCGTGCGACCGACTGCGTGGTCACGTCCTCGATATCGGCGATCAGCCCCGTCTCGAACGCTCGCCGTCGATCGCCTCGATGCGGGTGATCACGCTGTCGATGCCGGTATTCATGGCGTAAGGCCTGTGCCGCGTGGCGTAAGGCCTGACGACCGGGAAACGACTGCGTTCTCCCGATGTGCGGCGAGCCCTCTCAGTCCATTCTGAGCTCACATGAATTGGTCCGAGAGGAGCCCGGAATGCAATCGACACTCAATCATGCCGTCATCGCCGCAAAAGAGGCGGAGATCCGCCGAGCCGCCGCCCGCCGTGCCGTCGAGGGCGAGCCTCAGCGCCCCCACACCCGACTCGGCCGTCTTCTGGATCGCTCGCGATACTTCGGACATGCGGCCGAGGCTGACCAGCAGTCATCTCGTCGGGCGGGTCGGGGAGCTCGCGGAACTGGAGCTCGCGTGGCGTGAGGCGGTCGCCCGCCGGCCCGCGCTCGTGCTGCTCGGCGGAGAGTCGGGCGTGGGCAAGACGCGGTTGGTGGGGGAGTTCGAGCAACGGCTCGCCGACGAGGACGCGCTCGTGCTCCGGGGCGAAGGGGTGCAGCAGGGCGAGACCGAGCTGCCCTACGCGCCGTTGCTGAGTGCGCTGCGACCACTGGCCCGCGCGCGCCATCCCGCGCTCGCCTCGCTGGGGGCGGGCACGCGAGCGCAGCTGGCGGCGCTGCTGCCGGCGCTCGACGACGGTCGGCCCCGCAGCGATGCGCTCGACCCCTCGGCCCAGCTGCGGCTGTTCGAGGCGCTGCTCGAGCTGCTCGACGTGCTCAGCGACGGCCGGCCGCTTGCGCTGGTCCTGGAGGACGTGCACTGGGCGGATCGCTCGACGCGGACGTTCGTCGGCTTCCTCGCCCGCAGTCTGCGCCGGGAGCGCGTGCTGCTGCTGCTGACGTTCAGAACCGACGAGCTCCATCGCCGGCATCCGCTGCGGCCCCTGCTGAGCGAGCTCGAGCGTCTCGAGCGAACCCGGCGCGTCGACCTGGGGCGGTTCGATCGCGCGGAGCTGGTCGAGGCGCTGACCGACATCCTCGGCGATGCGCCCAGCGACGAGCTGGCCGAGCGCCTGTTCACGCGCAGTGAGGGGAATCCGCTGTACATCGAGGAGCTGCTGGCGGCCGGACTCGACGGCCGCGGCGCGGCCCCGCAGAGCCTCCGCGACGCCTTCATGCTGCGGATCGAGCGGCTCTCGCCGGACACCCAGCGAGCCGCCCGGGCGATCGCCACCGGCGGCCGGCTCGACGAGGCGACGATCGCCGACGTCACCGGCATCGACCGGCCGGCGCTCAACCTGGCGCTGCGCGAGGCCGTCGCCGAGCAGGTGCTGGTGGCGGGCGACGACGGCCGGCTCGGCTTCCGCCACGCGCTGCTGCGCGAGGCGCTGTACGACGACCTGCTTCCCGGCGAGCGCGGGGAGCTGCATCTCGCCCTGGCCCAGGCGCTCGAGCACCAGGAGGGGGAGGGGGGAGAGGTGCAGCGGGCCGCGCTGATCGCGGGCCACTATCAAGCCGCCGGCGATCAGCCGTCGGCGCTGCGCGCGAGCGTGCAGGCGGCCCTCGCCGCGCGGTGCGTGCACGCCTACGGCGAGACGGCAGATCTGGCCGAGCGTACGCTGGAGCTGTGGCCGCGGGTTCCCGAGCCCGAGCGGGTCGCGGGGATCAGTCACGTGGATGCGCTCGTCCTGGCCGCGGGCGCACACGGGTTCGCCGGGGACCGCAACCGGGGCGAGACGCTGTTGCGGGCGGCGCTGGAGGAGCTCGACGCGCACGAGGACCCGCGTACCTACTCGTGGGTCCTGTCGCGGTTGGCCCGGACGCTGTGGGCTCTGAACCGCGGGCTCGAGGGGATCGAGATGGCCCAGCGCGCGCTGGCGATGCTCCCGGCCGGGGAGGCGAGCCGCGAGCGCGCGTTCCTGCTCGCGTGGCTGGCCCGCACGCGCGTCCTGCGCGGCCGGTACCGCGACGCGGTCCGGGAGGGCGAGGAGGCACTGGCCGCCGCCGTCGCGGCGGGAGAGACCGAGGCCGAGGGAGAGACCCTCAACACTCTCGGGATGGCCCATGGTGCGCTCGGCGACGTCGACGACGGCGTCGGGTACCTGCGCCGCGCGATCGCGATCGCGCGCGAGAACGACGACGCCGACAGCCTGGCCACCGCGTACGCGAACCTGGCCGATATGCTCAACCTCGCCGGCCGCACGCGCGAGGCGCTCGAGATCGCCCAGGAGGGCCTGAGCGAGACCCCGCGGATGCTCGGCCGGGCGCGCGAGTGGATGCTGCTGACGGCGTCAGAGCTCGCCTTCGAAGCCGGAGACTGGAAACTGGCGCGCGCTCGTCTCGGCCCCCCGATGTCCCAGCTGATCGGCGTCCTGCTGATCTTCCGCCGGCTGCGCGAGGCCGAGCTCGCGCTCGGATTGGGCGAGGCCGAGCGGGCCGAGGAGTGCCTGAACGAGATCCGACCGCTCGTCGAGGTGTCCTCGGAGCCGCAATGGATCGGGCTGCTCGGGTCGCTGCTCGGGGAGCTGCGCCGCCGCCGGCGCGACCTGCCCGGGGCCAGAGAGGCGGTCGACCGGGCCCTTGACCGGATCGAGCTGTGCACCGACGACGTGATGCGGATCGCCCGCGTCAGCGCGATCGGGGTCCGGGTCGAGGCGGACTTCGCGCAGCGGGCTCGCGATCTGCGCGAGAAGCCGGACGCGCGCGCCGCGATCGCCCGAGCGCGGATCCACATGCAGCGACTCGAAGCCGCCGCCCAGGAAGGCGGCCCGGTGGAGAGCGCCTGGAGGGCGCTCGGGGCGGCGGAGCTGACGCGGGCCCGGGGCCGCAGCGACCCGGCCCGGTGGACGGCCGCGGCGCGCGAATGGGACGCGGTCGCACGCCCGTATCCGGCCGCTTTGGCGCAGTGGCGCGCGGCTGAGGCCTACGTCGAGGCCGGTGACCGGGTCGCCGCCGAGGAGGCTGCGTGTGTCGGGCTCGCCGGCGCGCGGGCGCTCGGGTCCCGGTGGCTGGCCGGGGAGATCGAGGCGCTCGGCGAGCGCGCCCGGCTCGATCTCGCCGCCGGCGCCGCCGGTGCCGCGGACTCCACCGACGGCAACGGCGCCGGCTCAGCCCCGGGGGCCCCCGAGCCGGACCCGTTCGGGCTCACCGCCCGCGAGCGCCAGGTGCTGGCCCTGATCGCCGAAGGCGCGACCAACCGGCAGATCGGGGCGGCGCTGTACATGGCCGAGAAGACGGCCAGCGTGCACGTCTCGAGGATCCTGCGGAAGCTCGATGTCAGCAGCCGCACCCAGGCGGCGGCGGTCGCCCACCGGATGCACCTGGCGTAGCCCGGTTCACTCAGCGTCCGCGGCGAGCCACTCGAGCCACGCCCCGCTCGGGTGCCCGAGGCCGAGCAGCGACGCCGCGCCGCGACCCTCGCGGAAGCTCTGTCGGCTGAGCACGCCGAAGACGCCGCCGTCCCGGCCCCGCTTCAGTATCTCGGGTCCGACCGGGACGTCGACGACCGCACGCCGCGCGCCCGGGCCCAGCGGCACGAGCGGATCGAGCGAGATCCAGTCGAGGTCGCGCTCGCGCCCGGCCTCGGCCACGAGCGCGCCGAAGCGAGCGAGCTGCTCGGGCGCGAGAAAGACGTGGACGTACGCGTCGAGCAGGCACACGAGCGCCCCGTCGGGGAGCTCCGCGATCAGCTCGGCCAGCGCGTCGACCGCGTCGCCGTGGCGCACCGCGACCGGGTGCGAGAGCACGACATCGGCGGCGCGCTCGAACCGGGTCAGCGCGCCTGCCTCGGGCGGCACGCAGGCGGCGAGCCATGACCGGACCGGCGGATCGCCGAGGTCCACCGGCTCGGCGTCGACACCGACGCGGGCGATGATCCGTGGCGGCTCGGCGGGCAGCGGCGGCCGGAGGGGGCCGCGGGTCTCGGTCGCGATCGTGACCGGCGATGCCCTGTCGCCGACCGCCGTCCGAGTCCCGTCGGGGTGCCGGTAGATGTAGCGGTAGCGATCGAGGGCGAGCGCGAATCCGGCGCCGGTGCCGAGGTCGGCGAGCGCGACCTCACGGGTCCCGGCGGCGAGCGCCAGGGCCGGCAGCAGATGGGCGCAGCGCCCCGGCTCGCTCATCTGATAGCGGTGCTCGGCACACAGCGCCCGCAGCTCGTCGCGATGATCGAGGCAGAACGCGCGGTAGTCGGGGCCGAAGGTGGGCGACAGCGGCGGCTGGGGCGCGCCGACGACCGGGTAGGAGCGCGCCAGCGGCTCCGGTGCCAGGCGGCGCACGAGCATGGTGCTCGCGGCCGAGAACAGGAGCGGCGGCAGCCGCTCGTCGGGGATCTCGGCCGTCAGGCTGAGGAGCTCGGGGTCGTCGCGCAGCGTGGCGAACATCGCGGCGGTGAGCTCCCACGAACGGGGTGCCGACGGCGGCGACCACGCTCGCGCGAGGGCGTCGGCCTGCTGGGCGACGGTGGCAGGATCCATCTCCGCCCGATCACGATACCCGGCGCCGCTCAGCGCCCGGCGGCGAGCGCCGGGGCGGCGCCCGGGGGCGCGGACGCGGCGGGCCGCGGGGCCGGGAACAGCGAGAGGAACCGCTCGGCCGCGGCGCGATCGCCGTCGAGCGCGATCGTCCCCGATCGCAGCGCCTGCGCCAGCGACCGGCCGTGCCAGAGGACCGCCGAGAGCGCGCCCGGCTCGCCGGCGATGGTGGCGTCCGGTCGGTGCGCGTCTCCCCGCTCGAGCTCCAGTCGGCCGCCGCTCACCCGGGCGTGGAAGCGGTACTCGCCGAGGCGCAGCTCGTAGCCGGCGCTGAGCTCGTCGGCGGCCGACGGGTCAAACAGCGTCTCGAGCGCGAGCACGAAGGCATCGATCCCCAGCTGCCCGTGCTCGGGCGGGAAGGCGGCGCGGCTGCCCCAGCGTCCGAGCGCGAGCAGGACCGGCTCGAGCTCGCGGCCCCAGTCGGTCAGCTCGTATACGCGGGAACCGGCCGGAGGAGGCAGCGTCCGGCGCTGCACGACGCCGGCGCCCTCGAGCTCCCGCAGACGCTGGGCGAGCACGTCAGGGCTGAGGTGGGGCAGACCCGTGCGCAGATCGGTGAACCGCTTGGGCCCGAGCACGAGCTCGCGGACGACGAGCAGCGCCCAGCGCTCTCCGACGAGGTCCAGTGCCCGCGCGATCCCGCAGGGATCGCCGTATGAACGTTTCGTGGCCACGGGCACAGTCTAGGCGATCGCGATCCGGATTGACGTTCAATTAGTTGGTTTATCCAACTATGTGTTACGGTATATCGACTACGAGCTCGAGCCTGGAGCAGGGCTCAGGTCCTCCAGAAAGGTGGCGAGATGAGTGAGCGTGAGCAGTACCCGGCCGGCGTTCCCTGTTGGGTCGAGTCGCTGCAGCCGGATCCGAGGGCGGCACTGGACTTCTACGGCCCCCTGTTCGGGTGGGAGTTCGCCGGGCCCGGGCCGATGCCCGGAGATCCGCCGGGCGAGTACTACGTGGCCCGGGTCGCGGGCCGTGACGTGGCCGGAATCGGCTCGGCGCCCGAGCCGCGGAGCGCCGGCGGGGCGGCGTGGAGCACGTACATTCGCGTCGACAGCGCCGACGCGGCGGCGGCGAGCGCCGCGCGAGCGGGCGGCACGCTCCGCGATGGTCCCTTCGATGTGCTGCCGGCGGGCCGCATGGCCGTGCTCGAAGATCCGGCCGGCGCGGTCGTCTGCGTGTGGGAGGCCGCCGGCCGCGAGGGCGCCCAGCTCATCAACGCGCCGCGCGCGTGGGCGATGAGCCTGCTCGAGACCGCCGACCCCGCTGCGTCGTCGGCGTTCTACGGCGCGATGTTCGGCTGGCAGGCCGAGCCGGTCGCGCCCGGCGCCCCGGTCGTTCTGTGGCGCCTGCCCGGCTACGTCGGCGGCGAGCCGGAGCAGCCCGTGCCCCGCGACGTCGTCGGCGTGATGAGCACGCTCGCCGGATCCTCGGCTCCCATGGATGCGCGGTGGCGCGTCGACTTCTGGGTCGACGATGCCGACGGGACCGCCGAGCGCGCGGTCGCGCTCGGCGGTGAGGTCGTCGTGGCCCCGCACGAGCAGCCGATGTTCAGGAGCGCTGTCCTGGCTGACCCAGCGGGGGCGACGTTCTCGATCAACCAGCGGATGGCGGTCCCGCCGTCGGGGTGAGAGGGAACGCTCAGCCGACCCGGTAGAGCGTCCCGCCGCTCACGGTGACCGCGGTCACGACGGCGCCGTGGGCCTTGACCCAGGTCGAGATCGCCTCTGAGGATCCGCCGCCACCGGGGCCGCCGGCGGCGGAGCCGGCCAGCAGCACGTAGTGCAGCTTGCCCTCGGCGACGAGCGCGGCGAGCTGGCTCACGGTCGGCGCCGGGTCGCTGCCGTTGAAGCCGCCGATCGTGATCACCGCCCGACCGGTGGCGATGATGATCGGCGCCGTGGTCTGCGAGCCGGAGGCGGCCAGCAGATACGTGGCCGAGCCCTGATGCGCCGCGAGGTAGGCGATCGCCGTGCTGGAGAGTGAGCCGCCGCCTCCGGGAGCCGCGCCACTGCGCGACGGCGCCCCGGAGGCGCCGGTCGGCGCGAAAGCGGGCCTCGAGCCGGCGGCCGCCCGCGCGGCGCCGCCCGGAGCGCCACCGCCGCCCCCGCCCGGCCCGAAGCCCGAGGAGACGCCGGCCGGTCCGGCCAGGACGTTGTTACCGCTCAGGGAGCGCCCGACGCTGGCGAGGCTGTACGAAGCCGGTCCGGCGAGCAGCGCGACCGCCGCGGCCACCGCGGCCGCGGTGAGCGCGGCGCGCCGGGGGACGGGTGCGCCCGTGCGCAGCAGGACCGAGCCGGCGATCGCCACCACCGCCGCGACCGGGATCACGATCCTGAGCGCGGGGGCGAAGCCGGGCGTGCGCGCGAGCAGCACCACCGCGAGCCCGGCGCTGAGGGCAATCGCCGCGTCGAGCGCGATCAGCCCGGCCCACGAGCGCCGCGCCCACGCCACCAGCGTGACGAGCCCCGCGCCCGACAGCGCGGCCACGGCGGGGGCGAGCGAGCTCACGTAGTAGGGGTGGAAGATGCCCTGCTGAGTGGAGAACACGGCGACGCAGACCAGCGCCCAGACGCCGAACAGCACCAGTGCCGCGCGGCGCAGGTCCGTGCGGGGGCTGCCGCGCCGGAGCCACAGCCCGGCCACGAGTCCGATCGCGGCGAGCGGGATCAGCCAGGCGATCTGGCCCCCGACCTCTGCGTTGAACATCCGCAGCAGGCCCGGCCCGCCACCGAAGGTGATCCCGCCGCCGCCCGAGCCGCCGCCCCCGGTGAGGCGGCCGAAGCCGTCGTAGCCGAAGATCAGGTTCCAGATCGAGCCGTTCGTGCTGCCGCCGATGTACGGCTTCGAGCCGGGCCACAGGGTGACGGCCACCGGCCACGCGGCGCTGACGGCGACCATTGTCGCGCCGGCCACAGCAAGCTGGCGGATACGCGTCAGCGGCCGATGTGGTCCCGCGAGCAGATAGGCGGCGGCGAGCGCCGGGACGATCATCCAGCCCTGCAGCAGCTTGGTCATGAAGGCCAGACCGACGACCACGCCGCACCACACGAGGTGCTTCGTCTTGCCGGACTCGATCGCCCGCTGCGTCAGGTAGGCGGCGGCGACGAGCAGCAGCACGAGCAGCGCATCGGGGTTGTTGACCCGCCCGATCGCGACCGTCACCGGCGTCAGGGCCAGCACGGCGGCGGCGATCAGTCCCGCGGTGGCGCCGAACGAGCGCCGAACCGTCGCGTACAGGAGCCCCACGGCAGCGACGGTGCACAGCGCCTCGGGCAACAGGATGCTGAAGCTGGAGAAGCCGAGCAGCCGGGCCGAGAGCCCGGACAGCCACAACGACAAGGGTGGCTTGTCGACGGTGATGAAGCTGCCTGGATCGAGCGAACCGAAGAACCAGGCCTTCCAGCTCTCGCTGCCGGCCTTGGCGGCGGCGGCGTAGTACTCGTTCGAGTAGCCGTTGCGCGTCAGGTGCCAGAGACACAGGACGGCGGCGGCGACGACGATCGCCAACGCTGACGGTCGGACCCAGCGCGGATCGGCCGGACGGCCGCGGACGAGCGAGCGAAGGCGGTCCTCGACGGCGGCGCGACGGCGCCGGCCGGCGCCCAGGGCGGGAAGTGCGGTGGTCGACACGGTCGTGCTCCTGTGTTCGGAGGGCTCGGCGGGCCCGGCTCGTCTGGGACGAACCGGCACGATCAGCATCGACCCGCTCGGCAAGCAGGCGCTATGAAACGGCTAAGACGGACGTCGGAAGGCGCGACGGGCCCGTGGCCCGACCGCTGGGCGATTCAGGACCCGACCGTGGATGGGAGGTCGTCCATCGTCGTGTGGAGATTCCCGCCCGAGGCGATCAGCAGCTTGAGGTCGTGCGGCCGGCTCGCGTGCGTCAACGCATCCTCGAGCGCGATCGTGCCGGCCCGGACGTGCTCGCACAGCGACTGGTCGAAGCTGTGCATCCCGTAGTACTCGCCCTCGGCGATCACGTCGGCCAGCTCCGCGGTCTTGTCGGCGTCGACGATGCGATCGTGCACGCGGCCGGTCATCACGAGGATCTCGGTGATCGCGGTGCGGCTCTTGCCGTCCGGGCGGCGCACCAGCCGCTGGGAGACGATTCCCTTGAGCGTTCCGGCCAGCAGCACGCGAGCCTGCTGCTGCTCGGAGCCCGGCAGCACGTCGAGGATGCGGCTGATCGACTCGGCCGCGTCGGCGGTGTGCAGGGTCGCCAGGACCAGGTGGCCGGTATCGGCGGCCGAGAGGGCGACGCGCACGCTCTCCTCGTCGCGCATCTCGCCGATGAAGATGATGTCGGGATCCTGGCGCATGACCTGTCGCAGCGCGGTGGGAAACGATGCCGTGTCGGAGCCGACCTCACGCTGGTCGATCGAGCTGGTCGCGTCCGTGTGGACGAACTCGATCGGGTCCTCGATCGTCACGACGTGCTTGCGCATGGTGCGGTTCACATGGTCGATCATCGCCGCCATCGTGGTCGATTTGCCCGAACCCGTGGTCCCGGTGACGAGCACGATCCCATGCTCCTCCTCCGCAAGGTGGCGCACGATCTCGGGCAGGCCCAGCTGCTCGATCGTGCGGATGGTGTTCGGCACGACGCGGAGAACGAGGGCGATCGACCCCCGCTGGCGATAGGCATTGACCCGGAAGCGCCCGAGGCCGGGTGCGGTGTAGGCGAAGTCGAGCTCGTTGCTGGCCTCGAATTCCTTGATCCGGCTCTCCGGCAGGAGCTGGTGCAGGATCTCCTCGGTGTGCCAGGCCGACAGCGGCTCGATCGCCGGGTTCAGCCAGTCGAGCCGGCCCTCGAGCCGGATCAGCGGCCGGTTGCCGACTTTGAGATGCAGATCCGATGCGCCGCGGTCGACGACCTGCGTCAGCGCGACCGCGAGGTCAAAGCCGAGCACGCGCTCGATGCTCGGACCGCTGGCTGTCACTGAGGCGTCCATCTGCCCATCTTCATCGGCCGTCGAACTGCGTTGGAACGCGCGGCTTGTCTGTGACCGACATGTGGGAAACCACGGTTTCGGGACGCCACCTGGGTGCCGGGGTCAGCCGAGGTGGGTCGAGCGGGGCCGGGTGCGCGCCCGTACGGCGGGCCGGGGGAGCCAATCGGGCGGGTCGCGGAGAAGCGCGGTGAACGCCTCCGCGGACATCGGCCGGGCAAAGTAGAAGCCCTGGCCGACATCGCAGCCCAGGGCCTGCAACCGGGCGGCCTGGCCGCGGGTCTCGATGCCCTCGCCGACGACCTCGAGGTCGAGCGCGTGGCCCATGTGGATGATCGCATCGGCGACCGCGGCGTCACGCGGGGCGTCGACGATGTTCATGGTCAGCGAGCGGTCGATCTTGACCCGATCGAGGCGCAGGGTGCGCAGGTAGCTCAGGGAGCTGTAGCCGGTTCCGAAATCGTCGAGCGAGAGCTGGACGCCGAGCTCGGTGAGCAGATCGAGCGCGTGCTGAGCCGGCCCCAGCGCTTCCATCAGCAGGCTCTCGGTGATCTCGAGCGTGATGGATCCCGCCGCGATGCCCTCGGCCGCGGTCACCTGGCGCACGAGCGCCGTCAGCTCGTCCGGCTGTGTGAGCTGCCGGGTGGAGACGTTGACGGCGACGCCTCCGAAGTCGGTGAACTCACGCCAGGCGGCGGAGTCGTAGGCCGCTTGGCGCAGCACACGAGCGCCGAGAGCGTGAATCAGACCGGAGTCCTCGGCCACGGGGATGAACTCGCTCGGCGGGACAAGACCCCACTCGGGGTGTCGCCAGCGGGCGAGCGCCTCGGCGCCGACGATCGCGCCCGTGCGCAGCGAGATCAACGGCTGATAGTGGACGAAGAGGGCATCCTCGGTGGCGAGCGCTGAGCGCAGCGCCGACTCCGTTCTCACCCGTCCGAGGACCCGGGCCCGCATCTCCGTGTCGAACATCTCGGTCCGGCCGCGGCCGTTCTGCTTGGCGTGGTTCATGGCCGCATCGGCATCGCGGAGCAACTCCTCGGCCGAGGAGGAGCCATTGCTGACGGCGATCCCGATCGACGCCGTCAGCACCCTCTCCTCGGAGTTGAGCGAGAAGGGCGCCTGGAGCACCGAGGCGAGCCGCTGGGCGACGCGGGCGGTGCTCATCTCCGAGGGCAGGTCTCGGCACAGCACGGCGAACTCGTCGCCGCCGAGCCGCGCGAGCAGGTCGCCCTTGCGCATCACACCGCTGAGCCGGGCGCCGACGAGCCGCAGCAGCTCGTCGCCGTATCCGTGCCCGAGCGAGTCGTTGACGAGCATGAAGTGGTCGAGGTCGATCAACAGGACGGCCGGACCGCGGCCGCGACCGGCGTCGGCATCGAGGCTGTGCCGCAGCTGCTCGAGCAGGAGCGCCCGGTTGGGAAGCCCGGTGAGCGCGTCATGGAAGGCCTGGTGCTGGATCGTCGCCTTCGCCGCGCGACTGTCGATCGCCTCGGCGAGCAGATTGGCGACGGCGTCGAGGAACGGGATGTGCTCCTGCAGCGCGCGCTGGGGCTTGCAGTAGTGGATGGCCAGCACGCCGACCGGGGACCCGGGCTCGCCGACGAGCACGGCGACGCTGCAGCGCACGCCGCGGGCCAGCAGCTTGCCCGAGCGCTGCACGCGCTGCTCGCGGTCCCAGTCGTCGACGACGATCGGGCGATGCGACGCGACCACGTATCCCGCCAGTGAGCCGGCGTCGGGCGCGATCTGGTCGCCGGCGCGCCCTTCCGGCCAGCCGATGGCGGCCTTGAACGCGAATCCGGAGGCCGGTCCGTACTCCACCAGCGATGCGCAGTCGGCCGACAGCACCCGAGCCGCGGTTCGGACGGCGCGGTGCTGAAGCTCCTCGAGCTCCGCTCCACGGCGGGCGAGCCAGGCGAGCTCGGCGATCTCCTCGTGTCCCTCGGCGAGCTGGCGCACGGACTCCTCGGCCTCGCGGCGGGCGCTGATGTCGACGGAGATCCCGATCAGGGCCCCGGGGCGGCGGTTCCCGCCGGCGGGCACGAAGGTCAGCAGGCGGAAGTCGACCGGGAAGGAGCGGCCGTCCCGGTCGCACAGGTCGAGCTCGGCGCCGGCGCGGCGGCCGGAGATCGCCTCGCGCGCCAAGCCGCCCACCGCCGTGCGGCTCTCCTCGGGCACGATCAGCTCGAGCAGGTCGTGGCCCACCGCCTCCTCGGCGGCGTAGCCGTAGAGCCGCTCGGCGCCGCGGTTCCAGTACGTCACGCAGGCGGCGAAATCCGTGACGACCACCGCTGCGTCGACGGCGTCGAGCAGCCCGGACTGCAGCGCGATCCGTTGGGCCGCGTGCCGGGCCGGGGTCAGGTTGCGCGTGATGCTCGCGGTGCCGACGACGCGGCCGTCGATGTCGCGGATGGGCGAGATCGTGCCGGAGATGGTGACCAGGGACCCGTCCTTGCACGTGCGCTCCATCCGGTAGCTCTCGATTCGCTCGCCTCGGAGCGCCCGGCGGATGAGCTCATCGTCCTCGCCCGGCTGCGCTGCCGGGATCAGTTCGGCGATCGGACGGCCGATGGCCTCGGGAGCGGTGAAGCCGAACAGGCGCTCGGCCCCGGGGTTCCAGATTGTGATGACCCCGTTGCGGTCCTTGCCGATGATCGCGTCGTCGGATCCTCCGACAAGCGCGGCCAGCCGCTCGGTGTCGTCGACCGCGCGCCGCCTGAGCATCCGGACGAGCAGCGTCGTGACGGTCAGCGCGCAGATGCCGACGAGCAGAGCGTGAACGCCGCGGGCCGAGCCGGCCGAGGTGTCCCGTACGCCGGTCAACGACAGGGCGAGGGCGTAGGCGCCGGCCATCACGGCGGCCTGGGCGATCGCCTGGTAGCTGGACAGGAACCACCCGCAGATGCCGGCGAGCACGAGGTAGAAGAGGCCGAACGGGATCGCCGCGCGGCCGCCGAAGTACACATACCCGGCGAGCAGCACCGTGCTGAGCAGCGAGATCGGCATCCACAGGCGCCTCTCGATGCGGCCGTGACACGACAGCAGTGCCACCCCGAGCGCGATCGCCAGCGCGGCCACGACGAGCATGCCGAGGGCGTCGATGCTTCCACGGCCGGGCAGCAGCACCAGAACCGCGGCCAGGCCCGCGGCCGCCAGCTGGATCACCGCGATCATGTCCGTCAGCCCCGGCTCGCGGCCCGATCGGTCCGTCGCCGGCGGCCGGGCCGCGCGCCCACCTCCGCCGGTCAGGCGTCGTGGAAGGATCGAGCTGAACATGGGCTTCCCTGAAGATCGGTCCCTGGCGCGCTGCTTCTGTGGCGCGGGCCACGGGCTTCGTGCTCGAGCACGCGTCTCACCTGCAGTCTCGGTACGGTCGCGGTCCACGAACATCCTGCGATTAGGGGATACGCGCCGAAGTTCAGGGTGAGTTACCGATACGCCTTCAGTAGAACGCCCTGATCGCGGGGCCGGCGGCGGTGTCATAGCCTGGCGTCCGTGGGTGTGAACTGTCCCGGTTCGGGGAAGTGAGGGGGCATGCGTGTCCGCCCATCCGTCCAGGTGCGCGCCGGGCTCGTCGCTCTCGCGGCCGCATTCCTACTGCTGATCTGGGCCGGTCCGTCGCCGGCGCTGGCGAAGCAGGCGGTGGCGATCGGCACCGGCGGAGCGGTGGCATCGGACACGGTGCCCGCGACCGACGCGGGCCTGGACATCCTGCGCCGGGGCGGCAGCGCCGCCGACGCAGCGGTCGCCGTGGCGTCGACGCTCGGGGTGACCGATCCGTTCGTGGCCGGGATCGGCGGCGGTGGCTACTTCGTCTACTACGACGCGCACACCCGGCGCGTGTACACGATCGACGGCCGCGAGACCGCGCCGGCGGTCGCCACCGCGAGCCTGTTCATCGACCCGGCCACCGGCCGGCCGCTCACCTTCCCCACCGCGGTCACGAGCGGGCTGTCGGTCGGCGTGCCCGGCACGCTGGCGACCTGGCAGCGCGCGCTGGACCGCTGGGGGCGCCTCGGCCTCGGCACCGATCTCGGGCCGGCGGTCGCCGTGGCCAGGAACGGGTTCACCGTCGATTCCACGCTGCGCGAGCAGGAGAGAGAGAACGCCGCCCGGTTCGCCCAGTTCAGCTCCACGCGGTCGTTGTTCCTCCCCGGAGGCGGCCTGCCGGTGGTCGGATCGACCCTGCGCAACGCTGATCTGGCCGGCACCTATGAGCAGATCGCCCGGCGCGGGATCGGAGCCTTCTACGGCGGCCCGATCGGGCAGGACATCGTTCACACGGTGCACGACCTCCCGCTGGCGCCCGGCGCGACGCTCGTCCCGCGTCCGGGGTTGATGTCGATCGCCGACCTGCGGCGCTACGAGGCCCTGGACCAGGCGCCGACCCATGTCCGCTACCGCGGCGCCGACGTGTACTCGATCGCTCCGTCCTCGAGTGGAGGCTCCACCGTCGGCGAGGCGCTCAACATCCTGTCCAACTTCAACCTCGCGGGCGAGAGCCGGGTCCAGGCCCTGCACCATTACCTCGAGGCGAGCCGGCTCGCGTTCGCGGATCGCAACCGGTACGTGGGCGATCCGCGGTTCGTGAACGTGCCGCTCCGGCAACTGCTGTCGGACTCGTTCGCGCGGCAGCGGGCATGCCTGATCGATCCGGCCCGCGCGTTGACGAGCCCGGTCGCGCCCGGCGATCCCCTCGCCGGCGCCGGCGGCTGCACCCCCGCCCAGCCCGGCACCGGAGCCGGTCATGAGGGGACGCACACGAACCACTTCGTGGTCGCCGACCACGCCGGCGACGTGGTCTCGTACACGAACACGATCGAGGAGCTCGGCGGCAGCGGAATCGTCGTGCCCGGGCGCGGCTTCCTGCTCAACAACGAGCTGACCGACTTCGACTTCGTGCCCTCGCAGGGGAGCGCCCCAGACCCGAACCTCCCCGCCGGCGGGAAGCGGCCGCGCTCGAGCATGGCGCCGACGATCGTGCTCTTCGGCGGCCGGCCGCTGCTCGCCGTGGGCTCTCCCGGCGGCGCGTCGATCATCACCACGGTGCTGCAGATCCTGGTCAACCGCTTCGACTTCGGCATGAGCCTCCCGGCGGCCATCGCCGCCCCGCGCGCCTCGCAGCGCAACTCGACGACCACCCAAGCCGAGCCGGCGTTCCTGAGCCTTCCGACCACGCCGGGGCTCGAGGCGCTGGGGCAGACGTTCGCGGTCAGCGACACCTCGCCGCTCGATCCGACGATCACGATCCCTCCCACGATCGGCGCCGCGAACGGGCTCGAGTTCCTCGGGCACGGCCGGTTCCTGGCCGCCGGCGAGCCCGAGCGGCGTGGGGGCACCGCCGCCGGCGTGGTGCATCCCGGCCGCTGAGCGGCGCCGGCCCCGGCCGCTGAACGGCGCCGGGCCCGGCCGCTGGCGGGCCTCAGGCGCGGGCGAGTGAGAGCAGCGCGGCGAACTCGTCCCGGAGCGCCACCGCGAGCACGTCCAGATCCGGAGTCGCCGCCCGGTCGGCGTTGATTCCGAACACCAGCTCGCCGTCATAGGAGACGATCGCCATCCCGACCGCATGTTCGGCGAACAGCGGCACGAGCGGCAGGATCCGCGTCAGGCGGGTGCCGAGTCCGTAGAGCGGGATCTGGGGCCCGGGGACGTTCGTGATCGTGATGTTGAAGAGCCGCGCTGCGAACAACGCCTTGGCGATCGACTCGTGCAGGAGTGGCGGCGCCGCGCCGGCGACCAGCACGATGGTCGAGCCTCCGAGGGCCGCCGTACCGGACTTCAATTGTGTGGCGGCGGCGCGCGTGCGCTCGTAGCGATCGAGGATGTCGGCCTCGCCGATCGGCAGCTCGACGAACAGCGAGGTCACCTGGTTGCCGAGGTGATCGTGGTCCTCACCCCGGAGGTTGACCGGGACCATCGCGCGTAGCGGGCGTTCGAGCTCCTCGCCACGCCCGTCGAGCAGTCGCCGGAGCGCGCCGGTCGATACCGCCAGCACCACGTCGTTGACCGTGCCGCCGAGCTCTCCCTTGATCTCCTTGACCTCGGCCAATGCGAACGGCACCGAGGCGAACCGCCGGCTGGTGCTGATCGGGACATTGAGCGACGAGTGGCGCGAGGGGGTGACCTCGTCCTGCGACAGCACCTCGCTCATCGCCACCGCCGCTTCGCCGGCGCGGATCAGGCGGCGCGGGTGCAGAGCGGTGTCGATCGTCGCGCGAGCGAGGCGCGCGGGGATGCGCGGAGAGAGCCAGCCGGGGAGGGGGGTGCCGCCGGCGCTCGAGTCGGCGGCGGTGTGGGTGTCGGCGGCGGTGTGGGTGTCGGCGGCGGGGGGAGCCGGGCGGCGCTCGGCGTCGAGCAGGACGTGACCGACGTCGACGGAGGCGACACCGTCCACCAGCGCGTGATGGGTCTTGGTCGCCAGCATCCAGCCGCCGTCGGCGAGGCCGTCGACCAGCGTCATCTCCCACAGCGGACGCGCGCGGTCGAGGCGGTGAGACCAGAAGTCGCCCAGCCAATCGTGCAGCTGCGCCTCGCCACCCGGCGCCGGCAACGTCGCGTGGCGCACGTGGGCGCGGATGTCGAAGCTGGAATCCTCCACCCAGGCCGGGCGCTGCAGACCGTGCACGCGCTTCTCGGACAGGCGACAGTGAAACCGCGGCAGCACCGCCAGCCGTTCCTCGAGCAGGGCCGTCAGGGCGTCGAGTGACGGCGTGGCGCCCGTGCCCGGCTCCGGTTCGAAGATGAGCGCGCCGCCGATGTGCATCATCGCGCCCTCTTCGGCCTGCTCGAGCTCGAGGAATGTGGAGTCCAGAGAGCTCAGCCGCGTGCCGGATTCAGCCATGGGCGCACGCTAGGTCGTGGCCGGCGCGAGTGCGAGCGTGAAACGCCACGTCCCCGCCGCCGGCGACTACCGAACGGGATCGGGGAGGACTACGGGCGCGCTCGGCTCCCCAGCGCATCACGGTCGTGCGGTGGACGACCTGAGTGGGTCCAATGCGCTGCTGACCGGCGCGGCCGGCGGGTGCGTGGCGCCGGCGGGCGCGACTTCTGGTTTCGCGTTCTCCGAGGCGGAAATCATCCGAGTGAGCCCCTCTGCGATTGTTGACGCCAAAGAGCGCGCGTCCGTGTCCGAGGAAAGAGAGAACCGATGACCGATCCCAAGCGCCGCAGCGATTCCCGGCCGCCCGTGACCACCACGGATTCCGGCATCCCCGCCCCCAGCGACGAGTACTCGCTGACCGTGGGCCCGTCGGGGCCGATCGCCCTGCACGATCACTATGTCGTCCAGAAGATGCAGCACTTCAACCGCGAGCGGGTGCCGGAGCGGGTCGTGCACGCCAAGGGCAGCGGCGCGCACGGATTCTTCGAGGTCACCGAGGACGTGACGCAGTACACCAAGGCGAGCTTCCTCTCACAGGTGGGCAGGCGCACGCCGGTGTTCGCTCGGTTCTCGACCGTGGCCGGAGAGCAGGGCTTCGCCGACACGGTGCGCGACCCCCGCGGCTTTGCGCTGAAGTTCTACACCGAGGAGGGCAACTACGACCTCGTCGGCAACAACACGCCCGTGTTCTTCGTCCGCGACCCGACCAAGTTCCAGGACTTCATCCACTCCCAGAAGCGTCTCCCCGACACCGGCATGCGCTCGAACAACATGCAGTGGGACTTCTGGACGCTGTCGCCCGAGAGCGCCCACCAGGTCACGATCCTGATGTCGGACCGCGGCACGCCGCGGACGTGGCGCAACATGAACGGCTACAGCAGCCACACGTTCTCGTGGATGAACGCGGCGGGCGAGCGATTCTGGATCAAGTACCACTGGAAGACGGTGCAGGGCGCCGAGAACTTCACCGACGACGAGGCCAAGGCGATGACGGCGCAGGATCCGGACTTCCACCGGCGCGACCTCCGTGCCGCGATCGATCGCGGCGAGGCCCCCGAGTGGCGGCTCGAGATGCAGATCATGCCGTTCGCCGAGGCGGCCGACTACCGCTTCAACCCGTTCGACCTGACCAAGGTGTGGCCCCACTCGGACTACCCGCCGATCACCGTCGGGCGGCTGGTGCTGGACCGCAACCCGGATAACTTCTTCGCCGAGGTCGAGCAGTCGAGCTTCTCGCCCGCGAACCTGGTGCCGGGCATCGGCCTCAGCCCCGACAAGATGCTGATGGGCCGGATCTTCTCCTATCACGACACGCATCTGCACCGGATCGGTCCGAACTACGAGCAGCTGCCGATCAACGCGCCCAAGGTCGAGGTGCATTCCTACAACAAGGATGCGGCGATGGCCTATCACCACGCCGGCGCGGCGCCCGTGTACGCCCCCAACAGCTTCGGCGGCCCACAGGCCGATCCGGAGCGCGCGGCCGATCTCGGTTGGCCGGTCGAAGCGGGCGAGCTCGGCCGCTACGCGTACGAGAAGCACGCCGACGACGAGGACTTCGTCCAGTCGGGCACGTTGTACCGCGAGGTCATGACCGACACCGATCGCGAGAACCTCGTCACCAACATCGTCGGCCACGCCAGTGATGACGTGAGCGAGGACATGCAGCTGCGGGTGGTCGCCTACTGGGCGAACGTCGACCCGCAGCTCGGCGCGCGGGTGGCGGCTGGTCTCGGACACGGCAACGGCGCCGGCAACGGCCAGCCCTCCCAGCAGGCGGCCGAGCTGGTCGCCGGGCGCGCCAACCGGGCGTAGAGGGAGGCTCCGGGCGTGGTGGAGGCCGGGGGAGACCCCGGCCTCCGTCAATCAGGCGCCGGGGCTGAGCAGCGCGCGCGCCTGCGCCGCCATGACCAGGTCCTCGCGGGCGGCGATGATCAGCGTGTGGACGCCCGCGCCGGATGCGGAGATGTCGGCATCCGGTGTCGCTGTCTCATTGCCGGCCGTGTCGACCTCGACGCCGAGGAAACCCAGGCCCGCGGCGCCGAGTGCCCGCACCCGCGCCGAATGTTCGCCGACGCCGCCGGTGAAGACGAGCGCGTCGATGCCGCCGAGCGCCGCGGCCATGGCCGCGACACCGGCCTTCAACCGGTGCACGTAGACGTCGAGCGCCACTCGGGCCGCGGGATCGCCGGCGTCCGCCCGCTCGACGATCGTCCTCATGTCGGCGCTGCCGCCGAGACCCAGCAGCCCGGACTCGTGCTCGAGCGCGGCGGCCAGCTCCGGCGCCGACATGCCGGCGCTGTCCTGCAGCCACAGCACCAGCCCCGGGTCCACGGACCCGGACCGGGTCGCCATCACGAGACCCTCGAGCGGGGTGAACCCCATCGTCGTGTCGACCGACCGGCCGTCACGGATCGCGCACAACGAGGCTCCGGCCCCGAGATGCGCGCTCACGATGCGCAGCGCCTCGCGCTCGCCCCCGAGCCATGCCGCGGCGCGCTGCGCGACCCAGGCGTGCGAGAGGCCGTGGAAGCCGTAGCGCCGGATGCCCCAGCGCTCGCGCCACTGCACCGGGACCGCGTAGGTGGCCGCGGCCGGCGGCAACGTGGCATGGAAGGCGGTGTCGAAGCAGGCGACCACGGGCACGCCGGGCGTCGCGCGCGCGACGTCGTCGAGCGCCGCCAGCGATTTGGGCTGGTGCAGGGGCGCGAGGGCGGTCAGCTCGCGCAGCGCCTGCTCGACGACCGGATCGATCAGGACGGCGTCCCGGAAGCGCTCTCCGCCGTGGACGATCCGGTGCACGACGACGTCCGGTCCCGCGAAGTCGCCCTCCATCGCGGCGCTCAGCTCCGCGGCGTCCACCCGGGCCGCCGGCGCGCCCAGCTCGCGATCGGCCAGGATCCGGTCATCGTCGTCGAGCAGCCTCAGCTTGAGCGAGCTCGAGCCGGCGTTGACGATCAGCACGCGCACGGCTACGGACGCGGCGGGCGACGCCGCGGCCCGTTCGCGCTCACGCGTGCCCCGGCCAGGTCCAGTCGCGCACCTCCGGCGAATCGTCGCCGGTCTCGCGCGTGTAGGCGCGGTGGCGCAGCCGTGCGTCGGCCATCTCCTGGCGCAGCCCGGCCGCGCGCTCGCCCAGGCCGGGGACGCGATCGATCACGTCCATCACCAGGTGGAAGCGGTCGAGATCGTTGAGCATCACCATGTCGAAGGGCGTCGTCGTCGTCCCCTCCTCCTTGTAGCCGCGCACGTGGATCTCGTGGTGGTTGGTGCGCCGGTAGGTGAGCCGGTGGATCATCCACGGGTAGCCGTGGTAGGCGAAGATCACCGGCCGTGATGTCGTGAACAGGGCGTCGAACTCGCGGTCGGAGAGTCCGTGCGGATGCTCGGAGTCGGGCTGTAGACGCATCAGGTCGACGACGTTGATCACGCGGACCTTGAGCTCGGGGAGGTGCTCGCGGATCAGCGCCGCCGCCGACAGCGTCTCCAGCGTCGGCACGTCGCCGGCACACGCGAGCACCACATCGGGCTCGGCGCCGGTGTCGCTGGAGGCCCATTCCCACACGCCGATCCCCCGGGTGCAGTGGGCGATCGCCTCGTCCATCGTCAGGTAGTCGAGCGCCAGCTGCTTGCCGGCCACGATCACGTTCACGTAATGGCGCGAGCGCAGGCAGTGATCGGCCACCGACAGCAGGCAGTTCGCGTCCGGGGGCAGGTACACCCGTACGATCTCCGCCCGCTTGTTGGCGACGTGATCGATGAAGCCCGGATCCTGATGCGAGAACCCGTTGTGGTCCTGTCGCCAGACGTGCGAGGAGAGCAGGTACGTCAGCGAGGCGATCGGTCGCCGCCAGGGGATATCGCGGGTGACCTTGAGCCACTTGGCGTGCTGGTTGAACATCGAGTCGATGATGTGGATGAACGCCTCGTAGCAGTTGAACAGCCCGTGGCGGCCGGTCAGCAGGTAGCCCTCGAGCCAGCCCTGGCACAGGTGCTCGGAGAGGACCTCCATCACGCGTCCGTCCCGGGCCAGGTGGTCGTCGGTGTCCAGGCGCTCGGCCTCCCACACGCGGTCGGTGGCCTCGAACACGGCCGACAGGCGGTTGGAGGCGGTTTCGTCTGGCCCCATGATCCGAAACCGGTCCCGGTTCGCGCTGACGACATCGCGCAGGAAGCCGCCGAGGACACGGGTCGCCTCGCTGGAGGTGGTGGCCGGCGCCGGCACGGGCACGGCGTAGTCCCGGAAGTCGGGGAGCTCGAGCTCGCGCAGCAGCAGGCCGCCGTTGGCGTGCGGGTTGGCGCCCATCCGGCGGGCTCCGGTCGGCGCCAGCGCCGCGAGCTCCGCGCGCAGGGCGCCGCCGGCGTCGAACAGCTGCTCGGGCTGGTAGGAGCGCAGCCATTGCTCGAGCTGGGCGCGGTGGGCGGGGTTCGTGCGCACCTCCGACAACGGGACCTGATGGGAGCGGAACGAGCCCTCGGCCGGCAGGCCGTCGACCTCCTTGGGCCCGGTCCAGCCCTTCGGCGTGCGCAACACGATCATCGGCCAGCGCGGCCGCGCCGTCTCGCCCTCGTCGCGGGCGCCGCGTTGGATCGCGGCGATCTCCTCGACGACCTCGTCGAGCGTCGCGGCCATCAGCTGATGCATGGCGGCGGGATCAGAGCCCTCGACGAACCGTGGTGCGTAGCCGTAGCCCTCGAGCAGCGAGCGCAGCTCCGCCGGAGGGATCCGGGCGAGCACCGTGGGGTTGGCGATCTTGTATCCGTTCAGGTGCAGGATCGGCAGCACGGCGCCGTCGCTGACCGGGTTGAGGAACTTGTTGGAGTGCCAGCTTGCCGCCAGCGGCCCGGTCTCCGCCTCGCCGTCGCCGATCACGCACGCGACGAGCAGGTCCGGGTTGTCGAACGCCGCCCCGTAGGCGTGCACGAGCGCGTAGCCGAGCTCGCCCCCTTCGTGGATCGAACCCGGCGTCTCGGGCGCGACGTGGCTGGGGATCCCGCCGGGGAAGGAGAACTGGCGAAACAGCCGCCGCAGCCCCTCCTCGTCGCGGCCGATGCGAGTGTAGACCTCGGTGTACGTCCCCTCGAGGTACGTGTTGGCGACCAATCCCGGGCCGCCGTGCCCGGGCCCGGTGACGAAGATCGCGTTCAGGTCCCGCGCCCGGATCACGCGGTTGAGGTGGGCGTAGAGAAAGTTCAGCCCCGGCGTCGTGCCCCAGTGGCCGAGCAGCCGCGGCTTGATGTGCTCGACCTCCAGCGGCTCGCGCAGCAGCGGGTTGGCGAGCAGGTAGATCTGTCCCACGGACAGGTAGTTGGCAGCCCGCCAATAGGCATCGATCAACTCCACGTCGGCCGCGGACAGCGGACCGCCGGAGCGGGTGGGCTCGACGAGATCGGTCATGCCCAGGGTCTAGCAGATGCATCGCCGCCGCAATCGGCCATCGCGTGAACGAATGACCATCGGGCGATGTGCCGCTCTGCCAATGTGCATCGGGCGATGTTGTGCTCCGCCCGGCCGAGCGGTCGTGCTCTCTACAGTGGAGATGAATGGCCCGTTACGCAGCAAGCGTCGAATCGCCCGGCTCGCTCGAGGACGTGTTCAGCTACCTGAGCGACTTCTCGAGCACCGAGGAGTGGGATCCGGGCGTGGTGCGGGCGGAGCGTCTCGGCGAGGGCCCGATCGCCGTCGGGACGAGGTTCCACCTCGTCGCCTCATTTCTCGGCCGCGAGAACGAGCTGACCTACGACGTCGTCGAGTACGCGCCGCCACACGCGATCACGCTCCGGGGCGAGAACGCGACCGTGGTGTCGCTGGACCGGATCACGTTCGAGCCCCTCGACGGGGGCACGCGGGTCACCTACGACGCCGAGCTGACGCTGAAGGGTCCGCTGAAGCTCGCCGATCCGCTGCTCGGGCTCGCGTTCGGACGGGTCGGCGGACGGGCGCTCGCCGGCCTGCGCCGGACGATCGGCGTCCGGGCACCGGCCAGGCTTCCGGCGCTGCTCGGCCGCTCGCTCGACGGCAGGGAGTACGACCTCCCCCAGGACCTGGGCCACACCCGCAGCTTCGTCGTCGTGGCCTTCCGGCGCGAGCAGCAGGCGCTCGTCGACGAGTGGCTGCCGTGGCTGCTCGAGCTCGAGGCGAGTCGCTCCGATCTCGCCGTCTACGAGCTCCCGGTCCTCTCGTCCGCCTACGGACCGGTGCGCTGGTTCATCGACGGCGGCATGGCCCGCGGCGTCGCCGAGGCGTCCGCCAGGGCGCGGACGATCACCGTCTACGCCGATGTGGACCGGGTCGTGGGGGATCTCGGGCTGACCG
Source organism: Solirubrobacteraceae bacterium (assembly GCA_035555155.1). Classification (GTDB taxonomy): domain Bacteria; phylum Actinomycetota; class Thermoleophilia; order Solirubrobacterales; family Solirubrobacteraceae; genus Palsa-465. The sequence continues at coordinate 2,587 of DATMGZ010000114.1, read as the reverse complement.
GGACCGACACGATCGCGGTGTTGCTGATCGAGCGCTCAGGTGGCGTGCTCGCGTCCGTGCTCGGCGGCTTCGATGAGCACAAGGCGCAGGCGCTGGCGAGCGCACTCGAGCCGGAGCCGGAGCCCGAGCCTCAGCCCGACCGCGGCTGAGGCCGGGTCTACGGCCGATCGGCCGGGGGTAGGGGAACACCAACCCGGGTAGGGAATCGGCGATGTCCGTGACGTTCAGGCAGCGGGATGGGAGCCGGTGAGCCGCGACCGCCGCGTCGTCGTCATCGGTGCCGGGTCCAATGGGCTCGTGTGCGCGATCGCGCTGGCGCGGGTCGGATTGGCGGTGACCGTGCTCGAGCACGCGCCGCGGCCGGGGGGAGCGTCCTCGAGCGGTGAGCTGACGCTGCCGGGCTTCATCCACGATCACTGCGCCGGCTTCAACCCGATGACCGTCGCCTCGCCGGCGTTCCGGGAGCTCGAACTCGAGGCCGAGGGCCTGCGGTGGATCCACCCAGACGTGATCATGGCCCACCCGTTCGAGGACGGGACGGCGATCGCGCTGCATCACGGACTCGACGCTACGGTGGCGTCGCTGGAGCGCGCCGAGCCGGGCGCCGGAACGCCGTGGCAGAACCTGGTCGAGCAGTACCGGCCCCTGGCCGACGCGCTGGTCGAGTCGATCCTCGGTCCGCTCCCGCCGGTCCGCCCAGCGCTCACGCTCATCGCCTCGCTGCGGCGCGACGCGCTCCTGCTCGCCCGCCGCATGACGGGCTCGGTCGAGGCCCTCGGTCTCGACCTGTTCGACGGTGCGATGCGGCCCACTGCGTGGCTCGCCGGCTCGGCGCAGCACTCGGGCCTCCCGCCCACCACCGCCGGCAGCGGGGCCTTCGGCTTCCTGCTGCAGCTCGTCGCCCACTCCCATGGCTGGCCCTTCCCCGAGCGCGGTCAGGGCACGATCGCCGACGCGCTGCTGGCCATCGCCACGCGAGAGGGCGTCACCGTGCGCTGCGATGCGCACGTCGAGCGTGTGCTCGTGCGCGGCGGCCGGGCGGCAGGCGTGGCGCTGCGCGGCGGCGACGAGGTCCCGGCCCGTGACGTGGTCAGCACGATCAGTGCCCGCCCGCTCGCGGCTCTCCTGCCCGACGAGGCACTGCCGCACCGGCTGCGGCGCCGGCTGCGCATCTGGCGCTACGGGACGGCGGCGTTCAAGCTGGACTACGCGCTCCGCGCCCCAGTCCCGTGGACGGCGCCGGAGCCCCGCCGGGCTGCCGTCGTCCACGTGGGCGGCGGACTGCGGGAGCTGGCGGCGGCCGCACAGGCCGGCGCGCGTGGCGAGGTGCCCGAGCGGCCGGCGCTCGTCGTCGGGCAGCACACGCTCGAGGACCCGACCCGCGCCCCGGAGGGAAAGCACACGCTGTACTGCTACGCCCACGTTCCGGCGCGCTACGAGTGCTCCGACGAGGAGGTCGCCGCTCGGGTCGAGTCTCAGCTCGAGCGGTTCGCCCCCGGCTTCTCCGAGACGGTGCTGGCCCGTGCCATCCGCAATCCGCAGATGACCGAGGCCGAGAACCCGAGCCTTGTCGGCGGCGACATCGCCGGCGGCTCGTACGAGCTCGATCAGCAGTTGCTCTTCCGCCCCGCGCCCGAGCTGTGCCGCTACCGCACGCCGCTGAAGGGTCTCTACGTCGCCGGCGCCTCGGTGCACCCCGGTGGGGCCGTGCACGGAATGGGCGGGCGCTCGGCGGCGCGCGCCCTGCTGGCCGACCGGCGGATGCGCCCCTGGCGGGCGTGAGCGCGACGTCGGGGTGACTACGCCTTGACGACGCCTGTCTCGGCGATGCGCCTCAGGCGCTGCAGAGACTTCACGTTGCGCGCGTGCACGAGCGGGTCGGTGAGCCGGTTGATCCCCAGCCGCGAGAGCGGATCGCCGGCGGTCTCGGTCATCGTCACCTCGGTGCCGCCCTCGCGCGGCTCGAGCTCGAGGGTGACCAGTGGGGGTCGGCGTCGCGGATCGTGTCCGAGCCCACCACCCAATCGGCGTAGTTGCCGGGTTCCGCCAGTACGGCGAAGACCCGCTCGGGCGCAGCCGCGATGTGTTCGCGCGTCGTGGCCATGGCGTGGGCTCAGCGGGCCTGTTCGTCGTCGGGTCGGCGTGAGGCCGCGGCCGCGTCCCTGAGGTCGGGCTCCGCGCCTCCGGGGAGATCGGGGCCGCCGTCGGCCGTCGCGTCGGCGCTGTCGCCGCCGTCGAGGTCAACGCCCGCCTCGGTCGCCGGCTCCTCCGAGCCGGTCGTCCGTCCGAGGACGGAGCTGCCGAGCTCCGGGTCCTCGGGCAGCATCTCGCGCGGGGCGTCGGAACCACCGAGATCGGCCGGCACGACACCTTCGCCGGCCTTGCCTGCCCACTGGCCCTTCTCACGCGCCTCGGCATCGTCGGGCGTCGTGCCGCCGCGCTGCTCGCTCGGCTTCACGGACCGCCGTTGCTCCTCGCTACCGGCCATGGTTCCCCCTCGGGTCGCGGACTGCCACTGCTGCCTAATCTACCCGCCAGGGTGGGGGCTAATCGGGGGCGGGGGGTTCGCGGCGGGTGGACGGTGGGG
>DATMGZ010000113.1:0-20567 GCA_035555155.1 Solirubrobacteraceae bacterium | reverse complement strand
CGGTCGTCTGGCTCTGGGCCGCCAGCCCCGCTACCCCGCCGTCGCGCCCACCCCCCGCAGATCCGTCGTCTGCCCGCGGCAGTCGCTCGCCGGCTCGCCGACCAGGACGCAGAAGGCGGGCCGGGGCACGCCGTTGTAGTCGAGCAGCGCCGAGTCGAACCCGTTGTCGCGCTTGGCCTGCAGCAGGTAGTAGTACTCGCGGGCGACCTGGCCGGCACGCGCGGCGGGGACGAGCGGCAGCGCGAGGAACTCCCGCGCGGCGGCCTGCTGCGCCGCAGCGTCGCCGTCGAGCAGGCCGCCGTTCGGACCCTCGAGCCACGTGCCCTCCTCGGTCAGCCACACTTGGGGCGCCCCCGCGGCCTGGTTCAGGTAGCGGACGAACTGCTCGGTCTCGGTGGCCCCGAGGGCCGGGCGGCGCTGCAGGTCGTGATAGCTGTGCGTGCCCCACACCGACGGCCGGGCAGCCCCGAGCCCGGCCAGATAGTTGGGCACATACCCCGTCCACGTGCGACCCCCGTCGCTCGTGCAGAGGTTGAACGCGGGCGCGGTGCAGTCGGCCCCCGTCTCCCCGGCCACGATCGTGTCGCTCCGTCCCAGGCTCCGGTCCGCGGCCTCGGCGGCGAGCCAATACCCGGCGGCCTGCTGCGGACCGAGTCGCGTCGACGCGCACGCGCCGGCGGCCGGCGGCGGCGCGCCGTGCGACGTCGCGCACGGGTAGTAGACGTCATTGCTCGGCTCGCTCCACGCGCCCCAGTCGTGCACCCAGGGAAATGCCCGCACCAGCGCCACGAAGCCTGCCGCGTACGCGGCGGCGGCCGGCGGCGGGCAGTTCCCGGTCGCCGGGAGCACGCCCGCCGGGTTGGTGCACGAGTCGTCCGCGCCGAGCGTCAGATACGGCGACTGCCCGGCGGCACGAGCCCGGGCCGTCCACCCCGCCGCAGCGGCCGGGTTGTCGTAGGGGACGATCAGCCGCGCCATGCGGATACGCAGCCGCGAGGCGAGCAAGCGGAACGCGGGCTTGGCGAACACGTCCGGATCCTCATCGGAGAAGCCGATCGCCGCGTGCGTCGCCGGGCCGGCCGCGCGCGGCACGGGGCCAGCACCGGAGCCTGACTCCGAGCCGCTCGATGCCGTGTGGGATCCGGCGCCCAGCACCAGCACGAGCGCCAGGACGGCGACCAGCGTGATCGCGGCCGCGAGGACGAATCGGCGCATCACGAGGTCCCACGCTAGCGCCCCCGGCCCTGGGCGCCGCCGCGGCGCCCGCGTGGTAGCGTCCTCAGCGGACCGAGTCCGCGGAGGAGGAGAAATGGCAGATCGAGTCGCTCGTAGCGTCATGGGCAAGCCCAGGCGCAGCATCGGCCTGGCAGCAGGCCTGGCGGTCTTCGCCGCCGTGTTCGTGGTGATGGCCTCAGGGCCGTCGACCCCCTCGCCGGCGGCGCGGACGATCCGCGCCGGCGCCTTCGCGGGCGCGCAGGCGATCAGCGCCAAGGTCAACGCGTTGATCGGTCGCATGACGGTGGCCGAGAAGTTCGGTCAGCTCGAGATGTCCGGCCCCCAGGGCGCCAACGGCACACCGGGCGAGGCATTGTTGCGCGAGGCCCGCGAGGGACTCGTCGGCTCGGTCCTCGATCTCGTCGGCGTGGCCAACATCAACCAGCTCCAGCGGGCCGCGCTGCAGTCCCGGCTCCACATCCCGATCATCGCCTCGCTCGACGTGATCCACGGCTACCGGACGCTGTTCCCGGTTCCGCTCGCCGAGGCCAGCAGCTGGGATCCGGCCGCGGTCCAGAACGATGAAGCCATCTCGGCCGCCGAAGCGACGGCTGACGGGATCAAGTGGACCTTCAATCCAATGGTCGACATCAGCCGCGACCCACGCTGGGGACGGGTCGTGGAGGGCGCCGGCGAGGATCCGAATCTCGGCGCGCAGATCGCCGCCGCCAAGGTGCACGGCTACCAAGGGTCCAGCTTCGCGGCCCCGGATCGCATGGCGGCCACGGTCAAGCATTTCGCTGCCTACGGAGCCCCCGTCGCCGGCCGCGAATACAACACGGTCGACATGTCCGAGCAGCAGCTGCGCAACGACTACCTGCCTCCGTACAAGGCCGCGGTCGACGCCGGCGCGGCCAGCGTGATGAGCGCGTTCAACTCGCTGAACGGCGTGCCGGCGAGCGCCAACCCGTACCTGCTGCGGACGATCCTGCGCCAGGAGTGGGGCTTCGGCGGCACCGTGGTCAGCGACTACCAGGCGGTGCAGGAGCTGATCGCGTTCGGATTCGCCTCCGATCAGGCGGCCGCAGCGCGACTCGCCCTAACCGCCGGCGTCGACATCGAGATGGCGGTCACGATCCCGAGCCAGTACTCGACCTACGCCAACACCGGCCCGCAGCTGCTGGCCTCGGGCCAGATCACGATGGCCCAGCTCGACAACGCCGTGCGCCACGTGCTGACGCTCAAGTACCTCGCGGGCATGTTCGACCATCCCTATACGGACCCGACGCGGGTCACCCGCGCCGAGTTGACCCCCGCCCACCTGGCCGCGGCCCGCTCCATGGCGAGCCACTCGATGGTGCTGCTGGAGAACCACAATCATGCGCTGCCACTGAGCAGCGGGGTGTCGTCGGTGGCCGTGGTCGGACCGCTGGCCGAGGACCCGAGCGATCAGCTCGGCCCCGATCAGCCGATCGGCTACAAGGTGGGCGACGGCAAGGTCGTCTCGGTCCTCGACGGCATCAAGGCGGCCGTCCCGCGCGCCAGGGTCACCTACGCCCCGGGCTGTGACCCCACCTGCGCCTCGACCGGCGACTTCGGCAGGGCCGTGAGCGCGGCCCAGTCATCGGACGTGACCGTCGTGGTGCTGGGCGAGCCCGCCTCCGACTCGGGCGAGGCCTCCTCGCGCAGCGACATCGGCCTGCCGGGTCAGCAGCTCGCGCTCGTGCAGGCGATCGCCCAGACCGGCAAGCCGTACGTGGTCGTGCTGATGAACGGACGACCGCTGACGATCCCGTGGCTGGCCGAGAATGCGCCGGCCCTGCTCGAGGCCTGGTTCCCGGGCACCGAGGGCGGCAACGCAGTCGCCGACGTCCTGTTCGGAAAAGTCGACCCGGGTGGGAAGCTGCCAATGTCGTTCCCGCGCAACGTCGGCCAGATCCCGATCTCCTACAACGAGCTCCCGACCGGCCGGCCATACGACCCAAACAACAAGTACACGTCGAAGTACCTCGACGTGCCGAACGCTCCGCAGTACCCGTTCGGCTACGGCCTCTCGTATACGAGCTTCTCGCTGTCGAACCTCAGGCTCTCGAGCACCAGCGTCCCGGTGGGCGGCTCGCTCACCGTCAGCGCCAATATCACCAACACCGGCTCGGTCGCCGGCGACGACGTCGCGCAGCTCTATCTCCACGAGAGCGACACGAGCATCCTGCAACCGGTGCGACGGCTCGAAGGGTTCAAGCGGGTGACGCTGGCGCCCGGGCAGACGCAGAGCGTCAGCTTCACGCTGAACAGCCAGAACCTCGGCTTCTACGACAACAAGGGCCGGTTCTCGGTGCAGCCCGGACCGTTCAACATCTGGGTCGGCGACAGCTCGGTCGGAGGGCTGGCCGGCCAGTTCACCGTCGGGTAGCCGTCGCCGTGGGGGCCGCCCGCGCCGGGAGGCAATCTGGGCGGCGCTCAGCCACTGAGGCGATCGTCCACCGCGGCCGCGGTGACCACGTAGGCCACGTGCGTGGCCACGCACGTGGCCATCACCGCGGGACCCCAGCGCCACGGCGGCAGCGTGTGCCCGAGCAACGGGAACAGGCTGAGCGTGGCGCTCATCAGCGTGGCGCCGAAGACGGCGCTGGCGAGCGGCTCGTCGAGCTTGCGCCGCAGCAGCACGTGCCAGATGCCGAAGATCGGCCCGTAGCTCCAGCGCAGGCCTTCGCCGAGGTCCTTCTCCTCGTGCTGGGTCGGGTGACGCAGGCGGATCAGCTTGGCCACGATCTCGCCGGGCACGAGGCTGTCGTCGTAGTCCAGCGGGGTCGTGACGCCCCCGCGCAACGCGCGGATCCCGGCGTAGGCGAGCGTCATCGCTCCCGTCCCGGCGGTACCGGCCACGACGCCGCGCACCGGCCAGGCTCGCTTCAGGGGTGCATCACTCATGCAGGCTCCTCAACGCGTTGGCACCAGCCTAACCTCCGACGCGCCCAGACGCCCGCTCGATGTGAGAAGTTCTCATCGCGATGAGCGGACTGCGCGAGCTGACGCGGTGGCCCTGGGCCGGCACCGGCCATGGTCCGCTGCCGGCGCTGCTGCTCATCCTGACCGCGGTCACCGGGATCGTGGACGCGGTCAGCTACATCGCGCTGCTGCACGTGTTCGTCGCCAACATGACCGGCAACGTCATCTTCCTCGGCTTCGCCCTCGCCGGCGCGCCCGGGTTGTCGGCGACGGCGTCGGCGGTCTCGCTCGGTTCCTTCCTGCTCGGAGCGGTCGCCGGCGGCCAGATCGCCGCACACGTGGGCACGCACCGCGGCCGCCATCTGCGCACCGCGACGGCGATCGGACTTCCGCTCGTCCTGTTCGCGGTGATCGAGGCCGCCGTGGTCGGCAATCCACCGCCCCTCGGAGCGCGCTACGTGCTGATCGTGACCCTGGCCATGACGCTCGGGCTGCAGAACGCGACGGCTCGCCGGCTGGCCGTCCCCGACCTCACCACCACTGTGCTCACGCTGACGCTCACGGGCGTCGCATCGGACTCGCGGCTGGGCGGCGGCACCGGCGGACATCCGGGCCGGCGCCTGTTCGCGGTCGGCGCGATGTTCGCGGGCGCCCTCATCGGCGCGCTGCTCGTGGTCGAGGTGAACCTGGTGCCGCCCCTCGCGCTGGCCGCCGTGCTGATGGCGATCACCGTGATCTCGGCGCATCGGCTCTCACCGACGGACGCCGACTGGGTGCGGGCGGCGGGAGCCCCGCCGTGGCCCGCCTCTCAGCCCGACAAGGCCAGGAAGTAGGACTCCCACGGGCCCATCCCCACGTACAGCCCCTGGTCCTGCAGCTCGCCGCCGTCGCGCTCGAATCCCTCGCCGCCGAGCGCATCGTGCAGGCGCCACGTGCGACCGGCGAGATCGCCCCACGGCAGCCGCACCCGGGCCTGGGCGTCACCGGCATCGAGGTTGACGACCACCAGGTGACGCCGGCCGTCCGAACGCCAGCACCAGGCGAGCAACTGCTCGGCGGTGTGGTTGTCGGGCCAGCCGGTGCACTCGCACAGCTCCCACGTGCCCACATTCAGTCCGGAGCCGGCGACGGCGCCGAGCAGCCGTCCGTAGAACGCGCGCAGGTCCTCGTCGACCGGCTGCTCAGGTGCGCGTGCGAGCTGCACTGGGATGCGCATGCGGAACCCCTCGAGCTGTCCCTCGTGATACATGCGCCCGCCCTCGAGCGTCGACATCACGACCGCGGCCGCGCGTTCCTTCTCCGGCGCGAACGTGTCGGCCGCCCGCGGCTCGTCGTGGTTCTCGATGAAGCGCAGCAGCCGCTCCTGGTAATCCGCGGCGGCCTTCAGATGCCCGCGCACCGACGGGGCGGACTCGGACACCAGCCGGTCATAGAGCCGCTTGTCGTAACAGAGGTCGAAGCCCTGCTGCTGCAGCTTCCACTCCATGTCCCAGTAGGCCTCGGCAATGAACACGAAGTCCGGGTGCGCCGCCCGCACCGCCGTGGTCACCGTGGGCCAGTAGTCATCGGCCGGAGGGGAGCCGGCTCGATCCCCCCACGTGCGCGCGAACACCTCGTTGGTGAGCAGCATCGCCATGTCGCAACGAGTCCCGTCGCAGCGCTCGGCGATCGAGCGGAGGGTGTCGATCGCCGCCGCCCGCAGGGCGGGCGAGAATGCATTCAGCTGCACCACGTCGTGCCACGGCGCGAAATACGGGTCCTTCCCGTTGGCCAGCACCCCGACGGGGGTCGGCAGGAAAGCCTGGGGCGCTGCCGCGAGCTCGGCCTCGGTGCCGTGCAGGAAGTACTCGCCGTGCTCGCTGCACCAAGGATGGTCGGACGCGACGTGATTGGGCACGTAGTCGAGGATCAGGCCCAAGCCCCGAGACGCCAGCTCGCCGCGCGCGACCGCGAGCCCCTCGGGGGGCCCGAACCGCGGATCGAGCTCGTAGCCGCGGATGCAGTACGCCGAGCCGATCACGTCCTCGTCGCGCAGATCAGGCAGCGCGGCGTGGAACGTGGACAGCAGCGCGGGGTCGCTGAGCGCCAGCTGCCGGCCGGCCGGGCTGCGCTGCCACACCCCCATCAGCCACACGGCGTCGACCGGCAGCGCCGCGAGCCGGTCCCACTCGCCCGCAGGAACCCCGGCCAGGCCGATCGGCCGGCCGAGCCCGCGCCCGATCTCGCTCAGCCAGACGGCGGTGTTGAGCTCGTAGATCGTCGGACGCGGTGGGAGGCGCACGTCACGGCGCTTCGGACAATGGCCGCTCGAGCTCGGCCTGGCTGAGCGGAGAGGCCTCAGCGAACATCAGCGCCACGAGGCCCGTCCATCCCGTCTGATGACTGGCGCCGAGACCGGCGCCGTTGTCGCCGTGGAAGTACTCGTGGAAGAGGAGCAGCTCGTTCCAGTGGGGATCGGATTGGAACTGCTCGATCCCGCCGAACACCGGCCGGCGGCCGTCCGCGCCGCGCAGGAACGTCGAGGCCAGACGACGCCCGATCTCCTGCGCGACCTCGAGCAGGTTCATCTCGTTGCCGGACCCCGTCGGGCACTCCACCTTGAGGTTGTCGCCGTAGTACATGTGCAGCTGGCGCAGGCCGCGCAGGATCACCACGTTCATCGGGAACCACACCGGGCCGCGCCAGTTCGAGTTGCCGCCGAACATGCCCGTATGCGACTCGGCCGGCTCGTAGTCGACTCGGAACTCCTGGCCGGCGATATCGAAGATGTAGGGGTGCTCGGCGTGGTAGCGCGAGATCGCGCGGATCCCGTGCGGGCCGAGGAACTCCGCCTCGTCGAGCACGATCGAGAGGATCCGCCGGATCCGCTCCTCCCCAACCAGCGAGGCCAGGCGCCGGCCCCCGACACCAGGACCAGGACGTTGGCCGAGCGCCGGAATCGAGTCCTTGTACTCCTCGACGAACCGCTCGAAACGGGCCATCAGCTCAGGATTGCGGTCGACCACATCGGGCCCGATCACGGTCGCCGCACACAGCGGGAGCAGGCCGACGAGCGAGCGCACCCGCAGCTGTTGTGTGCTCCCGTCGGGCATCCGCATCACGTCGTAGTAGAAGCCGTCCTGCTCGTCCCAGAGCGAATCGCCGTCGGGCGGGTTCATGGCCGCCGCGATCCACACGAAGTGCATCGTGAACTTCGCCGCCATGCTCTCGTACACAGGGTCGTGCCGAGAGAGCTCGAGCGCGATCTGCAGCATCGCCTGGCAGTACAGGCCCATCCAGGCGGTGCCGTCGGCCTGCTCCAGCGTCCCCCCGCCGGGCAGGGGCGCCGAGCGGTCGAAGACGCCGATGTTGTCGAGCCCGAGGAAGCCGCCCTGGAACAGGTTGCGGTCGTCCGGATCCTTGCGGTTCACCCACCAGGTGAAGTTCTCGAGCAACCGCTGGAACACGCGCTCGAGGAAGCTCACGTCCCCGGCGCCGCGGATCTCCCGCTCCCGCTCGTAGAGGAAGAGCGCCGACCACGCGTGCAGCGGCGGGTTGACGTCGCTGAAGTTCCACTCGTAGGCCGGGATCTGGCCGTTGGGGTGCAGGTAGCGATCCTCGAGCAGCAGTTCCATCTGCGCCTTGGCGAAGTCGACGTCGACGAACGAGATCGGGATCGTCTGGAGCGCCAGGTCCCAGGCGGCGAACCACGGGTACTCCCATTTGTCGGGCATCGAGATCACATCACGGGCCACGAGGTGGAACCAGGATGCGTTGCGCACGCCCTGGTCCTGAGCGTGTACCGACCACGGATTGACGCCATGCTCGCGCAGCCAGGTGTGGACGTCGTACTCGAAGTACTGCTTGCCCCACAGCATCCCGGCCAGCGCCTGGCGCATGACGTTCCCCGCGTCGGGGCCGAGCGACGGGTCGACCACGGTGGCGAAGAACTCATCCGCCTCCTGACGCCGGGCCCCGATCACGCGGTCGAAACCGGAGCCGAGCGGCGTGCCCGACGCCGTCGGGCCGGGGGCGGCCGTGGCCGAGGTCAGTCGCACCCGCACGCTGGCGCTTGCGCCCGGCTCGAGCTCGAGCTTGTGCAGCGCGGCCATCTTGGTGCCCGTGTGCTCCGGGTTGACGGCGTCGCCCGCGCCGTTCACCACGTAGTCGTTGATCCCGTCCTTGACGTACCGGGCCACGTTGGGCGTGCCGAACAGGCGCTCGGTGTTGGTCTCGTTCTCGCAGAAGAGGAGCTCGGCCGAGTCCTCGCAGGCCAGGAGCCAGTCGCCCAGCTCCGGATGGGAGGCGCGCACGCCGGCGCCGTCGGTCGCCTCGGCCGGCATGAGCGACGGCGCCACGCCGCCCTGCCCCCAGGCCCACGTGTTCCGGAACCACAGGGTCGGCAGGAGATGCAGCGTCGCGGCCTCGGGCCCACGGTTGTGCGCCGTGATCTCGACCAGGATGTCATCGGGCGAGGCCTTGGCGTACTCGACTAACACGTCGAAATAGCGGCTCTCGTCGAAGATCCCGGTGTCGATCAGCTCGTACTCGAAGTCGTCGCGGCTGCGGCGACCGTTCGTCTCCACCAGGTCGTTGTAGGGGAACGCGCGCTGGGGGTACTTGTAGAGCATCTTCATGTACGAGTGCGTCGGCGTGCTGTCGAGGTAGAACCAGTACTCCTTGACGTCCTCGCCATGGTTGCCCTGGCCGTTCGTGAGCCCGAACATGCGCTCCTTGAGGATCGGGTCGACCCCGTTCCAGAGCGCGAGCGAGAGGCACAGGCGCTGGCGCTCGTCGCTGATCCCCGCGATGCCGTCCTCGCCCCAGCGGTAGGCGCGCGAACGTGCCTGATCGTGCGGGAAGTAATCCCACGCGTCGCCCCCCGCGCTGTAGTCCTCGCGCACGGTGCCCCATTGGCGCTCGCTGAGGTACGGGCCCCACGAGAGCCAGTCGGCGCTTCCGACCTGCTTCTCGTCGAGGCGCCGGTGCTCTGCCGTGATCGCTCGGGGTGCTGCGCTCATTGCTGCTCCTGACCTCGCCGGTGTGCCTCCCCCGCGGGAGCATCGCCCGCCGGACGGCGTTCGGTCAAGGGCGTACGCCGCACTCGGCTGTGGTGTGTACCGGTGGATCGTGTGACCCTCGTGTGATCCGGGATCGAGCCGGCGACTCAGGTCACGCGGTCTCGGCCTGCCAATCGAAGCTCACGCTGAGCGAGCTCGACTGATCGGCGTTGTCCCCGGCATCGGCGGGGAAATCGACCGTGAGGCGGAAGCGGTGCGACTCGTGGGGTCCGAACGTGCCGAGGTCCACCTGCTGCAGGTCGGCGAGCGAGCCCTGGTAGCGGATCGCGCCGGCGGTTTCGTCGCGAACCACGACCCGCAGCCGATCGCCCAGCCGCCCTCCGCCCGGGCCGGGAGCGTCGAGCAGCGCGGAGGTCGTCAGCTCGATCCGGCCGGGTGCCGTTCCCTGGTTTGGCGATCGTGACCGTACCGGTGACCGATTGGCCCGGCAGCATCCAGGGCGACGCCAACAAGGCGCCCGACGCGTGGAAGTTCACGCTCAATCGGCCCACCCAGGATCGCGTCGTGTTCCACGTTCCGTATGTCGGCTACGTGTTCACGATGCTCAGGCCGGCCGGCTCATGGTCCGTACTTAACCCCGATCGCTCAGTAGCAACGGCGGTGTCAACGGATGGTCGGAGCGCCGATCTGCCCGGTAGGGCCCAGCCCAGTGGCCCCGCCGAGCCTCGAGATGGCCAGGAGATGACGACCACCGTCCCGCCGCAACCGCCGTCCCCCGCGCCCGACGTAGCCTCCGATACGACCTGGGCCTCGAGCGTGACCGCCGGCCTGCCCGCGGTCCAGCGCTGGGCCCTCTGGACCCTCATCGGCGTCGCCCTCGCCGCGGGCGTCCTCTCGCTGCTCCTGACGATCTCCCCGTCACCAGGCGACGCGGCGGCGGCGAACTGGATCAGCGACGCCGCGATGCTCGCCGCTCCGGCGCTGTGCCTGTGGCGCGCGGCGGTCGTGCCACAGGAGCGGACGGCGTGGATCCTGATCGGTGTCGGGATTCTCAGCTGGGTGGCCGGAGACTGCTACTGGAATTTCGCGCTCGCCGGCCTCTCCTCCCCGCCGGCGCCGTCCTGGGCCGACGCCGGTTACCTGCTCTTCTATCCCCTGGCCGGGATGGGCCTGCTGCTGCAGATCCGCCACGCCGCCGGGCGCCTCCCGCAGGGCTTCGCGCTCGACTGGATGGTCGGGGCGCTGTCGATCGTCGCCGTCACCGTCGCGGTCGCATTCGGGCGCGTGCTGACGACCTCAGGCGGTGATGTCTCCCAGGTCGTGACCAACCTCGCCTACCCGATCGGCGACCTGATGCTGCTGGGGCTGCTGGTCGGAGCGCTCCAGCTGAACGGCTGGCGGCCTCGCGGCGTATGGGCGGTGTTCGGCCTCGGGCTGGTGCTGGTCGTCGCCGGCGATTGCGTGTACCTGTACCAGACGGCCGCCGGGACTTACGTCAACGGCACCCCGACCGACTCGCTGTGGACGTTCGGGTTCCTCGCCATGGGCATCGCGGCCTGGAGACCGACCCCCACCCGGCTCGATCCCCGCTCGGGCCGCTGGGCGTTCGGACCACTCGGCGTGTTTGCGCTCGGTGCACTGACGATCATCGTCTGGGACCACTTCCACGCGCTCACCGTGACCGCGGTCGCGCTGGCGGCGCTGACGCTGCTCGCCGTGTTCGTGCGCCTGTTCCAGTCTCTGGCGGCGAATCGTGAGCTCGTCGTCGAACGCGAGCGCCAGGCGATGACCGACGACGTCACCGGGTTGTCCAACCACCGGGCGCTGAACGCGGTCCTGGAGGCCGAGCTCCGTCGCTCGCGGCGCTATGACCGGCACCTCGGCCTCGTGTTCATCGACCTCGATTTCTTCAAGTCGATCAACGACCGCTATGGCCACGACGCCGGCGACCGGACGCTGCGGGAGTTCTGCCAGGTCGTCTTGGGGGCGCTGCGCGCGATCGACACGGTCGGCCGCTGGGGTGGCGAGGAGTTCATCGCCGTCCTGCCGGAGACCGATATTGACAGCGCCGCCGAGACGGCCGAGCGCATCCGAGACCTCGTCGCGGCACATCCGTTCGAGGCGATCGACGGGGCCGCGTTGACCTGCTCGATCGGCGTGGCGGCGTATCCCGCCAACGGCACCAGCCACGACGAGCTCCTCAAGCGCGCCGACTCGGCCATGTATGAAGCCAAGCGCAACGGTCGGGACCGCGTCGTCGTCGCGGGCGCGGAGACCGACGGGAGCCCGTCGGTGCTCGGCCGCCGCGCCGCAACCCTGGCTCCGGTGGCGGCGGACCCGTCGCGCGGCGCCGGCGCGACGACCGCGGCCGACGCTGAGGAGAGCCTCGATCCAATCGAGATGCAGTTCCGGCTCGGCGCCGTCCCAGCCCCGGTCTGGACGACCGGGCTGATGTGCCTGGCCGCGGCCGCCTACATCGCCGTCGCGGCGCGACCGGAGAGCCGCAGTGCCCTCGCCGCCCTGGCGCTGCTGGTGCTCGGGTTCACCTTGGGGATGGGCTGCCTACCGTGGTCGAGAATCATCCGCTCACGCTACCGCCAGGTATTTGTGATCGGCTGGTGGCTGTTCGACTTCGCGGCCGTGATGGCAGCGGCGATGCTCGACGGCGGCCCGCGAAGCCCGTTCCTGCTGATCGTCTTCACCCTGCTCGTGTTCATGGGGTATTCCATGCCCAGGCCGGCGCTGGCGGCGCTCACTTGCGTCGCGCTGGGCGGGTACGCGGCGATGGCACTTTCGTACGGCGAGGCACCCGCCAGGATCGCGATCGTCCTCGCCACGCTCGCCGGGACGGCAACGATGAGCTACTGGCAGTCGATCAACCAGGACCGGCGCCGGCGCGCCCTGATCGGCAGCCGGGGCGACCTCCAGGCCGCGCTGCGACGCAGCGAGAGCTCCAAGCAGGCGCTCCGGCTCAGCGAGCAGCGCCTACGCGAAGCCCAGGCGATCGCCCACATCGGCTCGTTGGAGTGGGAGGTCGCCGACAACCGGATCACCGTGTCGCCCGAGCTGCTGCGGATCCTCGGGCTGCGTCTGGAGGAGTTCGACTGCACGCTCGAGGGCTACCTGGCGCGAGTGCACCCGACCGACCGCAACGAGGTCGCCAAGCGCATCCGCGCGAACCTGGGCGCGCCGGGCTCGTTCCACAGCGAGCATCGAATCCTCCGCCCGGACGGCGCAGTGCGGCTGCTGCTCGTCGACGGCGAGTCCGTCTTCGTGCACGGGCGGCCGGCACGGTTGCGCATGGTCTG
Source organism: Solirubrobacteraceae bacterium (assembly GCA_035555155.1). Classification (GTDB taxonomy): domain Bacteria; phylum Actinomycetota; class Thermoleophilia; order Solirubrobacterales; family Solirubrobacteraceae; genus Palsa-465. The sequence continues at coordinate 8,095 of DATMGZ010000113.1, read as the reverse complement.
CCAGGACCTGACCGAGCTGCGCACGGTCGAGGCCCGCCTGGAGCACCTCTCCGACCACGACCCGCTGACCGGTCTGCTCAACCGCCGGCGACTCATCGACGAGATCGACCGCGAGCTCCGCTACGGGACGCGCGAGGACCAAGCCGGGGCGCTGCTGCTGATCGACGTCGACCGGTTCGGCTTCTACAACGACGCCTTCGGCCAGCCGGCCGGCGACAAGGTGCTGCGGGCGATTGCCGTCGCCCTGGCCGACCGGCTCCGGGCCACCGACGTCGTCGCGCGCTACGGCGGGGACGAGTTCGCAGCGGTGTTGCCGGAGGTGAGCGAGGCGGACGCGACCCGGATTGCCGAGCAGCTTCGCACTCGGGCGGCCGAATGCACGGAGGCGATGATCACGGTCAGCATCGGCGTGGCGATGTTCCGGCAGGGCAGCGAGGTGCTGGGCGACGACGTGCTCACGGCAGCGGATATCGCGCTGCACGAGGCCAAGCAGAACGGCGGCAACCACGTCGCGATGTACAGGGGCCAGCCCGGCGCCAACATGAGCTGGGTGGCGCAGATCCGGACCGCGCTCGAGGATGACCGGTTCGTCCTCTACGGCCAGCCGATCATGGACCTGGAGAACGACGCGATCAGCCACCAGGAGCTGCTGATCCGGCTGCTCGGCGTCGACGGCGCCGTGATCGAACCCGGTTCCTTCCTCCCGTCGGCCGAGCGCTTCGGCCTGATCAACCGCATCGACCGCTGGGTCCTCAAGCAGGCGGTGGAGCTGGCGCGGCACGGTGAGCGCGTGGCCCTGAACCTGTCCGCCCTGTCGATCGGCGACCCGCAGATCGTGCGGACGGTGCGCAAGGCGATCGACGGCGGGCTCGATCCGGCGGACCTCGTGTTCGAGATCACCGAGACGGCGGCGGTGCGGAACCTCGCCGAGGCCCGCGCCTTTGCCGGTGAGCTGACCGGGCTCGGGTGCGACCTCGCGATCGACGACTTCGGCACCGGCTTTGCCTCGTTCAGCTACCTCAAGCACATCCCGGCCCGATTCGTGAAGATCGACATCGAGTTCATCAAGGACCTCACCTCGAGCGAGACCGACCGCCACGTGGTTGCCTCGATCGTCGACGTGACCCGGAGCCTGGGCAAGCGGACGATCGCCGAGGGGGTCGAGAACGCGGAGACGCTCGCCGCCGTGCGGGCCGCCGGGGTCGACTTCGCCCAGGGTCATCACATCGGCCGCCCGACGCGGCTCTCGGCGCCGACGCGGTTCGAGCGCCGCCGCGCCGAAGATCGGACCGCGGTTCCGATTGGCTAGCGTTAGCGCGTGCTCGCCGTCTTCGACGGACACAACGACGCGCTGACCCAGACCGATCACGCCCAGCTCGCGACCGGTCGCCGCGGCGGCCACCTCGACCTTCCGCGCATGCGCGCCGGAGGCCTCCGTGGGGCCGTCTTCGCCGTGTACACCCCGTCCACGCGTGGGCGCAGGACGCCTGTGGCCCGCGACGACGGGGTGCTCGAGTTCGAGCTCGCCACCTCGGTGCGCCCTGGCCGCGCGGCGGCGTACGCGACGACCGCGGCGGGCCGGCTGTTCGCGCTCGAACGCGCCGCACAGGTACGCGTCGCCCGCCGAATCGCGGACCTCGACGCGGCGTGCACGGACGATGGGCCGCCGGTGGCCGTGCTCCACCTCGAGGGCGCCGAGGCGATCGACCCGGGCCTCGAGTCGCTCGAGACCTGGTACCAAGCCGGCCTGCGCTCGCTCGGCCCGGTGTGGAGCCGCCCGAACGCGTTCGCCCATGGCGTCCCGTTCATCTTCCCGTCCTCGCCCGATACCGGTCCGGGCCTCACCGAGAGCGGGCGCGCCCTTGTCCGCCGCTGCGCCGAGCTGGGGATCCTGGTCGACCTCAGCCATCTCAACGAAGCCGGCTTCTGGGACGTCGCCCGGCTCGAACCCGGACCGCTCGTCGCCAGCCACGCCGCGGCGCACGCGCTGTGCCCCGCCTCGCGCAACCTCACCGACGCACAGCTCGACGCGATCGGCCGCTCAGGAGGATTGGTCGGAATCGTGTTCGCGTGCCCGTTCCTGCGGGCCGACTTCGCCGACGACGCGGATACTCCGCTCGAGCTGATCGCCGAGCATGCCCGCTACGTGGCTGACCGCATCGGGGTCGCTCACGTCGGCCTCGGCTCGGACTTCGACGGCGCCACGATCCCGGCCGCGCTCGGTGACGTCGCGGGCATCCCGCGCCTGCTCACGGCCCTGGCCGGCGCCGGCTTCACCCCGGAGGAGATCGCCGCCATCGCCTGGAGCAACTGGCGCCGGGTGTTTGCGGCGTGGTGGTCGGACCCCCCCGTCCCGGCTCCCCGCTAGCGTTGGCGGGCCGATGCAGCTCGCCCCCGATCGTCCCAACGTCGAGCTGCGCCACGACCGCGCGGGAGAGCAGGTCGTGGTGCTCGCGTTCCCGTACGACCGTGGGCTCGTGGACCTCGTCCGGACGATTCCCAACCGCCGCTTCGATTGGGACACGCGCGAGTGGTCGGCGCCGGCCGAGGACTGGGCCGGGATGAAGGTGGCCGAGGTGCTCGAGCGCCATCCCGAGCTCAGCGCCAGCGCCGATGTGCTCGCCTGGCTCTCCGGCGTGCGCCGGCGCTGGATCGGCTTCGTGCGCACGACCCGGTATGACGGCCGTGGCTGGTGGGTGCTGGAGACCCGGGCCGGCGAGGTCCCCGAGGCGTTGCGCGCCGTGGCGATCGAGCAGGCCGGCCGCCTGCTCGTCCCCCTCACCAAGGCCGTTGCGGAGGAGCTGCGCGCGCAGCCGTCGGCCCGTCTCGACATCGCCTCCGAGCGCTGCATGTCGCTGGTCGAGCTCGGTCATTCGCCGCCTTCGGCCCAGCTCGTCCTGGCCCGGGGCGTGCACGGGGAGGAGCTGCGGCTCCAAGTTCTGTGGGATCCCGACGTGGGGCCCGCGTTCGAGCGCCTGCCCGGCGCCGAGGACACCCGCGCCGTGCCGCTTGATCCGTGGCTGGCCGAGGGGCTGGACGCGTTCGTCGCCCGCCACGAGGTGGCGCTGACCGGAGACGCCCTCGCCGCGCTCAACCGGATGCTGAGCGAGCGCGCCCTCGCGGCAGAGACGATCCGGCGCTCGCGGGCCGATCACGGAGATCCGATCGAGTCGACGGCCGCGGTCCTCGGCGGAGAGCTGGCGCCCTTCCAGTGGGCCGGCGTTCGCTACGTGCTCGACGCCCGCCGCGCGTTCCTGGCCGATGAGCAGGGCCTCGGGAAGACGGTCGAGGCACTGGCCGCAATCGAAGCCGACGATGCCTTCCCGGCGATCGTGGTCTGCCCCGCGTCGATGAAGCTCGGCTGGCAGCGCGAGGCGGCGCGGTGGCTGCCGCACCGCTCGTCGGTCATCGTCGAGGGGCGGGGCGCCGTGCCGCCCAGCGGCGAGATCACGATCCTCAACTATGAGATCGTCGCCGCCCATCGCGAGGCCCTCTCGCGCCTGAGGCCGCGCGCGCTGATCGTGGACGAGTCGCACTACTGCAAGAACCCGCGGGCCAAGCGCACCCACGCCGTGCGTCGCCTGGCCGCCGCTGTGCACGCCGATGGCCTTCGCCTGGCCCTGACCGGCACCCCGGTGCTCAACCACGCCGACGAGCTGATCGCCCAGCTGCGCGTGATCGGGCGGCTCGAGGACTTCGGCTCCGGTGCGCGCTTCTCAAAGCAATTCCGCGGCCGGTTGAGCGAGGAGCGGCTGCACTGGCATCTGCGCCGACACTGCTTCGTGCGCCGGCTCAAGTCCGAGGTACTGCCCCAACTCCCGGCCAAGCGACAAGTCGTGGTGCCTGTCGCCCTGACCAACGGGGCCGAGTACCGGCTGGCCGAGCGCGACGTGATCGAGTGGCTGCGCTCTCAGCCCCTCGACCTGTCGGAGCTGGGCGCGCGGATCGCGGCAACCTTGCGCGCCGAGCGCCTGGCCCAGTTGGGCACGCTGCAGCGGCTCGCCGGCCGAGGCAAGCTCGCCGCGTCGATGGCCTGGATCGAGGACTTCCTCGCCTCGGGTGAGGCGCTGGTCGTGTTCGCCCGCCACCTCGAGGTGCAGGAGGCGGTGCTGGCCCGGTTCCCCGACGCGCTGCATCTGCTCGGAGCCGACTCCATCCGGGAACGCGAGGCCGCGATCGCAGCCTTCCAGGATCCCGGCGGCCCGTCGCTGATCGTCGCCTCTACCCGAGTCGCGGCGCAGGGGATCACCCTCACGCGGGCGTCCAACGTCGCCTTCCTCGAGCTCGAGTGGACGCCGGCGATCCACGATCAGGCCGAGGATCGCTGTCATCGGATCGGCCAGCACGACGCCGTCACCGCCTGGTACCTGCTGGCGGCGGACACGATCGACGAGACGATGGCACGCCTGATCCAGAGCAAGCGCGCGATTGTCGCCGCGGTGACCGACGGACGCCTGCTCCACACCGACGGGCTCGTGGAGGCGGTCGTGCGCGAGCTGCGCGACGGGCGGCCCTTCCAGCACCTGCGGGCGGTCGCGGATCGCTGAGATGCCCGAACGGCTGACGGCGCCCGAGGACGGCCCTGCGCGGGAGGTCTATGCGTCGCGCGCCGTCGAGGCCTACGCGGCGATGCAGAAGCGGTTCCGGACCCGCAGTGGGCTCTACCGCCGCGACGGACTGCTGCATCGGCCGGGGACGTCCGCGCACCTGTGGCCGTTCGCACGGGCGATGTTCGCCGCGCTCGACCTCGCCGGCACCCCCGGCGGCCTCGGCGGCCTCGCCGGCCTCGGCGGCCTCGGCGGCCTCGGCACCCCTGGCGGCCTCGGCGACGCGGGGTTCGACGCGGAGGCCGCGATCGCTGCCGATCTCGACGCGCTCGAGCGCTATTGGGACATGCGCGGGCCCGTGCCCGCGTACTCGTCGGACGTAGTCTCCGGACGGCTCGGACGCGGGGTGGGGCCCATGGCCGGCGGCGATCGCTACTACGACGACAACGCCTGGGTCGGCCTCGCGCTCGTGCAGCTCGAGCGCCTGCGCCCGGGCATGGGCCGCCTCGACCGCGCCGCCGAGGTGTTCGGCTTTGCGGTGTCCGGCTGGGACACGAATCCCGACGCCCCGAGCGCGGGCGGGGTCTTCTGGGTCGAGCAGGTCCGCGGACTGGGGCTGCGCAACCACGATCGCAACACGGTGTCCACCGCCCCCAACGCCCAGCTCGGGCTGCATCTGGCCGAGCTGGGTGCCGGCGACCCGGCCGGCGGGGAATGGTCGGTGAGCCCCGAGGAGATGGTGGCGTGGGTCAACCGGGCCCTCGACGCCAGCCGCGACACCCCCGCCCCGGGGACGGGGCTGTTCTTCGACAAGCTGCGCGGCGACGGCACGCTCGACGACACGCTGTGGAGCTACAACCAGGGCAGCATGATCGGCGCAAACGTGCTGCTGGCCCGCGGCGCGGAGAGTGAGCAGCGCGCGCGGTTCCTGGCCCGCGCGGAGGCGATCGCGCGCGGTGCGCTCACACATTACGCCGGCGTCGGCTACGAGCGCCAGGGCCCGGCCTTCAACGCCATCTTCTTCCGCAACCTGCTGCTGCTCCACGCCGCGAGCGGCGATGAGGCACTGCGCGCCGCGATCATCGCGGCGATGCGCGCCTACGCCGACGACGCCTGGGCGGGGCGGCGCAACCGGCGCAACCTGTTTCGCTTCTCGCGCTCCGGCGTCACATTGCTCGACCAGAGCTCGATCACGCAGATCCTGGCCCTGCTGGCCTGGGATCCGGAAGCGTATTGGAAGCTGGCCTAGCCGGCGGCCGGACGTGGACGCTCTACACCACGCATATGATGGAAAAAAGAGCGTCCACGTCCGGCCCCGCCACACTCCGCTCGGCGAGTGGTCTAACCTCCGTAGGACCGGGTTCGGTGTCGCCATCGTCGATACCGTGGACCTGGAGCTGTGCCGGAGGGCTCGGCATGATTGGGGGGTACCCGTTCAGGGGCACCCCAGGAGTGTGGGCCCGACCGCCCCGACAGGCCGGCGCATCACCGACGCCATGTACCCCGAAGCCCCTTCAGCGAGACTTGGCGGCCAACGTGTGCCGTCCGCTCCGCGTGCCGGATCGCCCGCGCACATGTCGACGGACGCGCTCACCGCACCATGGCCCGGCGGCCGCATCGTGGGCTCGCTGGTCGATGCGGCACGCGGGATCGACCCCGAGACGCGGAGCCGTTTCGGCCCGATCGCCCTGGCGGCGCTGCTGTCCGCGCTGTGGCTGGTGATCGGTCCGCGGACGGCCGACTTCGCGGCGCAGGCATACCACTCCAACTTCTTCACCCAGCACGGGTTCGCGCTGTGGGACAACCACTGGTTCGACGGCCATCTCTTCCCCGGCTACAGCCTCCTGTTCCCGCCCTTGGGAAGTGTTTTCGGTCCGCGCCTGGTCGGCGTGGCGGCGGTGCTGTGCTCGACGTTTGCGTTCAACGTGCTCGTTCGCCGCGAATGGGGCGTGCGGAGCAGCACCGCGGCGTATTGGTTCGCCGCCGCCGCGGTCGGGGACCTGTACATCGGCCGGGTGACGTTCGCACTCGGTTTCACGTTCGGACTCCTGGCCGTGCTCGCCGTCACCCGCCGGAGCCGAGTGCTCACGATCATTCTCGCCGCGTTGTGCGCCGCGGCCAGTCCGGTCGCCGGCCTGTTCCTCGGCTTCGTCGCGGTCCTGGGCTGGTCGGTCCTCGGCCCCGGACGGGTGGCTCTGCTGGCGCTTCCGGCGCTGGGGATGGCCGGGATGATGGGCGTCGTGTTCGGTGACGGCGGCGCCCAGCCGTTCGACCTGGCGGCCGCGATCGTCGACACGTTGCTGATCGTGCTCGTCGTCATCTGCATGGACGACGGACCGAAGGTCGTCCGTCGCGGTGCCGTTCTGTACGCCTGCCTGATCCCGCTGTGCTTCATCGTGCCGAGCCCGATGGGCAGCAACATCGCCCGTCTCGGCGTGCTGCTGGCCGGCCCGTTGATGCTGCTGTCCACGCGCGACGCCCGCCGGCCGCTGGTGCTCGTGACCTGCGCCGGCCTGGCGATCTGGCAGCTCTGGGGGCCGGTCACCGAGGTCGCCAAGACGTTCGACAATCCGTCGACGAGCGCCTCGTACTTCGCGCCGCTGATCAGCTATCTCGACCGCGCCGGCGCAGCCTCGGGGCGCGTGGAGGTGGTGCCGACCGCGACCCGCTGGGAGTCGGTCTACGTTGCCGCCCACTTCGACATGGCCCGCGGCTGGGAGACCCAGCTCGACGCCCGCTACAACGCCCTCTTCTACACCGGCCAGCTCACCCCGCAGTCCTATCGGCGATGGTTGCTGGCCAACGGCGTGCGCTTCGTCGCGCTGCCCGATGTCGTGCTCGAGCGCTGGGGCCAGCGCGAGCTGAAGCTGCTCTCGAACCCGCCGTCGTACCTGCGCCTGGCCTGGCACAACGCCCACTGGCGCGTGTTCGCAGTCGAGAGCTCCGAGCCGCTGGTCAGCGGCCCCGGCCGCCTGATGCGGATGACCACCGCCGGCGTGGCGATCCGCGCCCGCGCCCCCGGCGCGATCCTCGTCCACGTGCACTACACGCGCTACCTGCACGCGACCGGGCCCGCCTGCCTGAGTGCAGGCGCAAGCCCCGAGCGATGGACCGTCGTGAACGCGACCGCGCCCGGGGAGATCGACATCAAGGCGAAGTGGAGCCTGTCGGCCGCACTCGGCACGCCCACGCCTTGCACCGCCCGCCCCGCCGCGCCCGCCGGCAACTGAGCCTGGCGCCTCAGCCCCGGCCTACTCGCCTAGACGCGGACTGCGACCGGCGCGCCGGCGAGCCCAGCGTGGCGGCCTGCGACCGGCGCCTTCAGGGCCACCGTCGGCAGCATCCGCTCCAGCAGCCCCAACGCCGAATGCTGCAGCGCTTCGAGCGTGGGGGCCAGTGCCTCGCGCGCGGCCTCGCGCCCGGCGGCGCGACCTGCGCCCGCTCGCGCGGCGCGCGCGATCGACGCCGCGGCATCGCCGCCGGCGGCCCGCGCCGCCGCCCGGGCACGGTCCCCGGCCGTATCGCCGACACCCGAGCGGGCCGCTGCC
>DATMGZ010000112.1:0-4485 GCA_035555155.1 Solirubrobacteraceae bacterium | reverse complement strand
GTGGTGGTGGCCATCTACCCGTTGAGCTCGTTGAGCTCGTCGACGTCGATCGGGAGCTTGCGGCGGTACATCGCGACGATCAGCCCGAGGCCCACCGTCACCTCGCAGGCGGCGACGACCATGATGATGAGAGCGAAGATCTGTCCGTCGGCGTTCCCGTGCAGACGGGCAAAGGCGACCAGCGCCAGGTTGGCGGCGTTCAGCATCAGCTCGAGGCAGAGCAGGATCACGAGCGGGTTGCGCCGCGTGAGCACGCCGGCCGCGCCGATCACGAAGATCAGCGCCGAGACGACGAGGTACCAGCCGATCGCCATCAGCTGTCCCTCCGCGCGCCGACGCTCTCGGCCATCGATCCGACGCGGCGGGAGACCGGCTTGTGCAGTGCGGTCTCGAACTCCTCGTCGGGCTCGAGCCCACGCCGGCGGCGGGCGAGCACGACGGCGCCGATCGCCGCCACCAGCAGCAGCAGCGAGGCGACCTCGAACGGGAACAGGTACTTGGTCAGGAACAGCGTGCCGATCTGCCTCGGGCTGCCGAAGCCGGGGACGTAGGGAGCGCCCTTGCCGGAGATCCCCTTGAGCGCCGAGCCGAGCATGGCGATGCACAGCTCGATCGCCAGCACGAGCGCGAACAGCGGCCCGAGGATCCGCAGGCCGCCGCCGCTCGGCAGCTCCTCACCGCCGCCGACGTAGGCGACGACGAACACGTACAGAACCATCACCGCGCCGGCATACACCACCACCTGGGCGGCGGCGACGAACTCCGCCCGGAGCAGCAGGAACAGCGCCGCCAGCGAGATCAGGTGGAACACCAGCGAGAGCACGCTGTAGAACGGGTTGCGCAGCATGACCACGCCGATCGCCCCGGCGAGGGCGCCGATCGCGGCCAGGAAGAAGAAGACGGCGGACACGGCGTCCTACTCGCCCTCGCGCCTCAGCGGCGTGCGCTCGATCGGCTCGGCCAGCAGCATCTCCTTGGTGAAGATGAGGTCCGAGCGGGTGTAGTCCGACATCTCGTAGTCATGGCCCATGGTGATCGCGTCGAACGGGCACGCGACCTCGCAGTAGCCGCAGAAGATGCAGCGGCTGAGGTTGATCTCGTACACGGCCGCGTAGCGCTCGCCGGCCGAGACGCGGTTCTCCGGCGTGTTCTCGGCGGCGACGACGCGGATGCAGTCGGCCGGGCAGGCGGCGGCGCAGAGCGAGCAGCCGACGCACTTCTCGAGTCCGGGGTGGGTGGGATCCGAGCTCTCGAATCGATGCAGCTTGTGGCGGCCGCGGAAACGGGGATAGACCGGCGTCTTCTCCTCCGGGTACTGGATCGTTGTCGGGCCTTCGACGATCCGCGCGAACGTCGTCTTGAGCCCGCGCAGCGTCTCGCCGAATGCGCGGTACGCGCCGGCGGCCGCCCGCGGAGAGGGGCTGCGGATCACTTCGATGACGTCGTTGCCGGGGTTGTATGTCATGAAACCACCAGGATCGCGGTGATGAGCAGGTTGAGCGTCGCCAGCGGCAGCAGGACCTTCCAGCCCAGCGACATCAGCTGGTCGTAGCGCAGGCGCGGGAGCGTGGCGCGGATCCAGACGAACAGGGTGAGGAAGATGATCATCTTCGCCAACACGACGATCGGGTCGACCCAGCCGGGCGGGTGGATCCCGAACGGCAGCAGCCAGCCGCCGAGGAACATCGTGGTGGCGATCCCGGAAACGACGATCATGTTCATGTACTCGGCGAACAGGTAGGCCACGAACGCGGTTCCGCTGTACTCCGTGAAGTAGCCGGCCACGAGCTCGGCGTCGGCCTCGACGAGGTCGAATGGGGCGCGGTTGGTCTCCGCGAATGACGCGACCATGAAGATGATGAAGCCGGCGAACTGAGGGACGATGAACCACATGCCACGCTGGGCGTGGACGATCCCGGTCAGCGACAGCGTTCCCGCGGTCATCACCACGCCGATCAGCGCCAGGCCCTGCGAGACCTCGTAGGAGATGAGCTGGGCGGCGCCGCGCATCGCCCCCAGGAACGAGTACTTGGAGCCCGATGACCAGCCGCCGAGCATGATCCCGTAGAAGGAGATCCCGCCCAGCGCGAACACATACAGCGGACCCACCGATACGTCGATCCCGTACAGCCCGACCCGCTCGCCGAAGACGTGCTGGACGTCGCCGAACGGGATCAGGGCCAGCGCCCCGACGGCGGTAAGGATCGCGATCACGGGGGCGAGCCGGAACATGTAGGCCACCGAGGTCGTCGGGCGCGAGGCCTCCTTGGTGGCGAACTTGACGATCTCGGCCAGCGGCTGCATGAGGCCGAACGGACCCACGCGGTTGGGTCCGTAGCGGCCCTGGAACCGCCCGAGCAGCTTGCGCTCGTAGACGATCAGCACGGGCAGCAAGGCGAACACCACGCCGAAGATCACCAGCACCTTGATGATCGCCGCCCACCACGGCTCGTAGTAGCCGACGATCGCGAATGCAGTCACGGCTTGCGCACCTCCACCACGGCCTCGGTGAGCCCGTTGGCCGAGTCCGACGCGATCCCATCGGCGAGGAAGGCCGTGCCCTCGGGGACGCCCGAGCGGACCGCGGCGGTCCCACGGAGCCGATACCCGTTCTGCGCCACCTCGACTGTCTCGCCGTGCTCGATCCCGAGCCGCCGTGCGTCCTGCGGCGAGAGCTCGACCTGCTGGTGGGCGATGGTGAACTTGAGCGCGGGGGAGATCTCGACCTCGGGCGAGGCCCAGATCGAGCGGTAGGTGCCGAGGCGCAGGCCGTTGTTGGCCGGCGCGCCGTTGACGGCCGAAGCATCCGACCGCGCGGCCGCCGGGCCGCCGCCGGGAGTCACACCGGCGGGCAGGGCCGCCGCCTGCCCACGCGCCGGCCAGCGCACGCCGCGGCCACCGATCTCCTCGAGCGTGAGATCGGCGTAGAACGGCACCGCGTCGGCGAGCCGCTGCCAGGCCATGGCGCTGGTCAGCACCTGCTGGTCGTATCCGATGCGCCGGGCGATGTCGGCGATCACCGACCAGCCGGCGCGCACCTGGTTGGGGTGCCCGATCGCGCTGCGCAGGCGCTGAATGCGCCCGTCGGGATGGACGACGGTGCCCTCCTTCTCGGCGTGCGACTCGGCCGGGAAGATGACCGACGCGTGCTCGCGGAGGCCTTCGGTGAGCACCGAGGCATGCGCGACCACGAGCGCGGCACGACCGAGCGCGGCCTCCCATTGCGCCCGGTTGGGGAGATCGCGGACCGGGTCGGTCTGGAACAGATACAGAGCGGTCAGGTCGCCGCCGCCGGCGGCGTCGGCGATCTCCGCGGCCGGGCGGCCGGCGGGCAGGAGGGCGTAGCCGGGGCCGGCGCCGGGCAGCGCGCCCGCCTCGCGCAGACCGCGCCCGTTGGCGCCGGCCGGGATCTCGAGCAGGCCCGCACCGGCGCGGCCGGCGACGCCGAGGCGATCGCAGATCCGCAACAGCGCGGGGAGGGCGTCGGCGGCGACCCGCTCGCCCCACAGGATGACGACGTCCTCGCCGCCCTCGAGCAGCTGCTTGGCCAGCGCGTCGAGCTCGGAGGACCCGCCGCCTCCGGCGGCCAGCGCCGACTCGAGCTCGGTCAGGAACGCGGCCTCGCCGCCGGGTGCATAGCGAAGCGTCTGCTCGGCGTTCGCGTCGAGTGCGGACGGGCGCGCCGTGGCGACGACGAGCTTCACGCCCCGGCGGCGCACGCCCTTGCGGATGCGCAGATCGAGGATCGGCGCATCGTCGAGCGGCTCGCAGCCGAGCACGACCACGGTGTGGGCGAACTCGATGTCGGGAACCGTGGCCTGGAGTGCGGGAGCGGCCAGCGCCCGGGCGAGCTCCAGCGGCACCGGTCCGGCGGTCCGGGAGTCGATGTCCACCGAGTCCAGGCCGCCGCGCACCAGGTCCTGAAGGAGGAAGCCCTCCTCGTTGCTCGCCTGTCCGCCGACAAGCGCGCCGACGCGGCCGCGGTGGCGGCCGAGCCCGGCGGCAACCTCGAGCGCCCGCTCCCACGAGACGGTTCGCAGCTCGCCGCCGTCACGCACGAGCGGCGCGGTTATGCGCTCGTCGACGTGCATCGCCTGGTAGGCGAAGCGGCCCTTGTCGCACAGCCAGCCGTCGTCGACCTCGGCGTTGTCGCGGGCCAGCACGCGCATCACCTTCTCGTCGCGCACCGTGAAGGAGACGTTGCACTGCGATGGGCACAGGGTGCAGATCCCGCCGGCGCCCTCGATGTCCCACGGCCGGGCGCGGAACCGGTACGGCTTCGAGGTCAGCGCCCCAACCGGGCACAGCTCGATGATGTTGCCGCTGAACGGCGCCACGTACGGATGCCCGTCGAACGTGGCCACGAAGGTGTGAGCGCCGCGCTCGGCAAAGATCAACTGGTAGTCCTCGGCGACCTCCTGCGAGAAGCGCACGCAGCGGTAGCAGAGGATGCACCGCTCGCGGTCGATCGCGACCAGCGGCGAG
>DATMGZ010000111.1:0-3994 GCA_035555155.1 Solirubrobacteraceae bacterium | reverse complement strand
GCGAGGTGCTTCACCATTTGGTTCTCCTCCTCAGCGGGACAGTGCGGCTCATGGTAGGCGCCCGGCTCCGCACTCCCAATCGGCGCGGACACCAAACGCTGCGCCGCGCTTCGTGACCCAGCACAGACAAGACGCGGCATGAACTGTGCTCGAGTCGAGTTACGTCGGTGAGATGGACTCAGGTGCCTCGGTGCCTCGCACCCGACGATTGCTTCACGCTCGACACCTCCCTACTATGAGCTGTAGCGAGGGTCTGCTTGTAGCGACCGGACCCAGGCGGGGGACGATCGCAAAGCCGCATCGACGGACCGCGGCCTAGCGGCACAGGAGCGGGCGGCCTCTTCCATTGATGAGCTCACCGGCGCGCCCCGCAGGGAGGCGGGGCTCGCGGAGTTAGAGCGCGAGATGAACAGGGCGAAGCGAACCCGACAGCCGTACACGCTCGCCTTCGCCGACGTCGCCGACCTCAAGCGGCGCAACGACTCACGCGGGCGTCTTCTACAGCCACGGTCTTTCGCCCATAATTCGGGTCGGTGAGGTCCCCGGTTCAAATCCGGGCGCCCCGATTGCTTTGGCCGAGCGCGGAGGCACGAAGGAACCCGAAAAAGCTTTCGTGCCCCGTGAGCCCGGGCTTTGCGAAGGGCTGCGAACGCGTCCGAACCGCCGCGAACGAGCGCCCGTCTGGCTGCACGGGACGTTCCCCGTCTCAGGACGGTCCAGCGTCCGGGGTCGGAACAGGTCGGCCCACGAGGGTCCTTCACCAGCGGCTCGGTGCGAGCGCGGTCATGGTCCCGGGGCGGATGCTCTCGCAGCGGCGCCCACGTCCCATCGGTCAGGACGTCCCATCACCGCACAGCCGCACCGCCTTGAAGAACTCTCGCGTCGCACCCGCGACCTCGGCGTCCCGGGTGGCCTGGCTCTCAGGGTTGTGCGCGTGCGGCGAGCCCGAGCGCGTACGCGGTCCAGAACACGCCGGCGCCCGGGCCGCCGTGACAGGTCCCGTCTGATTCGCCCGGGATCTTCACCCACAGGTACGCGTCGGCGAGCGACGTGGCGGTGCGGGTGCTCGGCGGCACCCCGAGGCCGCGCCCGGATGGGTTACAGACATCGTTGCCGGGAGCCGGACCGCGCCCGTTGCGGCTCGTGTCGATGACGAAATGGGCGCCATCTGTGGCGGCCGACAGCTTCCGGCCGTAGGCGACCTCGGACGCTGTCGGGTTGAAGTTCGAGACATTCAGAGCGAACCCGCGAACATGTGAAAGACCGACGGCGCGCAATCGTGCGGCCATCACGGCGACGGGCATCCAGTGCGAGTTCCCGGCGTCCACGTACACGGTTGTACGCGGGCGAGCCACGAGTGCCACGACCGCGGTGCGGAGCAGTCCGACGGTGGTGCTCTGGGCCGCGGGACTGGCGCAACCGAGGCCAGCGAGCGCGTCCGGTTCGAGGATGACCGCGACCGGCCAGTGGCCGAGCGCACCCGCGAGACCGGCAATCCACCGCCTGTACGCGCGCGCCGCAGCGGCGGTGATGGGACCGCAATCGCGGCCGGGAATGTCATACGTGACCAGGACGGGCAGGCTGCGCCGCCGGCGCGCGTCGGCGACGATCGCCGCGGCCTGCGCGCCGGGGTCAGGCCCATCCCAGGCGCCCAGCCACACCGCCCGCGGCCGGCGGCTGATGCGGCCCAGCAGGCGCGCGTCAGCCGCCCGCCCCGCCGCGACCAACTGGGCCTCGGCGGCGTCCACGTCCGTGCGGGCCTGCCGATACAGACCGAGTACAGCCAACGGGTCTCCGTGTCGTCCCCGCGCACCCAGCGCACGGTGCGCGTTACCGAACGCCGAGAACGCACCGCCCCAACCGCCGACAGCGACCAGAACGCTTACGGCCAGCAACGCCGCTGCCCGCGCGATGCGCATACACACACGCTACGCCTCTCATCCCGCCACGCAAGGCCCACCCGCAAAGGGACGGTAGCGCCCGCCCTCTGCCGGCGCCGGACCCGAGCGCGGCTCGGCCTCGACCTGGCGGCGTGTCCACCCCGGAACTGGTGACCGGCCACCGCCGCTGCCCCGGATTTGCTCAGTCTTCGACGCGGGGTGAGTAAGGACGTCGCGGTGCGTATGCACGCTCCGGAACCGCTTCGGCGGTGCCCGTCGTCCGCGATTGTCGCTTCGCGTGGCGAGGCGATCATTTCGCCGACGCGCGCTTTGACACGGCCGGGTTTCGTGGTGCTCGGCTACGGCGATGCGGGCGGGGGCCACGTCCAGATCGCGTGGCAACTGCAACAATCGCATCCGGATGCACGGGAGCCTCTCGGTTCCGGAGTGTTGCATGCAGCGATAAGGAGATTCCGATGGGTAGCCAGATCACCGACGTCGCCGCGCGGATGTCCTCGCCGTGGCCGGCGCGCACGGACGTCAGTCGCACCGAGCTCAACCCCGTGTCGTTCCTGTACCGCAGCGTGGCGATCCATCCTGAGCGCGTCGCGGTGGTGCATCTTGACCGCCGCTACACGTACGCGGAACTGGGGGAGCGCGTCAACCGTCTCGCTTCCGCGCTCCGCGGGCGTGGGTTGGAGTCCCACGACCGCGTTGCGGCCCTGTGTCCCAACGTGCCGGCCCTGCTGGAGCTGCATCACGGTGTGCCGGCGGCGGGTGGCGTCCTGGTCGCGATCAACACGCGGCTGAGCTCGCCTGAGATCCGGCACATCCTCGAGCACTCCGGCGCACGGATGGTGTTCGTGGATGCCGAGCTCGAGTCGCTGGTCTCAGAGCCGCCGCCGGGCGTCGAGGTGATCCGCGTGGACGACAACGGCCTGAGCACCGATCCATACGAGCAACTGCTCGCCGAGGGCAGTCCGCCGGGCGTGCCGTCCCCGCTGCGGGACGAGGAGGAACCGATCGCGATCGACTACACGTCCGGCACCACCGGTCAGCCGAAGGGCGTGGTCTACACGTTCCGCGGCGCCTACTTGAACGCGCTCGGAGAGATCATCGAGGCGGACCTCGGGCATCACCCCGTTTACCTGTGGACGCTGCCCATGTTCCATTGCAACGGCTGGTGCTTCCCATGGGCTGTGACGGCCGCGAGCGGGACGCACATCTGCCTGCGCCAGGTGGACCCGACGCTGAGCTGGCGTTTGCTCAAGGACGAGGGCGTGACCCACTACAACGCCTCGCCCACGGTGCAAATCGCACTCGTCAACCATCCCGACGCGGCTCGGCTCGAGCGGCAGGTCACGTCCTTGGTCGCGGGCGCACCGCCATCGCCGACGCTGCTGGCGCGCTTGGAGAAGCTCAACATCCGAACGGTGCACGTCTACGGGCTCACCGAGACCTACGGCCCGCAAACCGTGGGCGTGTGGCACGACAGTTGGAAGGAGCTCTCGGCGGAGGACCGTGCCCGCCTGCAAGCCCGACAGGGACAGCAGTACACGACCGCGGACGCGGTCCGCGTCGTCGATGAGCAGATGCAAGACGTGCCATACGACGCCGCCACGATGGGCGAGGTCGTGATCCGCGGCAACAACGTCATGCTCGGCTACTTCGCCGATGAGGAGGCCACCAAGGAGGCCTTCGCGGGCGGCTGGTTTCACTCCGGTGACCTCGCCGTATGGCATCCCGACGGGGCGATCGAGCTGCGCGACCGGGGAAAGGACGTGATCATCTCGGGCGGCGAGAACATCTCCTCGATCGAGGTCGAGCAGGCGATCAGCGCACACCCCGCCGTGGAAGACTGCGCCGTGATCGCGGTCCCGCACGAGGTCTGGGGCGAGCGTCCGAAAGCGTTTGTGACCCTCAAAGACAGCGCCACCGCCAGCGAGGACGAGATCATCGCCTTCTGCCGCCAGCGGCTCGCCCACTTCAAGTGCCCCGAGGCGATCACCTTCGGGCCGCTGCCTATGACATCCACCGGGAAGGTGCAGAAGTTCGTGCTCCGCGAGCCCGAGTGGGCCGGCCACGAGCGCCGCATCAACTAGCTGATCGAAGCC
>DATMGZ010000110.1:0-4855 GCA_035555155.1 Solirubrobacteraceae bacterium | reverse complement strand
GTGGCCGCCGGCGTGCTGACCGGCGCCGCGGCGGCGGGGGTGGGCGACGCGGCGGCCGGGATCGTGTGGTGACTCCGGGGCGGCGTCGGGTGCGGGCGGACCGCCGACACGTGCGGCGTCGTACGGCGGGACGCGTGCCGGCCTGCCTCGAGCACGGACGCCGCAAGGATTGTGCCCTCATGCGTTGCCGCGGTCGTGACCGCACCGCGCGTATCCGAACGAGCCCGTGGGGCCTGCGACCCGCCTGGGCGCGTGGCGAGAAAGGCCGAAGCAGCGACCACGACGAGCGCAAGTGCGAGAGCCGCCGGGGTGGCGAGCACTCGGCGCACCGGGCGGCCCAACTCGAGGACGCCGGGGCGTACGCGCGGGACGGTCCGCGCGACTCGCTTCGGCGGCGCGGGCTGCAGCGCGTCGTGAACGGTGGCCGATTCCTCGCCCCAGAAGTCGGCGGCGGTGCGGGTGCGGGCGGGCGGCGACGTGGGTGGATCCGGTGGACGGGCGTTGCGGCCGATTGGCACGAGCTCGTCGGGCGGGCCGAACCAGTCGCGTGGGAAGCGCACCACGTTGCCGGCGCGGTCGGCCTCGTTCCTGACGTGGTTTGTGTGCGGACCTTCCCGTTCCACAACGTTCCTTGCCATTGGCGGCGATGGCATCCTACGAGCGCGCTAGTATAGCCCCCTGAATTGGTTCCAGTTTGTCTCAATTGGAGATGCGGAAAATCGAACGTGGTGGGCTTGACGAGTCGTTCCTGACGGTGGCGGAGGTGGCCGAGCTGCTGAAGTTGAATCAGCAGACCGTCCGAAACTGGATCGATGCAGGCTCTTTGCCGGCGCTCCGAGTGGGTCGTCGAGTGCGGATCAAGCGCTCCGATCTCGAACGCCTGCTCGAGCAGGGCTACAGCGCCGGCGGGGCGAGCCGCAAGGCCGTGGGGCCGAGCGCCGAGGACTTCTGGGGCGGCGAGCCCGTGGGCGTCGCCGAGCCCGAGCCGGCGCCACCGACCGGGTGACCCGCCATCCTCCGAGCGATGAGCTTCAGCGACGACCTCGACCGGCAGCGCGATGAAATCCTGCGTGCCGTGCACGAGGCCGGCAGCGGCTGGGCCCAGGCGATGCGCGCCCACAAGCTCGCCCCACCGGACGCGGGCTTCGCCGCGCGCTTGCGGATGCTCGCCGAGGCAGCGTCGACGGAGCGGCTCGCTTGGGAGCAGGCCCACGCGGCTGGGATGCAGTGGCGCCCGGTCCCGGACGCGGAGAGCTCCGAACCCCCGTACGAACTGCGACCGGGAACCGGACGCCGCGGCCCCGCCCCACTGTGGGAGCAATTCGACGCGGCCGTGAGCGGCCTCAACCGCGCCATCGCCGGCTCGGACGCCGCCGTCGTGGCCGGCGCCTTCGACACGCTCGCCGAGATCGTGGCGGAGCTCGCGGACGCGGTGAGTCGCGAGGAGGACGCCGCCGCGGTCGCCCAGGCCCGCGCCCGCGGCGCCGCGTAGCGCCCGCCCGCCCCGGCACCGCCCGACCGCGCCGGCACCGCCCGGCCGCGCCGGCACCGCCCGGCCGCGCCGGCCGCGCCCGGGCTCTGGCCCCGCCGAGCCAGCGCACCCGGCTCGAATACCGTCCGACGGCTACGAGATGTTTACGAACCCTGAAGGCGGTGATGCCAATGTTCCAAGCGCACCAAACCGGAAGGAGAGAAGAGTGCCTCAGATCATCGTGATCGCGGATCGGGTGAACGATCGCGGCGAGGGTGCAGTGACGCTCAAGGAGCGGATCAGTCCCGCCGACCTCGAAAGCCCGCACTTCCAGACGCACCTCGTCGAACGCCTCGGATGGGCGGTCAGCGACGCCAAGCAGGTGGAGCAGGAAGCGGAGTAGCTCCCCGGGCTTCGGCCCGGGGCCTCCGTTCCACCCCGGCGGACCACCTCCCGGCAAACCACCGCCCGGGAACACGCAACGCCACGCATCGCCCGACCGGCCGCTACCGGTCCCCCGCCAGCGTGCTCACCACCGCTTCGTAGACCCCCGCGCCGTAGGCCTCCGACGCCACGCGCACGCCCGCCCGGCCGGCGATGTCGGGCGCGAGGGTGGGATCGCGCTCGAGCGCGTTGGCGACCAGCCAGAACGTTCCCACCACGTTGGCGGCGTCCATGTCCTCGCGTGAGTCGCCGGCCGCGATGCAGTCCTCGGGCCGGTAGCCGCGGGCCTGCATGTGCCGGGCGACGGCTCGAGCCTTCGACGCCCCCGCCGGGATCAGGTGGTAGGCGCGCACGATCGGGAGCTCGGGCATCGAGCCGGCGTGCTCGAGGATGACGCCGTTGTCGACCAGTCGCAGCCAGCCGAGCCCGTGCTCCTCGAGCAGGGCGTGGACCTCGGAGCGCTCGACCGAGCCGCGGAACAGGTGCGAGACCTCACGGCCCTGCGACCACGGCGTGTGGTACTCGAGCCGTCCGGCATAGCGCTCGAGCAGCAGCGCCGGTGCGCCCGCGGCCTCGATCTGATCGAACACCGATCCCCGCTCCTCCGAGGGCTCGATCCCATCGGTGAGCCACTCGAGCTCGCCGTCGAGAACGAGGCCGCAGCCGAGCTCGAAGATGTACGACGTCGACCCGATCAGCCGCGTGTCCTCGTGCACGCTGCCCTGCCGGCGCCCCGAGAACAGCACCACCTCGGCGCCGGCGCGATGGCACGCCTCGAGCGCCCGCACGCCCAACAACGAGAACCGCTCGTCGGCACCGAGCAGGAGGGAGGCGCGGGGACCGAGGAGGGTCCCATCGAGATCGACGTACAGGCAGCGCATGCGCAGCGCGCGACCGTAGCAGCCCTCGCGAGGAGCCCGCCATACTGGTGCAGTGGCGACGACGCACTCAGTCGAGCCGTGGGCGCCGCTCCTGCAGGACGAACGGGTCGTCCACGAGGATGTCTATGAGGCGCGCTCCGCGCGCCTTGTTTCCGTCCCGGAGGAGCTGAACCCCGCGGTCAGATCGGCGCTGGCAACGGCGGGAATCGAAACGCTCTACGCGCACCAGGCGGCGGCGCTCGAGGCGTCCTTCGCGGGGCCGACGATCATCACCACCGGCACCGCCTCGGGCAAGTCGCTGTGCTTCCAGCTGCCGACGCTCGAGGTGCTGAGCGCGGACCGCACCGCCCGCGCGCTGTACCTCTACCCGACCAAGGCGCTGGCCCAGGACCAGGCGCGAGCTCTGCACGCGTTCGGCATGCACAAGGCGATCCGGCCGGCGATCTATGACGGCGACACGCCCCGCGGCGAGCGCGCCGCGATCCGCAAGCGCAGCAACCTGATCATCACCAACCCGGACATGCTCCACGTCGGGATCCTGCCCCACCACGCCGCCTGGGGGGACCTGCTGGCCAACCTCGCGTTCGTGGTCATCGACGAGGCGCACGTGTACCGGGGCGTGTTCGGCTCCCATGTGGGCAACGTGCTGCGGCGCCTGCGCCGGCTCGCCGCCGGGTACGGAACCGCACCACGCTTCCTGCTCACGAGCGCGACGATCGCCAACCCGGTCGAGCTGGCCGAGAGCCTGACCGGCCTGGCCCCGTTCACGCTGATCGACGACGATGCCGCACCCCGGGCCCGGCGTCAGGTCGCGATGTGGAATCCCCCGCTGCTCGACGAGCGGCTCGGGCTGCGGGCCTCGGCGCTCGCCGAGGCGGCGGAGCTGCTGGCCGAGCTGGTGTCGAAGGGGGCACGGACGATCTGCTTCATGAAGTCGCGCAAGGGCGTCGAGCTGATCCTCCGCCACACCGTGCAGCGTCTCGGCGAGAGCGAGCTGGCCGACCGCATCGCGCCCTACCGGGCCGGCTACACGCCCGGCCAGCGGCGCGAGATCGAGCGCCGGCTCGTCGAGGGCGAGCTGCTCGGCGTGGTCGCGACCGACGCGCTCGAGCTCGGGATCGACATCGGCGAGCTCGACGCCGCCATCTGCGTCACCTTCCCCGGCACCGTGGCCAGCCTGCGGCAGATGTGGGGCCGCGCCGGCCGGCGCGGGCGCGGCCTCGCGGTCTACATCGCCGGCGAGGACGCGCTCGATCAGTTCTTCTGCCGCCACCCGGACGAGTTCCTGCGCCGGCCGGTCGAGGCGGCGATCCTCGACCCCGGGAGCTCCGAGATCTACGCCGAGCACCTCGTGTGCGCCGCCCACGAGGCGCCGCTGACCGACGACGACGCCGAGGTTCTCGGCGCGGCCTGGCGGCCGCACGCCGAAGAGCTCGCCGCGGCCGGGTTCCTGCGCGAGCGCGCGACGGGGTTCGTGCCCGCGCGGGCCGACGACTATCCGGCGGCGCGGGTGGCCCTGCGCTCGGCCTCGGCCGACAGCTTCGCGCTCGTCGACGTGAGCTCGGGTGAGCTGCTCGGCTCCGTCGAGGCCGCGCGGGCCTACTCGACCGTGCACGAAGGCGCCGTGTACCTCCACCTCGGCCGCTCCTACCACGTGGCCGCGCTCGACATCGGCGGCCGCCGGGCGCTGCTCGAGCCGTTCGAGGGCAACTACTTCACCCAGGCCAAGCGCGAGATCTCCACCGACATCGTGCGGCTCCACGAGCGCCGCGAGACGCTGGGCGTGATGCTCTCCTTTGGTGCCGTCGTCTACTCCGAGACCGTCGTCGGCTATCAGCGCAAGGGCCTGCAGGACCACGCGGTGATCGACTTCCAGTCGCTCGAGCTGCCGACGGTGGAGTTCCCGACCCGGGCGCTCTGGTACGAGCTTGACGAGCTCATCGCCGCCGAGCCCTTCCCGCCCGAGCTGCTGCTCGGGGCGCTGCATGCGCTCGAGCACGGCCAGATCGCCGTTCTGCCGCTGATCGCGATGTGCGACCGCTGGGACATCGGCGGCCTG
>DATMGZ010000109.1:0-2678 GCA_035555155.1 Solirubrobacteraceae bacterium | reverse complement strand
CGAAGCCCACTGGGCCTTCATGCGCACACCTCCCAGCAGCACGAACAGCAACAACAGCGGCAAAACGGCAAAGATCGACGTGAGCCCCAGCGAATGGGACACCGGATCGAGAACTTGCTTATACATCCGTCTCCCTCCCCGCCCCGCCTCACGAGACGACGATTTCCTGGGGTCGTTCCCGACGGTCAGCGCAGCGCACTGGCGTAGCGCGATCGGCTCGTTCGGCGCACGACCCTATGCCAATTGCGCGGTCAGAATACTCCCCTCACCGGCGCGGGGGCACCTCCCGATCAGAGAGCTTTTTTGGCCGGCGCTCGGGTCGACTGGCGTGCGGCGCCGGTAGCTGGGATGATGTGTCTCGTGGGTCGTGGGCTCAACCACGAATGTCGCTGAGAGTGTGAGCGTGGCTGCCACGGCGACGCTGGCCGGGCTGCGCGGGCGTCTGGAGGAGGTCGTCGGGGGCGAGCATGTGCGGACCGATGTAGGCGCGCTCGTGACCTTCTCGACGGACGCTACGCCGCTCGAGCGCGGCTCTCCCGATGCGGTCGTCTTCCCGGCGACCGCTGAGGAGGTCGCCGGCGTGCTGCGGCTCGCAAATGAGCTCGGGGTCCCGGTCGTTCCGCGCGGGTCGGGCACGAATCTGAGCGCCGGGACGGTTCCGCATCGTGGCGGCATCGTGCTCGTGCTGACGCGGATGAACAAGGTCAAGGAGGTCAGCGACGCGGAGCTCGTTGCGGTCTGCGAGCCGGGCGTGCGCACGCTCGAGTTGGCGCAGGCTGCGGCCGCGAAGGGGCTGCTGTTCCCACCCGATCCTGGGAGCCAGTCGACAGCGACGATCGGCGGGAACGTGGCGGAGTGCGCGGGCGGTCTGCGCGCGCTGAAGTACGGGGTCACGCGCGACTACGTGCTCGGCGTGCAGGCGGTGCTGGCCACGGGTGAGATCATTCGCAGTGGCGGGCGGCTCGTGAAGGACGTCGCCGGCTATGACCTACGGCGTCTGCTGTGCGGCAGCGAGGGCACGCTTGCGGTGATGACCGAGTTGACGCTGCGGCTGGTGCCCGCGCCCGAGTCGTCCGGTTACGGGATGGCCTACTTCCCCGATCTCGCCGACGCCGCGCGAGCGGTGTCGCGCGTGCTCGCCTCAGGCGTTCTCCCGGTCACTCTCGAGTTTCTCGACCGGGTGTGTATCGGCGCGGTGGAGGACTACGCGCAGATCGGGCTCGACACGTCGGCCGGCGCGCTGCTGATCTTCGGCCAGGACGGGAACCCCGCCGTGATCGAGCGCGATCTGGAGCGGATCGCGCAGGCGTGCGCGACGGAGGGCGCGACGTCGGTGCGGATCGCCGAGTCTCCGGAGGCGGCGAGCGAGGTGCTCGAGGCGCGCCGGGCCGCGCTGCCCGCACTCTCGCGCCTGGAGCCGCTCACGCTGCTCGAGGACGCGACGGTGCCGCGGTCGCGGATCGCTGAGATGGTCGACTTCATCCAGGAGGTCGCCGAGCGTCACCAGCTCAAGATCGGCACGTTCGGCCACGCAGGCGACGGCAACCTGCATCCGACCGCGGTCCTCGACTCGGCGGACGAGGGCGCAGTGGACAGGGCCCGCGCCGCCTTCGATGAGATCTTCGCGCGGGCGATCGAGCTCGACGGCACGATCACCGGCGAGCACGGGATCGGGATCCCGAAGCTGCGCTACCTCGAGCGACAGCTCGGCGCCGACCATATGGCGCTGCTGCGACGGATCAAGGCCGCGTTTGACCCTAACGGAATCCTCAACCCCGGAAAGCTCGGCTCATGACGATTGCGATCACGCCGGAGAAGGTCCCCGAGGCGCGCGGGGTATTCACGCCCGAGCTGCTGGACCGCTGCATCTCCTGCGGCTTCTGCCTGCCCGCCTGCCCGACGTACGCGCTGACCGGCGTCGAGACGTCATCGCCGCGCGGGCGCATCAACTTGATGAGAGCGCTCGAGACGGGAGTGTTGCCCGACGACGATCCCACCATCTCGGAGGAGGCCTCGTTCTGCCTCGGCTGTCGGGCGTGTGAGCCGGTGTGCCCCGCGGGCGTGCAGTACGGCGAACTGCTGGAGGAGTGGCGCGACCACGTGTGGAACGGGCGGCGGCGGCCGTTCAAGGTGAGGCCGCTGCTGTGGGCGGTGGACTCGCCGCGGCGGGTGCGCTCGATGGGGATCGTCCGCCGCCACGCCGGCCGGCGCAGCGAGTCGCCGGGACCGGTGAACCTCATGCTCGGGTGCTTTGAACGGGTTCTATACCCGCGAGTTAGTCGCGATGCGCGGGAGCTGGCCGCCGAGCTCGCGGCGCCGTCTGCCCAAGGGTGCTGCGGCGCGCTGCACGCGCACAACGGAGAGCTCGCGCGCGGCAAGCACCTGGCCAAGGAGCTCGGCGAGGCACTTCCCGGGACGATCGTGGCGACTTCCGGCGGGTGCGCCGCCCACCTGGCGGGCGTGCTCGGACCCGACCGCGTCAAGGAGTTCTCGCAGTGGTTGTTCGCGCGCGACGGCGCGTCGGCTGCGACGCCGGCTGATGCCCGCCCGCGGATCGGGCTGCAGGACTCGTGTCACCTGCGCAACGGGCTGGGCGTCTGGCGCGAGCCGCGCGAGCTGATCGCCCGCGTCGGCAAGTACGTCGAGCTGCCGAGCGCGGCGGTCTGCTGCGGCGGGGC
>DATMGZ010000108.1:0-19598 GCA_035555155.1 Solirubrobacteraceae bacterium | reverse complement strand
CGGTGTCGAGCGCGGTGACGAGGACGTTCTCGTTCATCGGGAAGGCGAACTCGAAGACGATGACGGTCCTCAACATCGACGGGCTGTTGATCAACGCGCGGTGTAGCGGCAACGGTAGCCCGATCGTCTTCGCGTTCTCGTCGGCGAGCAGCGCGGATCTGTTCGGGCGCGTCTTCGACGGGCTGGGCCGGATTCACATCGTCAAGAACAGCGCCTTCACCAAGAAGAGCAAGGGCGTCGAACTCTCGACGAGCAGCGGGGACTTCGACTCCACCGGAACCGTGCTGTTCGAGCAGTCGAACGGCAAGGTGGTGACGGTCAACTACGGGTTCGACAACGCCACGACGCTCAACAAGACGAACGTCTGCACGGTGTTCGGGTCCTACATCGCAAGCTAGGTAAGCGTTGCTGGAGCGCTGCGCGGGGAACGGCTAGGACCCGCGCAGCGCCACCCAGCGCGCGATCAGCAGCCGCGCGATCGACACGCCCCCGGGCAGCAGCAGCTCGGGATTGCGGCCGTTCAGCCCGTCGCGGACGGCGTCGAGAGAAAACCACCGCACCTCGGCGAGCTCGCGGTCCCGCGACTCCGGCTCGCCGCCGTCGGCCTCGGCATGGAAGCCGAGCATCAGCGACGCCGGAAACGGCCATGGTTGCGAGCTGATGAAGGCCGGGTCGTGAGCCACGATGCCCGACTCCTCGTAGACCTCCCGCACGACCGCCTCCTCGATCGATTCGCCGGGTGAGACGAAGCCGGCGAGGACGGACAGGCGCCCGGCCGGCCAGCCGGCGCGGCGCCCCATCAGCAGGCGGCCCTCGTGCTCCACGGTCATGATCACGCACGGATCCGTGCGGGGAAAGTGGCTGGCCCCGCAGCGCGGACAGTGACGCGAGTAGCCCGCCTCGGCGATCGCCGTGCCCGCGCCGCAGTTGGCGCAGAAGCGATGGCGGCGGTGCCAATTGAGCAACGCCGTCGCGTACGCGGCGAGCCCGGCCTCACCATGCGACAGCAGCGTGCCGGCCTCGCGCAGCGAGATCCGCCGGCCGGCGCCGTCCGCCGGCAGCGCGGCACGCTCGCCGGCCGAGAACTCCTCGAGATCGCCGGCAAACATCGGCGCGCCGTCTTCGAGCCCCAACAGAATCGCGCCCGGAATCCCCTCGGCGGGGACCGGCACCCGCAGCAGCGTCGGAGAACCGTCGCCGCCGGCCACCACCACACCCTCGCTCCCGGCCAGCACCGTCCGCGCCCGCGGATCGGCGAGCAACTCCGCCGTCCGAGCCGGGTCCTTGCGCTCCTCGGTCGCCCGATCCAGGGGCATGCCCGTGAACGGTGGGGCGGTGGACGTGTGGGCGGGGATCGACATCGGAGTTCCTCTAAGCCTACGATGGCTGGAACGGCAGGACACCGCGCTCCGTGGCTTGCCGCGGGCCTCTGATAGGACTACGGTGGGGTGGTCGCATGTTCGCCAGCATCAGGGCCTACGTGGCGCCGGGCGCGCCGATGGAGGGACTCGCCAAGCGTGTCGAGGCCGAGTTCGCAGATCAGATCGCCGCGCAACCCGGCTTCGTCTGGTACGCGTTCCTGGACTGTGGAGGGAGCGATCTGATCACGATCAGCCTCTTCGACCAGCGCGATCAGGCCGCCGGGTCACGTGAGCTGGCACGCCGCTGGACCGACGAACGGCTCGGCGAGTTCAACCTGACGCTCACCGAGGCCTTGACCGGCGCCATCCCGGTCAGCCGCGCTGCGGCGGAGTTGCTGGAGCCGAGACCGGGCCGATTTGCGCGGGTCCGGCGCTACACGCTCGCCGCCGGCGAGCTCGGCGAGTTCGTGTGGCGCATCGTCGACACCCGTCTCGCCGAGCGCATGGCGGACCTCGACGGCTTTGTCGCCTATTTCGTATTCGGCTCGGGGACGGGCGAACTGGTGACGGTCAGCGTGTTCGGAGACCGTGCCGCGGCGACCGCCTCAGACGAGGTGGCGCTGGGGTTCGTGCGCGACGAGCTCGACGACCTGCAGATCGAGCGCACGGACACGTTCGGTGGCGGTGAGCTCGTCGTCAGCCGAGTCACCCCGGCGCTGCTCGAGCCGATTTACGCCTGAGACGTCATTCCTACAGCCAAGACTGCCAAGCGTCGGCAAACTCATCGAATCCGCGCCGCCAACCGAGATCAACTCAGCCGCTCGGGCAACCCGAACCGCCCGAACGCGCCGGCGAGCCGCCGCGCATCGGCGGCCTGCTCGGGGAAGCGCACGTACGCCTCGGCGTCGGTCGCCTCGGTCGAGCGGACGATGAACGCGGTGACGTCGCTGATCTCGCGCCCGCGCAGCGTCAGCACGTTGAGGGCGAACGGCAGATAGGCCTGGTCCTCATCGTCCCAGGCGTAGTACCCGAGTGCGGGCTGCCCATTCGCCCGCGCGCCCACCGTGCGCCAGCGCCACGCGCCCGACAGGCACGTCAGGCTCGCCCACGTCCTGATCCCGTCCCGGCCCTGGTACCAGTTCCGCAGCGGCGGCATCGTGAACGTCGCGTCCTCGCTGAGCATCGAAGCGAACGCCTCGACGTCGCATCGCTCCCACGCGTCGACGTAGCGGCTGACGAGCTCGCTCAGGTCCTCGTCGCCGAGCTGGCGCAGGGTCTCCTGCTGGCTCCGGTCCGGGACGCGCTCCTCGACGGCGGCACGGGCACGCTGCAAGGCGCTGTTGACCGACGCGACCGTGGTGTCGAGCATCTCCGCGGTCTCCTTGGCCGAGAACCCGAGCACCTCGCGCGTGATCAGCACCGCGCGCTGGTTGGGCGCGAGGTGCTGCAGCGCGGCGATGAAGGCCAGCTCGACGGCCTCGCGCTGCTCGTAGCGGGCCGCGGGCGCCGTGTCGCCGTCGTCGAGGCCGAGCAACTCGTCCGGGTAGGGCTCGAGCCAGACCGACTCGACGGGTTCCGTCGGCGCCACGTGCGGATCGGTGGGTGGCCCGTAGTCGACCGGCAACACGCGCTTGGGGCGCCGGGCGATCTGATCGAGGCACGTGTGCGTGGCGATCGTGTAGAGCCATGAGCGCAGCGAGCTGCGAGCCTGAAACCGCGCGACCCCCCGCCACGCGCGCAGCATCGCCTCCTGCAGCGCGTCTTCGGAATCGTGGACCGACCCGAGCATCCGGTAGCAGTGGGCGTGGAGCTCCGCCCGATGCGGGCCGACGAGGCGGGTGAACGCCCCCTCGTCGCCGGCGCGCGCCGCGGCGAGCTCTGAGGGCTCGCGCAACCTTGCGCCTGTCGCATGGGCTGCCATCCGCATCGAGACCTTAGACGGCCCGTCCACAGAAAACTCATCGCGGGCCGATGATTTTCCGCGCGCACCCCGGTCCCAGCAGATGAGATGAGGCCCGCCCCCGCGACGCCCGTCGTCCACCTGGAGCTCCACACCGGCGACCTGGGCCGCGCGCACGCGTTCTACACGGCGCTGTGCGGGTGGCGCTCCGACGCGGTCAAGACGCCCCACGCCGCATACCTCGCGCTCGAGCTCGGCCACACGCTCGGAGGCGGCATCGTGCAGTGCCCGACCGCGCACCCGCTGTGGCTGCCCTACATCGAGGTCGCGGACATCAACGACACGACCGACCAGGCCCGCCGGCTCGGTGCCACCGTCCTGCTCACCCCCCGCGGGGGACCCACGGGGTGGCGCAGCGTCGTCGCCACCCCCGCCGCCGGCGAGATCGCACTCTGGCAGCCCAAACGGTGACCCAGGGGACCCGCCAGGACCCGAGTCGCCGCCGCCCCTTCTCACCTCCCGGCCAGCGCCGCCTCCAACACCTGCCGGGCGATCGGCGCCGCCGTCGCGCCACCGAACCCGGCCCCCACGAGCATCACCCCGACCGCCACCTTGGGGTTCAGCGCCGGCGCGAATGCCACGAACCAGGCATCGGAATCCTTGGGGTTGCTGGAGTTCGGGACCAGCTCGGCGGTGCCGGTCTTGCCGGCGACCGTCACACCCGGGATCGCGGCTGCGGTGCCGGTGCCGGACTGGACGACGCCGATCATCATCGAGCGGACCTCGTGCGCGACCTCGGGCGAGACGACCTGGCGCGAGACGATCGGGTCGATGGTCGCGATGCGGGGTCGAATGCGGCGCCCGTCGTTGGCGATCGTCGCGCCCGCGCTGACCATCTCGAGCGGCGTGGCCAGATCCTTGTCCTGCCCGATGGCCGCGGCGCCGACGGCGAGATCGTCCTTGAGCTGCGCCGGCGGCGAGATCGTGCTCGGCTTGGCGGCCGGAATCCGGGGCTGCTCGTCGAACCCGAACGCGCGGGCGCCGGCGACCAGGCGCTTGGCCCCGATCTTGGCGCCGAGCGGCGCGAACACCGAGTTGCACGAGATGATGAACGCCTGGGTCAGCGTGCCGCCGCAGACCTCGCCGCCCGCGTTGCGCAGCTGCACGCCCGCCAGCGTCGCGGCTGAGGCGTCCGGGAACGTGGTCGACGGGGTCGCCACGTGATCCTGCAGCGCGGTCGAGACGGTGATGATCTTGAACGTGGATCCCGGAGGCTGCGGGGCGGACACCGCGAGCCCGGCGGTCGCGAGGAGCGCGCCGTCGCTCGGACGCATCACCGCCACGCCGCCCAGCTGCGCGCCGAGCGCGTTCGCCGCCGCGGCCATCAACCCGGGCTTGATCGTCGTGGTCAGCGTCTGGCCAGCCACCTCGGGGACACTGGCGATGACGCGCTTGCCGTACAGCAGCTTCTCCGAGGGGTGGCCGGCCAGGCGGCGGTCATAGATCCGCTGCAGACCGGTCAGCTTGGGGCTCGTCGCCCCGGCGATGCCGGCGCCGAGCGCGGTGGCGTCGAGTGGCGACCCGTCCGCGGCCAGGATCGACGCGCGCTGCGGCTGCGGCCCGGACAACCGGTGCACCACCTCGCCTGGGCGCAGACCGGGCAGGCGCAGCGAGGGGCTCCAGTCCACGCCGGCGGTCTTGTCGCTCCCCGACACCGGGAGCACGATCGTCCCGGCCAGCGTCCCGAAGTCGAGCGTGCCGACACGCACCGCCACGGGGATCCCGCCGCCGTTCTCCTTGCCGAGCTTGACGATGCTCACCGAACGCACGCCTGCCGCGCGGTATGCGCTGCGGTACGCCGCGGTGAACCGCGCCTCGGGATAGGCCGCGCGCGCCGCCGGCGTGAGGTTCTGCCACATCACCGCCCACTGGGCGCCCGCCCACGCCGTCGTGTAGCGCTGGGCGGCCTCACGCCGGCCCACGGTGTTGCCCGTGAGCGCGCGGTACAGCAGCACTCCCCCCACGACCACGGCCGCCACGACGAGCACGACGAGTAGAACTCGCAGGACACCCCCGAGCCCGCGGCCGCCGCCGGCCCGCCGGCTGTGTCCCCCGGCCCGGGGCCGCCGGGAACGCGACCGGCTGCTGGCCTGCAGCACCGAGCCGGCACGCGGACGGGGCGAGGACGAACTCGAGCGACGACGAGCCATGGACACCCTTTGTACTCGACTCCGGTGACGGGACGGTGAGACCGGGGTACGGCTACGCGTCGAGCGCCTGGGTCAGATCCGCCCACAGATCCTCGACGGCCTCGAGGCCGACGCTGAGACGGAGCAGGCCCGGCGGCACCCGATCGCCCTCCCAGCGGGCCCGAGCCTCGAGCGTCGAGGCGACGCCGCCGAGACTGGTCGCGTTCTCGATCACGCGCAGCGAGCGCTCGACGCGCTCGGGATCGGCGACATCGAACGAGAGCAGCGGGCCGAACGCCGACACGTAGCGCGCCGCGACGGGATCGACGAGCCCGGGATAGCGCACGTTCTCGACGGCCGGGTGGTCCACGAGGCGGTGGGCGAGCTCGAGCGCGCTCGCCGACTGGCGCTCGACCCGCAGCGCGAGCGTCTTCAGCCCACGCAGCAGGAGCCACGCCGGGTCAGGCGCGGCCACGATTCCCGTGGTGGTCCGGAACGCAGTCAGACGAGCGGCGCTCTCCGGGCGCGCGCAGCTGATGACGCCGATGAGCGCGTCGTGGTGGCCGGCGAGGATCTTGGTCCCGCTATGCAGCACGAAGTCGGCGCCGTGCTCGAGCGGGCGCAGCAAGAGCGGACTGAGCACGGTGTTGTCGACGACGACGAGCGCGCCGTCGGCGTGGGCCTTGGCGACCGCCGCGTCGAGGTCGGGGAACGTCATCAGCGGGTTCGAGCACGGCTCGAGCCAGACCAGATCCGCCGCCGGCGGCGGCCCGGTCTGATCGAACGTCACCAGCTCGAGACCCCAGCGACTCAGCTCCTGGCGCAGCAGCCCGACCGTTCCGTAGTAGCCGCCCTCGGCGATCGCCACGGTGGCCCCCGGCGCCAGCACCGCGAGCAGCAGGCTGGTCACGGCGCCCGTGCCCGAGGCGAACAGGACCGCATGTCCTCCCTCGAGCTCACCCACCACCCGCTCCGCCTCGAGTCCGACCGGGTGCGCCGTGCGTTGGTAGAACGTCGGCCCCGGCGTCGCGTCGAGGTAGGGACGGATCGTCGCGCGGTCCAGCGGCGGGACCCGGCCACGCGCGAGCAGCGTCTCCCTGTCCATGCCCCGCAGGTTAGAGCGTGTCCCGACTTCCGCTCGACCCGGCGGCACCACGCCCCTGAGGACCGTGCGCCGGCACCGCATACGCTGTCGCCGTGCGCGCCGCGATGATCCTCGCCGCCGGTCTCGGCACCCGGTTGCGCCCGATCACCGATCTGGTGCCCAAGCCGCTGTCACCGGTGGGCAATGTGCCGGTCCTCGGCCGCCATCTCGACGCGCTCGCCGCGATCGGCGTGCGGCGCGTGGTCGTGAACGCCAGCCACCTGGCGGCACAGATCGAGGCGTTCGTCGGGGGCGGGTCGGCATGGGGCCTCGACGTGATCATCTCGGCGGAGCGCGAGCCCGCCGGAACCGGTGGCGGGATCGCCCGCGCACGGCCCTACCTGCAGGACGAGCCGGAGTTCCTCGTCGTCAATGCCGACATCGTCCACGGCTACGACCTCCGGGCCATCGCCGCACGGCGTCGGGAACCCGGTGCCGATGCCGTCGCGGTCATCCGACGCACGGGCGTGCGTTTCCCCTCGGCTGTGGGCGTCGACGGGACCGGTCGCGTGGTCTACGTGCCCGGGCTCGAGACACCGGCGGGCGAACCGTTCGACTTCGCCGGGATCCACGTGCTCACGCCCGCGATCTTCGAGCACCTGCAGCCCACGGGCTCGATCTTCCTCGACGGGTACGCACCGCTGATGCGCTCGGGCGGGCTCGTCGTCGCCTACGAGGACGCGGACGCCGCCTGGTTCGACGTCGGCTCGCGCGCCGGGCTGCTCGAAGCGAACTTCGCCGCCGCCCGAGCCAACCATCGCCCACCGCCCGATGTGACCCGAGAGGCACACGCTGATATCACGCCGCCGGTCCTCATCGCCGAGGACGCGATCCTCGCCTCGGGCTGCGCGATCGGCCCTGACGTGGTCGTCGGTTCCCGGGCGCGGATCGGCGCCGGCGCACGCCTCCGCCGCTCGGTGATCTGGCCCGCAACCGACGTCCCGGCGGCGGCGACCCTCGACGGCGCGATCGCGTACCCGGGCGGCATCCTCGTCGCTGACGAGTTGCGGCGACCGGCCTGATCCGGTATCACGCAGCAGGGGCCCAATGTTTCATCGCCGTCATCCCGCTCGCCGCATCGAGATCCGCTCGCTGCTCGACACGCTGTTCGTGTCGGCGGTGGCGACGATCCTGATCATCCGGCTGCAGCTGTGGGCGACGCATTATCCGAAGCTCGGGGGCGGGAAGCTGCACATCGCCCACCTGCTGTGGGGTGGCCTGGCGATGCTGGTGGCGGTCGTGGTGCTGCTGTCCTTCCTCGGCCGCGGCCGGCGTCACGCCGCGGCGGTGCTCGGAGGTGTCGGGTTCGGGTTCTTCATCGACGAGCTCGGCAAGTTCATCACCACCAACAACGACTACTTCTTCCGGCCGGCGGCGGGGATCATCTATGTGGTCTTCATCGCCCTGTTCCTGGTCATCCGCTCGCTCGGGTGGCGGCATCGGTTCACCCCGGAGGAATGCCTGGCCAACGCTCTGGTGCTGCTGTCCGAATCCGCGCACCGCGACCTCACCGAGCGCGACCGGGTGTTCGTCCGTCGCCTGCTCGAACACTCCCCGCCCGACGAGCCGCTCGTGGCGCCGCTGACCGACCTGCTCGCCCGGCTCGAGTGCAAGCCGGTGCCGCCGCCCGGGCACCTCGTCAGCGCCGGGCGTCGGCTGCGCGCCTGGTACTTCAGCGTGATGGAGGAACGGTGGTTCTCGACGCTCCTCGCGGCCGTGTTCGCGACGCTCGCGGTCCTCACGCTGATCCAGCTCGCCCTCGCCATCATCCACGTGGCCAACGGGCACCAGCAGCTGCACGTGATCTCGATCGTGGGACTCGCCTCGTCGCTCGTGGCCAGCGCGATGATCGTGATCGGCCTGAGCCGTTTGCGAGATTCGCGGATGGAGGCCTACCGCTGGTTCGACCACGCCCTGCTGCTCCAGGTGTTCTTCACCGAGGTGTTCGCATTCCTCGAGAACCAGTTCGGGGCCGTGTTCGGCCTGCTGCTCAACCTCGCGCTGCTGCTCACGCTGCGGGCGATGATGCACGCGGAATGGCACCACGCGCTGTATGGCGCCGACGCGCTCGAGAGCGCGCTCGAGCCGCTCCCGGCAGCCGCGGCGGCGCCCGCGCTCGCGGAAACGTAGGCGCGTGCGATTCCTCGCCCTCTGCCGCGCCAGGGCCGGCGTCACCCGTGAGCAGATCGCGCCCCACGGGCCCGACGAGATGGCGGCGCTGCAATCGCTGAAGGCCCGTGGCGGGCTGCTCGAGGCGTACTCGCCCGGCGGTCCGGGCGCGGTCCTGATCTTCGAGGGCGAGCGCCCGTCGGTCGACGCGGCGATCGCGTCGCTGCCCCTGATCGGAGCCGAGTTGATCGAGGCCGAGGTCATCGAGCTCCACCCGTTCCCGGGGTTCTGAGCCGGCCGTCGCCCGCGGCTACAACTCCTCCAGCGTCGCCTGTGCTTGCGCGTGCGCTTCGTGGGCCGTCTCGGCCTCGGCGCGTGCCTGCGCCAGCTCGTCGTCGGCGGCCTCGAGCGCGGCGGCGGCCTGGTCGCGGCGCTTCTCGGCGGCGCGGAGAGCGCGATCGGCGGTGGCGGCGGTCCGTCGGGCCTCGGACTCCGCCGCGCGGGCGGCCTTGAGGGCCGCCTCGTGCTCGCGCTCGGCCCGCTTGGCCTCGGCGCGCTCCTCGGCCTTGTCATCCCTCTTCGGCCTCGGCTTCGCCTTCGTCTCCGCGGCGGCGCTCGACCGACGCCCCCCGCCCCGGCCCGCCGGCGCCGCCACACCCCCGGACAGGCCGTCCCCGAAGCCGACGAGGGTCAGCTCACGCTCCAGCCGCCCCGCTCGGACCTGATCGCGTGCGTCGTCGTCGAGCGCGGCGGCGCGCAGCGTGCCCGCCACGAGGTCGAGCGTCGCGGCGCTCAACCCGTGCCCGTCGGAGCTGAGCAACCCGCGTGCCGCCTGTGTCAGGACATCCACCGCGTCCCGCTCGCTTTCCCTAGCGTCGCGCAGCGCGCGGCCGTCGCCGCGACCGGCCAGCAGCTCGGCCTGGGTCTCGCGGAGCGCGTCGCCGGCCGCGAGCAGATCATCGAGCGCCCGCCGCTGCGTGCGGACGAGCTGGTTCACCGCCCAGGCGGCGACCGACGGCTTGCGCAGGCCCGCTACCGCGGTGGCCTCGTCGCGCCGCCCGCCGGCGCGGAGCTCACGCGCGAGCGCGGTCCGCTCGGGCACGAAGCGCTCGAGCGGGAGGCCGTAGAGCTCGTCGATGGGAACCACTAGGCCGAGATCCGCTCCCGCAGCAACGCCGCCAGCCCGTCGATGTCCTCCACCGTGACGGTCAGCTCCGGATGCTTCATCCGGCCCGTCGGCTCCATCCCCGGCACCTTGTCCCGGAACGTGACGAGCACGCCGCGGTCGCCGTTGGTGGCGAACGTGAGTCCGAGGTCGGTGACGCCGAGCCGAGCCGGCCCGGCGGTCTTCCAGAACCGGTAGGGCCCGGTCACCTCGACGGCTGTGATGTTCGTGAGCGGCGTGCGGACGCGCCAGCGGCCGAGATGCGCCTCGAAGCGCCCGTCGCCGACCTCCACCCAGGCGTTCTCCGGCGTGACGCCGAACAGCTTCGACAGCCGCTCGTAGCTGGGGTCGAACTGGAACGCGAACCGTGCCATGCGACGCGAGACTACCGGCGAGCGCCCGCCGCCGACGGGTGCAACAGCGGCACGACGGACTCCCATCCGCTCGCCAACAGCGCCACGAGAGATCGAGGAGTCAATACAGCCGCCGGCTCGCCCACCGGACGCGGCATCCGATCCACGTATCCCCCTGGCGTCCACCGCACCAGCTCCGGGCCCACCACGACCCACGGCGCCCCGTCGCGCAGCACGAAGACCCCATCCGTCAGCTCATCGGCCCGCGCTTCGTGCAGCACGCGACCCCCGCCGGCAGCCACGCGCTCACCATGCAGCCGAGCGTCCACGGCATCCGCCCCACCCTCACCCGGGTGCAGCTCCGCCCACACCGCCGTGAACGCGTCGTAGTCCGCCCGCCGGCACAGCGCGCAGGGACGGTGCCCGGCCGCGAACGCCGTCGCCTCATCGAGGAAGAAGAGCTCGGTGTACCGGCCCGTCTGCATCAGTGGTGTCCGATGCCAGTCGCGGAACTGCAGCCGGCAGGCGATCCACCGCTTGACCGCCCAGCTGCGGCGGATCTCACCGTGGGCGTCGTGCAGACACCCTCGATTGCCATACACGAGCCCACGCTCCGGTACAGCAATCAAGTCCCCCATCGGCGTGACCCGGTTGCGCAACGGCACGCCCCCAAATCTAACCCCGCGTGACCGGGGCCCCTCAGACCAGCGCCGCCTCCAACCGCGCCGCCGGGGAGGCCGGCTACGGCGACCGGTTGACTCCGGGCGACCACTCCGGATGGGCCCGACACGCCGAGGCGTGCGCCCGGCCGTCCCTACCCGAGCGCGCGCGCCCACCTCAGACGCCGGTTCAGCGCCGCGATCACCGGCTCGGCCTCCACCTCAGCCCCGCGTGACATCCGCCGCACGACACCGTAGATGTGGACGCTCGAGCCGTCGGTCGTGTAGGCCCGGACCCGGCGGTCGATGCCGGCGCCCATGCCGAAATGGTCGATCTCGTCCCAGCGCAGGGATACGTGACCCAACGGATTGCGAATGACGACACCGGAGCGGTGGCAGACGACCCCGCCGCGGGCGAGCCGGACCAGGAAGAACAGCGGCACCGGAAGCGTGATCGCAAGAATCAGCAGCTTCACGCCGGCCGGGACAGTCGGACTGATCATCGTGCGCAGGAGCGCGAGGCTTCCGAACAGGAGCAGTCCGAGCCCGGCGCCGATGTTCCAACCCGCGACAGCGACATCGACGAACACCTCCCGATCGGCGCGCTCGGCGGCGTGTGCCACCGCCCGAACGTCCGCTCGGGCGATCCGCCGCGTCCCTGCGGCAAGGCCGATCTCGCGCTGCGCGCTCATCGCCCACGTTATCGGCCTCCCGCGGGCGCGCTGAACAGTAGTTATCCGCGGTGCGAGCGCTCTACCGCAGCGGCGTCCGGCCGCACCGCTCGAAGTACGGCAGCGCGGCGAGCGGCGCCGCCACCGTGGCGCTGAGCGGGCCGCGGTAGCGGCGGCTCGTCTCGGCGTCCCGCCAGCAGCCCGGCGGGAAGAACACGCTGCGCGCGCGAGCCCCCTCGGTCACCACCGGCGCCACGAGCACGTCGGGCCCGAGCAGCCATTCCTCGTCCTGGCCGGCGGCCGCCGCGTCACCGGGGTCGGCGAGCCACAGCGGGCGCATGATCGGGACGCCGGTGGCGTCGGCGGTGCGCCACAGCCGGGTGATCAGGCCCTGCGCCGATCGGTGCACGGCGGCGTAGCGCTCGTACACGGCGACCGTCTGCGCATCGAACGCCCACGGCATCTGCGTGCCGGCATTGCCCGAGTTGTGCAACCGGAAGAACGGGGTCAGGGCGGCCAGCTCGGCCCAGCGCAGCAGCAGCTCCTTGGTCGTCCTGCCCGTGGTCAGGTCCTCATAGCCGCCGATGTCGGTGGTCGACCCGAAGGCGCCGCCGATGCCGCGGTTGAGCATGTCCGGCGCGACCGAGGCCAGCCCCGAGGCATGGTCGTAGGAGGTCGTGTTGTCGCCGAGGAAGTTCGCGCTGTCGTAGGCGTAGGAGCCCGGATCGCCGCTATAGCCGGCCCGGGTGAAGAAGAAGATGTGGCGACCGGGGTGCCGGCGCTCGTAGGCGTCGATCAGCTCCCGTGTCGCCCTCTCATAGAGGATCGGATAGCGGTTGTGCATCGTCGCGCCGGTCTCGCCGTCGTGGAAGTGCCAGCCGACTGCGACCTCCTCGCCGAAGTCCTGCATGAAGCCGTCGGCGCCGGCGTCGAGCGCGGCGCGGACCCGCGACTGCCACCAGCGCACGGCGGGCGGATCGGAGAAGTCGATCAGGGCCGCGGTCCCGTTGCCGAACGGCGAGGTGAACGTCGCCGGCGTGCGCTGGGCCGTGGTCGGCACGTAGTGATGGGAGATCGCGTAGCGGAGGTCCGTCGCGGGCTCGAACCCCCCGGTCGGATTGGCGACGAAGGCGCGGAAGTAGACGAGCGGGTGGATGCCGCGTCGGCGTAGCGCGCCGATCAGCGACCTCAGCACCGGCGCCGGCAGCAGCGCCCAGCCCTCGAAGCGGTAGCCGTCCACGCGCAGGTGGTAGCGCTGGAAGTTGGCGATGTCGCCGCGGACCTCGGCTACGACCTGGGCCGGTGTCTCGGGCGTTTGCGCGCGAACGACGCGGTCGATCAGGGTCCCGAGCGACCACGCCGGCGGTACGGGCTGGCGTCCGGTGATCGCGGTCAGCGACCCAATCGCGCGAGCGGCCGGGCTCGGCGCCACGACGTAGTTCAGGTGCGACCCGTACACATCCACGCGCCAGGCGTCGGGGCGGTCGGCGTCCATGCGCCAGCGGGCGAGCTCGGGCTGATCGAGCAGGAAGCCGTACGGCCGCGAGGAATAGAACAGCGCCTGCGCCTGGTAGGCCGCCGTCGGGCCGGTCGGGAACAGATAGTTCGGCTGACCCGTGGCCGCGCCCACGACCGCCGTGGTGGCGGCCGGCGGCGTGATGTTCTCCTGCTCGATCCACGAATAGAAGTCGTGGCCGTGCTGGTCGATCGCGTTGTGGCGTCCGCCGAAGCCGTGGAACGCCTCCTGTCCGTCGGAGCTGAACGCGTCGGAGATCAGCGCCACGCCGCGGCTCGGGCTCGCCAGCGCCCGAACGCGCACGGTCGCCCCGGGGCTCGGTGCGACCGTGACCAGCAGCCGCCGCCCCGACGGATCGTTCGTCGACAGCGTCAACTCGACCCCATCACCGGCCGCTCGTGCGGCGATCACATCGCGCGCCGCGTACTGGATCCCGGTCTGGAGCCCCGAGAGCTGATCGCCCTGCCAGAAGGCCTGGCTCCACTGCGCGGTCGTCGCGGTGCCGACCAGGAACGTGAGCGGCGCGTACCCAGTGCCGTCGGGCGTCGGGCGGGCGCCGAACGCCGGCGGGTACACGGTCGGGGCGAGGACTTTCGGGGCCGCGCCGGGGTTGGCGACCTCGCTCAGCACCGCGCGACCCGACGCGCCGCGGATCGTCAGCCGGAACGGCCGGCGGTCGATCGTCGCGCTCGCGCCGCGGCCGACGACCACGATCTGCCGCGGCCCCAGGACGACGCCCGCCGACGCCGCCGAACACGCCACGGCGCACGCCCCCGCCGCCGCGCACACCGCGAGCAGCCACCGCACACCACGTCGTCCGGGGATCATCGCCGGCAAGGCTACTTCGCCCGCCGTGAGGCCCCGAGTAGAGTGCCCGAGATGCCCAGCCCAGAACTGACTCTGCACGTCCTACCACCGTCCCATCCCTGCATGACCGTCGAGGCGGCGCTGCGACGCAAGGGACTCGAGTACGAGCGTGTGGTCCTCACGCCGGGCAAGCACACAGACGAGATGCAGCAGATCTACGGCGAGGGCCGCTCCACGGTGCCCGGGCTGATGATCGACGGGGAGCCGCTGCACGGCTCGCGGCCGATCCTCGCCCGCCTGGAGCAGATGGTGCCCGACCCGGCGCTGTATCCCGAGCCGATCGCCGACGCGGTGCGCGAGGCGGAGCGTTGGGGCGACGAGGAGCTCCAGGACCTCGGCCGCCGGCTGCCGTGGGGCGCGCTGCACTTCCGGCCCGAGTCGATGGGCACGTTCGGCGGCGGCGAGCCGCTTGACGGCCCCGGGACCGACTTCGCGATCAAGTACGTGCACGCGTCGTGGCGCTACCACAAGATCAGCGCGGCGCGGCTGCATGACGATCTCGCCGGCCTGCCGGCGAAGCTCGACCATGTCGACGACCTCGCCGCGCAGGGGATCATCGGCGGCGAGTCCCCGACGGCCGCCGACCTGCAGATCGGCTCGACGCTGCGGGTGCTGCTCAACGTCGGCGACCTGCTCCCCCTGCTCGACGACCGCCCCTCCGAGCGCATCGCGCGCCACTGGTTCCCCGATTACGGGGGCCAGATCCCCGCCGGCGCCTTCCCCGCCGGCTGGGTGCCGGGCCGCTCGCGCTGAATCTCCTTCCCGCCGGCCGCGGCTCACGCGACAATTCCCGGATGGAGGAAGCCGAGATGACACCCGGGCTCGATCCGCTCGACGTGAGCGCCGACGGCGAAGTCACGAGCGCCGACGGCGTCGGGGCTGCTGACGGGGACGAGACCGCCACCACGAGCCGCGGCTTCTCCGAGCGCACGGCCTGGGCGCGCAACCTCGAGACTCCGCTGCGCCAGTTCCTGCGCACCCAGACCGGCAGCGCCGCGGTGCTGCTCGGCGCGACGGTTGCCGCGCTGCTGTGGGTCAACATCGACGCGACCTCCTACGACAAGGTGTGGAACACGACGCTGTCGATCACGATCGGCGGATCGGGGCTCTCGCAGGACCTGCGCGGCTGGGTCAACAGCGGCCTGATGACGTTCTTCTTCCTCGTCGTCGGACTCGAGGCCCGGCGCGAGTTCGACATGGGCGAGTTGCGCGACCGACGCCGCGTCACGCTGCCGCTGCTCGCCGGCCTGGGCGGCATGGTGGTCCCGGTCGCGATCTACCTGGCGATCAACGTGGGCCGCTCCTCGGCCCACGGCTGGGGTGCGGCGATGTCGACCGACACCGCCTTCGCGCTCGGCATGCTGGCCCTCGTCGGCCGCCGCTTCCCCGGCCGCCTGCGCGCGTTCATGCTCACGATCTCCGTCGTCGACGACGTGATCGCGCTGGTCGTGATCGCCGTCGCCTACAGCGCGCACGTGGCCGTGCGGGCGCTGCTCATCTCGGTCGGGATCCTGGCCGTGCTGCTCGCCGTCCGGGCCGCCCGGATCCGCTTCGGCGCCGTGTACGCGCTGCTCGGCGCCGCGGCATGGGTGGCGATGTTCAAGTCCGGCGTGGACCCGGTCGTGATCGGGCTCGCAATCGGGCTGATGACCTACGCCTACCCGGCCGATCGCAGCCAGCTCGAGCGGGCCACCGATCTGTTCCGCTCCTTCCGCGAGCAGCCGACGCCTGAGCTCGCCCAGTCCGCCCGCGGCGGCCTGTGGTCGGCGCTCTCGCCCAACGAGCGCCTGCAGCAGCGCTTTCACCCCTGGACGAGCTACGTGATCGTGCCGCTGTTCGCGCTCGCCAACGCCGGCATCGCGATCAGCGGGAGCTTCCTCTCCAAGGCCTACGGCTCCGCGATCACGCTCGGCATCCTGATCGGCTACGTGGTCGGCAAGCCGCTCGGGATCGTCGGATCCGCATGGCTCACGACGCGACTCACTCGCGGGAAGCTGCGCCCACCGGTGGGCTGGGCCGCGGTCACCGGGGCGGGCGCGATCGCCGGGATCGGGTTCACGGTCTCGCTGCTGATCTCGACGCTGGCGTTCAGCGGGGCCGAGCTCGAGGAGGCCAAGCTCGGGGTGCTGAGCGCCGCCCTCGTCGCATCGGCCGTCACCTGGTCGGTCGCCCGCCTGACAGCGCTCCTGCCCAAGCGGGCGCGGATCCGCGCGTTGCTCGGCACCGCCGACGTGATCCTCGATCTCGACACGCCGGTCGACCCCGACCGCGACCACATCCGCGGCCCCGTCGACGCTCCGGTCACCGTGGTCGAGTACGGCGACTTCGAGTGCCCGTATTGCGGCCAGGCCGAACCGGTCATGCGCGAGCTGCTCGCCGACCTCGGCGACGTGAGCTACGTGTGGCGCCACCTGCCGCTCAACGACGTGCACCCGCGGGCCCAGCTGGCCGCCGAGGCGGCCGAGGCCGCGGCCGAGCAGGGGGCGTTCTGGGAGATGCACGACCGGCTGCTCGACCACCAGGCTGACCTGCGCCCGAGCGAGCTCAACCGGCACGCGCGGGAGCTCGGGCTTGATCTCGAGCGCTTCCGCGACGCGATGCGCCGACACGCCGGCGCGGGACGGATCGCCGAGGATGTCGATTCCGCCGACATGAGCGGCGTGACCGGCACCCCGAGCTTCTTCGTCAACGGGCGCCGACATTACGGCTCCTACGACGTCGACACGCTCAAGAAGGCCGCCAAGGCGGCTCGGGCCCGGGCCGAAATCGCGGCGTAGCCGCGCCTCCTCCCCCATCCGTCCGCATCGCCGGCCCGCCCCGGGAGTGCGGCCCCTCAGCACCGATATCCGGGCTGAGCGTCGGGTGGGGACCAAGGCCTCGCCCGACGCGCCACCTTCACCCCTGCGAGCGACTCATGCTCCGCCGCCGCCGAACCGATCAACGGCGACCCGCTCTCCGGGGCCCGCTTCTTCGTCGATCGCACCCCGGCGAGACACTCCGAAGCGCCTGAGCGAGTTGCAGTACGCGATCGGCGTGCTCTCGTCCTGCCCCAACCTCGTGATCTACCTCGACGCCGGCGCCGCCGACGCCGAGCAGCCCTCACGCGTCGCGCGGCTGCTCAACCGCGCCGGCGTGGCCCGGATCCAGGGCTTCTTCCTCAATTCCACCCACTTCGATTGGACCTCGAAGGAGATCCGCTTCGGCGAGCGCATCTCGCGGCTCACCGGCGGCAAGCACTTCGTCGTCAACACCGGCGAGAACGGGCAGGGCCCGATCGTGCCCCGCGACCGCGTGCACAAGGGCAACGAGGTTCTCTGCAACCCGCCCAACCGCGGGCTCGGACCCCGGCCGCCACGAACACGGGCTACTCCAGCGTCGACGCCTTTGCCTGGACGAGCAACCCCGGTGAGTCCGGCGGCGCGTGCGTGCCCGGAGCGCCGCCGACCGGCGCCTACTGGCCTCAGTACGCGATCGGGCTGGTCCGGCACGCGAACTTCGACGCGCGCTGAGGCGCGCCGGGGAGGGCGCGCCTGGTCGGGCGCCGGGTCGGCGCGGCGGGCGGCGGGGCGCCCGCGCGCAACCGCCCCCCGGGACACGCGGCACCGGATCCCGGGGGTGCTTATCTCGACAGATTGCCTGCTTCCGAGCGACTCTGGGCAGGTAAGCGCCGCAGAGACGCTTAGGTGACCAAGGAGCGGATCGGGCCCGGTACTTTGGCCAGATAAGCACCATCAGAATCTGGTGCATCGAGGGTCCGCGCCCGGCCGCCGCCGCCGAGCCCGGAATCGCCCACCGCCGCCGGCCCCGGCCGCCGCCCCCGGGCCTGGCCCCCGGGGCCCGGCCCCCGGGTCCCCCTACTTCGCGTACACCGCGAAGAAGTCCCGGTCGTCGGGGCTGAGGTAGCGGGCCGCGCTCCTGATCATGCCGGGCAGGAGCCGGCTCGGGTTGCCGGCGAACTGCTGGCCGTAGCTGTTGAACGTGACCCAGTAGGAGTTGATGTCGAGCTCCATCGCCCGCACGGCGCCGGCCCGGATCAGAATCGCGGCCAATGAGCCAACGGTCTGGTCATTCGCCGCCGCGTAGATCAGGTTGCCGCGCGCGTCGACCCCGACGCCCGAGCGCCAGACGCGGACGGCGTTGCCGAGCGTGGCGCCCCATTCCGGACCGTCGCTGAGGTTCGGGTTGGGCCGGCCGGCCGCGACGATCAGCGGCAGGTTCTGGCGGGCGAAGATGACGTTGCTCGGCGCGACGCTGCCGCCGGCCCAGGACTGGATGTCGACGCGGCCGTCACTGTAGCCCACGAACGTGGCCAGTCCGGGGCGCAGCGGCGCGTAGGTCTGGCCGGCGAGCGCGATCCCCCCGCCGCCGGAATCCGAGAGCTTGAAGGCGCTGTTGAACGTCGCCAGCAGCCGGGCACGGCTGTCGACGGGGACCTCCATGCTGCCCCGGGGCAGGGACACCGAAGGCTCCTGGCGGCCGGGAATCCAGGCGATCCGGGCCGTCTGCATGTTGATCCAGGCCACGCCGGCGACCATCTGGGGGTAGTGCGGGTCGCTGCGGAACTGGGTGATCAGGACCGGCAAGCCGGCGGCGGTCCAGCTCTCCGCCGGCGACCACACACCCTCGCCGGGCAGCGACGGGGTGATCACCGGCGCGACGTTCGGCGGGTGCACGGCGGGGACGACGGGGACGCGCACCTTGAGCGGCAGGGCCTTGAGCGGGCTACCACCGGTGGAGGGAGCCGTCAGCGTGTAGTAGAAGCCCTCGATGCTCGAGGCGATCGCGGCGGCGCCGTGGTCGCGCAGCCACTCGAACGAGCGGATCGTGAAGCTCGAGTTCGAGGGACTGGTCATCGTGGTCACGAACGAGATCGTCGTCGGCACCGCGCACAGGACGAACGCGATCACGGCGATCCGCTTGGCCCGACGCCACGGGGTCAGCCGCGGCGGCAGCGGGCGCGGCGAGCGCCGGGGCGAGGCGAGGGCGGCGGAATGGTTCGCGGGCATGAGACGAGCCGCACCGGGACGGCGGCTGGTTTCCCATTCGACCCCGGCCTTTGTCTTCCTACCTGCGCGGGCCGAGCTAAACGGAGTCTCATCAGGCCACAGGCAGGCGATCCCGGCCCGACGGTGAACCATGTCGCGTGCCCGCATCACGTGCAGCACAGCCGGTCCGACAGCGACCCCGCGAGTGGCAGACGCCCGCTCACCCGCAGGGCCGGCAACGACACGTCTCCGAGGCATCCCGCGAGCGCCGCCGCCGCGAGCTTCACCTGCGCGCCCGTCGCCGCGACCTGCTCCAGGATGGGGTCGCGGCGCTGTTGCTGTTCCTCGCCGTCCTGATCGCCACGCCGGGGCTCG
Source organism: Solirubrobacteraceae bacterium (assembly GCA_035555155.1). GTDB lineage: Bacteria > Actinomycetota > Thermoleophilia > Solirubrobacterales > Solirubrobacteraceae > Palsa-465. The sequence goes on along the minus strand of DATMGZ010000108.1, from coordinate 304 downwards.
GCGTGGTGGCGCTCCTCGAGGGTGTGATCGTGCTGGCGCTGGCCGCCTTCTTCGCGATCCGGACCCTCATCCGGCGTCGCCGCGCACGGGTCGCGCGGCCGCCCCAGCGGCGCGCCCGCTCATATATGCGTTGAGCCGCCGAATCGTTCAGCTCGGGCCGATGTCGCCAGGGCGTTCAAGACGGACACCCCGTTCACGACCACCGGCACGCTCGACGGCAGGGCGGAGCCGCTCTCGGTCCTCGACATCTGCACCTTCACGTACGAGTGCCCGCAGGCCGTCTGGCCTGCGGGCACCACGGCCC
>DATMGZ010000107.1:0-2874 GCA_035555155.1 Solirubrobacteraceae bacterium | reverse complement strand
GGCCAAGGTGATGACCTTTCGGTCGCTCTACCGGCTCGAGCGCCGTGGCCTGCTGAACTGCCCGATCGTCGGTGTCGCCGTTGACGACTGGACCGTGGACCAGCTGCGCGACCGCGCCCGGAGCTCGATCGAGGGGACCGGCGAGACGATCGACGAGGAGGTGTTCAAGCGGTTCGCCGCTCGGCTCTCCTACATCAGCGGCGATTTCGGCGACAGCGCCACGTACGGTCGGGTCGGCGCGGCCATCGCCGGAGCGAAGACTCCGGTCTTCTATCTCGAGATTCCGCCGTTCCTGTTCGGCGCGGTGGTCAAGGGCCTGTCTGAGGCGGGGCTGACCGACCGGGCGCGTGTGGTGGTGGAGAAGCCGTTCGGGCACGACACCGTCTCCGCTGCGGCGTTGAACGAGGAGATGCATCAGTACATCCGCGAGTCGCAGCTGTATCGGATCGACCACTTTCTGGGCAAGATGGGCCTGCAGGAGTTTCTGTACGTCCGCTTTGCCAACTCGATGCTGGAGCCGATCTGGAACCGCAACCACGTCGCCCTGGTGGAGATCACGATGGCCGAGGCGTTCGGCGTCGAGGATCGTGGGCATTTCTACGATCCGGTCGGCGCGCTACGCGACGTGGTCGTCAACCATCTCATGCAGCTGCTGGCCGCGGCGGCGATGGAGGCGCCGGCGGGCGACGACGCCGACACGCTGAAGAACGCCAAGTTCGCCGTGTTCCGCTCCATCGCTTCGGCGGACCCCGCCCACTACGTCCGCGGGCAGTACGACGGCTACCTCGACGTCGACGGTGTCGCCGCCGGCTCCACGACCGAGACTTACGCGGCGCTCAGGCTCGAGATCGACAACTGGCGCTGGGCGGGAGTCCCGTTCTATATCCGCACCGGTAAGTGGCTTCCGGTCACGCAGACGGAGGTTCGGCTTGTGTTCAAGCGCCCGCCGCGCCTGGGCTTCGTGACTCACAAGCGGCTGCCGGAGCCGGCTCAGCTGGTCGTCAAGCTGGACCCGACGACCGGGATCCGCATGGTCCTCGACGCCCGGCGGGCCGGGGCGAAGGAGCCGGAGAAGATCACGCTGGACATGGAGTTCGCCGAGGAGGGCGGCGAGGGCGCGACGCCGTATGAGGTGTTGCTGAGCGACGCGATCGCGGGCCGCAGCGCGAACTTCACCCGCTGGGACAGCATCCAGGAGACGTGGCGGATCATGCAGCCGCTGCTCGACTCGCCGCCGCCGGTGCACACCTACGCTAAGGGCTCGTGGGGGCCAGCCGCGGCCGACGAGCTCGTCCGCGGCTTCGGCCGGTGGCAGGGACCATGGATCGCGTCATGAGTGCTGCCGCATCCAGGTCGAAGGGCACCGGCGGCAACGCGAAGCGCACGGCTGACGGTACGGCCGCAGCGAAGGGCAAGCACCCGCAGCGCAGCGCTGCGGCGCCGTCCCCGTTTCCTCCGATCGCCGAGTATGCGTTCCTGTCCAATTGCCACACGAGTGCGCTGGTGGCTCCCGACGGGAGCATCGGGTGGATGTGCGTTCCGTCGTTCGACTCCCCGAGCGTGTTCGCGACGCTGTTGGATCGCGAGGCGGGATCGTTCCGGCTCGGTCCGTTCGGGATCAACGTCCCGACCACCCGCGCCTACGAGCCTGGCACCAATACGCTGATCACCACCTGGCACACGCCGAGCGGCTGGATCGAGGTCCGCGACGCATTGACGATGGGCCCGCGCCGCGGCGAGGACACCGTGACCCCGCACACGCGGCCGCCGGCTGACATCGACGGCGATCACGTGCTCGTCAGGACCGTCGAGTGCCTCAGCGGCAGCGTCGAGATCCAACTCGTATGTGAGCCCGTATTCGATTACGGCCGCACGGCCGCCGAGTGGGCGCTCGTGGGCGAGGATCGCCACACCGCCGACGCGACCGGTGCCGGGCTGACGGTCCGGCTGACGACCGACATGATGCTCGGGATCGAGGCGGGCCGCGTGCGTGCCCGTCACGAGCTGTGCGAGGGCGAGAAGCTGTACAGCGCGCTGTCCTGGGCCGAGGGCTTCGACGCACCGGGGAGCGTGGAGGAAGCCGACGCCCGGCTGGCGCAGACGACGCGCTTCTGGCGTGGCTGGTTGCGCGGGGCGCGCGTTCCCGATCACCGCTGGCGCCATGTGATCGAGCGCTCGGCGCTGGCAATCAAGGGGCTGACGTACATGCCGACCGGGGCGACGGTGGCCGCGGCGACGACGTCGCTGCCCGAGACGCCGGGCGGGGAGCGCAACTGGGATTACCGCTACACGTGGATTCGCGACTCGACGTTCACGTTGCAGGCGCTGCACTGGATGAACCTCGATTGGGAGGCCGACGAGTTCATGCAGTTCATCGCCGACCTCGAGCCCGACGAGGACGGGGCGCTGCAGATCATGTACGGCATCGACGGCCGCCGCGATCTGACCGAGTGGACCGTGGATGAGCTCTCGGGCTATGCCGGCGCGCGGCCGGTGCGGGTGGGCAACGGGGCGTTTGATCAGCGCCAGAACGATGTCTTCGGCGCCGCGCTGGACTCGATGCTGCTGCACACGATCCGCAGCCAGCGGCTGCCGCGACGGCTGTGGCCGATCGTGATCGCTCAGGCCGAGTGCGCGACCCGCGTGTGGCGCGAGCCCGACCAAGGGATCTGGGAGGCGCGCGGCAAGCCTCAGCACTACGTGTCCTCGAAGCTGATGTGCTGGGTCGCGCTCGACCGCGCCGCCAAGCTGGCGGCGATCCGCGGCGATGATGAGCGCCAGGACGCCTGGCGGGCCACCGCGGAGGAGATCAAGGCCGACATCCTCGAGCACGGGGTCGACAGCAGGGGTGTGCTGCGCCAGCACTACGCGACC
>DATMGZ010000106.1:0-2691 GCA_035555155.1 Solirubrobacteraceae bacterium | reverse complement strand
AAGCCCACGCGATGCGCACACGGTCACAAGGATCGCCCGAGCGCAATGAGCCCGGGCGAATGCGCATCGGCAGCATCCGGGTGCGGATCGAGCCCGTTGTCGAGGTTTCCCAGCAACCCCGGAGCTCTGCGACCAGGTGTGCGGCGGCGTGCGGCGGCAGCTGCAAGACCTCGAAGCGATCCTCCTGCCCACCTGAGGTCCGCTCCGGTCAGACGCTCGCTGCCGGCGGCGTCTCGCCACGTCGCGACGAGCCGCTCGGCTAACTTCCGCGTCCCGCCGGGCCTTAGCTCGAGTCAAGCGCAACGGCTGATCCGCCAGTCGACCGGCCGCGCGCGTCGACAGCGGTGGAACCTCTCGCCGGGGCGGCTTAGTCGGTGCTCTCAGCTTTGCGGCTGCGGCGGATGATGTCGATCATCTTGAGGTTAATCGCCGCGAAGCGCCACAGCTGCCAGGGCAGGAACGTGCGCAGGAACACCGTGAACCTTGTGGGTTTGGTGACGTATCGGGTCTTCTCGTCGTCCATGCGTCTACTCAGGTATCAGGCGCCAGCCGGGACGCAGGCGCGCTTTGTGGAGGAAGAGATGGTGCAGCATGATCTTGATCCAGTGGCCGGCGAGCCCGATTTCGCCGAAGGTGCGGTCCAGGTCGCGGCCGTAGTCGGGGTAGCGCTCGTAGTCCGGCACGATCGGAAACACGGTCATCGAGGCGGCGGTGCCGGTGAGCGGGTTGGCGCCGGCGGAGGCGACGCAGGCGGCGCCCATCTCGGCCATCGAGGCGGTGTGCGTCGGCGTCCTGGCGCCGCCGATCATGTCGACGATGCTGCGGGCGACCGCTTTACCGATCGCCGCCGACGGCATCCCGGTCCGCGGCGGCGCGGGGGCTATCACGGTGCCCTTGGGGCTCTTGTGGGGGATGGAGATAGCGTGCGGCGGCGCGAATGCGATCCCGGCTGCGAACACGTTGCCGTACTCGGGCGACTGGTAGGTGCGCGGCCAGTCCGACGCTCGCCATTCCTCGTGCGGTTTGGGGGCATAGTCGGCGTCCACGCGCATGAATTCGTTGGGGAGAAACAGACGGTCGGTGATCTCCGCCCCGTCCCGGGCAAACGCTTTCAGACCTACGCCTGAGAACGGCGGCAGCAGCATCGCGAAGTTGAACTCATGCTCGCGCTCGGCGCCGTCCAGCGTCTCATAGAGAACGCGACCGGGCTCGACCTTGTGGACGTGTGCGCGCGTTATCCAATCGATCCCGCGCTCGGCGAACAGGGACGCGTTGAAGATGCTGCTCGGGGTGACATATCCGGCCCGCTTCAGGTGCATGCCGCCCATGCCAAAGTCACCGAGCTCGTACTCGTTGGTGATCCACGTGATCTCCGCGCGGTCCCGCACGCCGCGGTGGCGCAGCTCGAACTCGAGGTTGACGATGTACTCAAACGCGGCTCCCTCGCACGTGCACGTTCCGTGACCCACGCCGACCAGGAAACGGCGCTTCTCGCCCCGGCGCATCCGCTCGACCTCCTCGTCGAGCGCCGCTGCGGCCTGCGCGGCGTGCTGCGGCAAGCAGACCGAGAGGCTGTTGCCGTTGTCCGGTCCGAGGCCCTCGGTCTTGTCGAAGCGCAGCGCCGGGCCGGTCGCGTTGATCAAGAAGTCGTAGCGCACCTTGGAGCGCGTTCCGTCCGCCGACTCGGCGATGACATACGGGGACGGCGCGTCGCTGTCGCCCTCCGGATGGAGCTCGTGCCCGGCGGCCTGCACGAACTCGATCCCCGCGCGCTCGTACACCGGCGCGAGGGGGAACGTCACCTTCGCCGGCTTCATCAGCCCGACCCCGACCCAGATGTTCGACGGCACCCAGTTGTAATCCGGCCTGGGAGAAACAACCGTCACGGTGTCGCCGCGCCCGAGCCACCTGCGCGCAAAGGCCGCGGCGGTGTGCCCGGCGATCCCCGCCCCGAGCACCACGACCCGGCTCACCGCAACCACCCCGCCTGCGAGCTCAGCTTCACAAGCTCCACGCAGATCACTCGGTTCGGACGTCCTGGCATCAGCATCGTCTCGCGAACACTTAAGCGAGCCGGCTCCCGCCTCATCCGGGAAAACCACCGCTGAGCCAGCGGCTTTCCACCACTGTCATATTGCTGGGATGTCAGCGTCGGCGTGCACGGCCGATGGCGTGAGACCCAACCGGGAATGCGATCGGCACCGGGTTGACCCACATACGGCGCTGATCCTCGACCTCGAAGCCCGCGGCCGCAATCGCAGCGGGTGTGTCCCGAGCGGTATGACACCCCCCGAACGCGCGCGGCCAGAACACCCGGTCCACAGCCCGCTGGCTGAGCGCGAGCGCACGGCGGTCCGACAGCACGTGCTCGTAGAAGCGCAGCTCGCCGCCGGGCCGCAGCACGCGACGCATCTCGGCAAGCGCGCGCATCTGATCCGGCACGGTGCACAGAACCAAACACGCGACGGCGGCATCGAACGAACAGTCATCGACGGGCAGATGGTCAGCAACGCCGTCGAGGACCTCGATCCGGACGTCGGCGCGGGCAGCCGCGGCACGCGCTTGCTTGACCAGATAGGGCTCGGGCTCCACCGCTACCACCTCCTCGACCGCCGCGGGATAGTGGGCGAAGTTGCTGCCCGCGCCCGCGCCGACCTCGATCACCCGGCCCGACAGCCCTGCCAGAAGCTC
>DATMGZ010000105.1:0-12042 GCA_035555155.1 Solirubrobacteraceae bacterium | reverse complement strand
CCCCGACGCGCCGGCGAGGGCGCCGGCGCCCGCCGCGGCCGAGCGGCCGAGGAACTGCTTGCGGTCCAGGCCGCTGCTCCGAACTTCCTGTGCATGAGACATGTGCCCCTCCTGGGGTTCGTGGTGGGTGGTGCAAGAGCCGGCTCAGGCCTGCCGCCAAGCGGTCTTGACACCCCCTCTACGGAGAGCGGTGATTTCCGGATCAACGAGGAATCTCGACGCGAAGCGAGAGGGCGCGACTAACTTCAGTCCCGACCCGCACCGTCGGCGGTGATGTCAGAGCCGGGCCGGGCGCGCTCGTCGCGACGCTTGATCAGCAGCCACTGCGCACGGTCACCGGAGCGCGTGCGCTGCAGCGCGAAGCCGCCGCGGAGCTTCGCCCCGTGCAGCACGAACACGGCGTGGCCGCGGGCGAGCGCCTCCGGCCATGGGACGCGGCCGCCCTGCTCGTAGCTCCCGCGATCCCAGACGGACACGCCCTCCTCGGAACGCGCCGCGTCGATGTCGCCGATCTCGACCCCGAAGCGCTTGACGGCGGGATCGAGCGAGGGACCCTTGGGGATCGCCCACGAGCGCATCGCCCCCGCGACCTCGAGGCGCAACTCGAACCCCCGCGACGGCGCGGTGCGCTCGAGCACGACGAACGGCCCGGCGCTCACGCCGCGGATCGCGAACTGCTCGTGCCCCTCGACGCGTGCCGGTTTGAGCTCGAGCTCGGCGACGTGCGCGGCCGGCGGCCCCTCGCGCAGGAACGCCACGAGCTCGGCCAGCCGTCGCTCCTCGCCCTCGGCGTGGACGCGCACGACGCCGTCCTCGTCGCTGCGCACCCAGCCCATCAGCCCGAGCCGGTGCGCCTCCGCGACCGTGGCGTCGCGGAACCCGACCCCGTGGACCTGACCGCGAATGACCGCGCGAACGGCCTCGCCGGCCACGCGTCTAGGGTCGGCCCGCGGGTGCGCCGACGGCGGCGATGCGCCACGGCTCGTCGGCCGGCCCGTCGAGGGCGAGCGTCCAGCGCTCGCTGAACTTCGCCGCCCGCGACTGGCTGCCGGCCACGACCGCGGCGGTGTCGCGGTCCTCGATGTAGCGGCGGCCGGTGAGCTGGACGTCGATGGTCATCGTCGGCGGCTCGGACGCGGCGTCGAGCGAGACGATCTCGATGTGACGCACGTCGAGGCCGCGAACGACCAGCCGCGTGCGCGCGCTCGGGTCGCCCGGATGCAGCATCTCGCGAGCGGCCTCGGGGCGTGAGACGGCCAGCAACGAGCCATCGTCGCCGTCGATGGCATCGACCCACGCGGCGACGGCGCGCCGGGCGGCGACCTCGAGGATGTCGGGCGCGAACCGGCCGTCGGCCACCGACAGGTCGAGCGCCGCGGCGCGCCCATCGCCGGTGAAGTCGAGATCGGCGACCTCGGCGATCTTCGTGCCCTCGGGCACGGCGTCCTGCACCGCGCCCTGGACCAGGGCCTCGTCGTGCATCGCCTGCTCATCGGCCCACGGCGAGGCCACGACCCCTTCGGTCAGCTGGTGGGAGCCCTCGGCGCCCTGCTCGATCGACTGCAGGATCCAGTGCCCGTCGCGCTTGACCAAGGTCCAGAACTCGCGCACGCGGCTCATGTCCCCGGCCGCGTCGACGCGCCCGACGCGCTGGCCGTAGGCGTCCTCGACGTAATCGCGCAGCTTGGCCTCGATCCGCACGACGACGCGGTCAGCGCGATCGTCGCCTCGGTTGGTGAGCCCGACGTACTCGACCGTCGGCTGCCCCACCGGCGCTACGCGGTTGTGCCAGCCCTTCCGGTCGAAGTCGTCCAGGCGTCGCTCCCACTCGGCCAGCAGCTCCGGCGCCACGAGCCCGCGCAGGCGGACGCGGTCGCGCGCATCCCAGGCCGACTGGATCTCCAGGAACAGCTTCGACGCCTGGGCGCGGACCGCGTCGGGCGCGAACGCCGCGTCGTCCTCGGCGGCCTCGGCCGCCGCCACCTCCACGCGGCGCTCGCGATGGGCGACCGTACGACGCGAGACGGTGCCCGCGCTCTGCTGGCTCCGCCACCACATCATCACTCGCGGGAGGACGAAGAACACGATCACCAGGACGAGGATGAACAGCAGTAGGCCGCCTCCGCCGCCGACGGGGATGAAGAAGAAATGCCCGTGACCGGACCCGCCGAACCCGCCGCCGCCGCCGCTGCGCCCGAGGCCGCTGAAGCCGGAGCTGCCGCCGCCCGCGCGTGCGAGCGCGTCGGGTGCGAGCAGCAGGGCCGATGTGATCGCCGCCGCCGGCACGCCCAGCGCTCGGCGGCTCACCGCCCGGCCGCCCTGGGCGCGGATGCGCCCATGTGTCGCCTGCCGGTTCACCTGACCAAGGCTAGCGTGTTGCGCCGCGCTCGCCGGCCGCACCCGACCTCGAGGCGAGAGTCGCGGGGCCCACCGGCGGATACCCCGTGACGACCGTTCACACAGGCTGTCATACGGATCGGGTGATGCCGGGCAGGGCCGCTCGCGTCACATTCCAGGCCAGGACCAGGAACGACAGAACCGACAGGCCGCCGAAGCCGGGGGCCGCGAAGGAGGAAACGGTATGAAAGGTGCAGGTCGAGTCGTTTTCGTCGCGATCCTGCTGATGATCGCGGGCGTGCTCAACATCATCTACGGCATCGCCGCAGTGGGCAACGCCCACTTCTTCGACAACACCCAGTACGTGTTCTCGAGCCTTCACACCTGGGGGTGGATCACGATCATCCTGGGTGTGATCCAGCTAACCGCCGGGTTCTCCCTGATCGGCGGCGGAGGCTACGGCCGCGTGATCGGGATCGTCGCCGCGACGTTGGGCGCACTCGAGTCGCTGCTGTCGATCGGCGGCGCCCACCCCTGGTGGTCGCTGGCGATCTTCGCGCTGTGCATCTACATCCTGCACGGCCTGATCGTGTTCGGTGAGGAAGAGGAGCCGGCTCGACGGTAGTCGCGCCGCGGCAAGCCCGGCCTCCCGTGGGCCGGGCTTCCGTGGTCGGATACTCTGCGCACTGTGGACGACACCCCGGTTCTGGGCCGCATCGAGTCCCTCGTGCATGAAGAGCATGCTCTGCTCGACCGCGAGCAGAGCGATGCGGAGAGCGAGGACGCCCTGGCGGCCGACCGCCGGCGCCTGGAGCAGATCTCGGTGGAGCTCGACCGCTGCTGGGATCTGCTGCGTCAACGACGGGCGCGCCGGAACGCCGGTCAGGATCCGGACGAGGCCGAGGTCCGCGACGCCGATACGGTCGAGAAGTATCTGCAATAGGCAGACGTGAACCAGGGGCTCGGTCTACCTGCCGGCGTGACAGCGTGCCTGTTCGACCTCGACGGCGTGCTCACGCAAACGGCCAAGGTGCACGCCGCCGCGTGGAAGCAGACGTTCGACGAGTACCTGCAGCGGCGGGCGGCTGAGCGGGGCGAGGAGTTCATGCCCTTCGATCCGGTCGCCGACTACGACGAATACGTGGACGGCAAGCCGCGCGCCGACGGGGTGCGATCGTTTCTCACCGCGCGCGGGTCAGGGCTTCCCGAGGGCACGCCCGAGGATCCGCCGGACGCCGAGACGATCGCCGGCATCGGCAACCGCAAGAACGAGATCATGCTGACGATGATCCACGACCAGGGCGTGGAGCCGTATGACGGCTCCGTGCGCTACGTCAAGGCGGTCCGCGCCGCGGGCCTGCGGCGGGCCGTCGTCTCGTCGAGCACCAACTGCCGCGACGTCCTCGCCGCGGCCGGAATCGACGATCTGTTCGAAGAGGTCATCGACGGTCATGCGGCCGAGCGCGAGCACCTGATCGGCAAGCCGGCGCCGGACACCTTTCTCGCCGGTGCGCGGGCGCTGGGGGTGGCCCCGGCCGAGGCGGCGGTGTTCGAAGACGCGCTGGCCGGGGTGCAGGCCGGGCGTGCGGGCAACTTCGGCTTCGTCGTCGGCGTCGATCGCGTCGGGCAGGCCGACGCGCTGAAGGCCCACGGCGCCGACGTCGTTGTGCGTGACCTGGCGCAGTTGCCGGACGGATCGTGATCCAGCAGCCGGCATTCCCGGTCGAGCCGTGGGCGGTGCGCGAGACCGAGCTGCACCTGGCCCAGCTCGCCCAGACCGAGTCGGTGTTCGCGCTCTCCAACGGGCATATCGGGCTGCGCGGGAACCTCGACGAGGGCGAGCCGTTCGGTTTGCCCGGAACGTATCTGGCCGGCTTCTACGAGATCCGGCCGCTCCCGTACGCCGAGGCCGGATACGGCTTTCCCGAAGCCGGCCAAACGGTCCTCAACGTGACCAACGGCAAGATCCTGCGCCTGCTGGTCGAGGACGAGCCGTTCGATGTGCGCTATGGGACGCTGCGCAGCCATGAGAGGGTCCTCGACCTGCGCGCCGGCGTGCTGCGCCGGACGGCGGAGTGGGTCTCGCCGACGGGCACCGCGGTCCGCGTCAGCTCGACCCGGCTCGTCTCGTTCACCCAGCGCGCCGTGGCCGCGATCCTGTACGAGGTCGAGCCGCTCGAGCAGACGATCCCGGTGGTGGTTCAGTCCGAGCTGTTGGCCAACGAACCGCTGCCCGACACCGAGGCCGATCCCCGCGCGGCGGCGATGCTGAGCGCTCCGCTGCGCTCCCTGTACTCGGCCGCGCGCGAGACGCGTGCGGTCCTGGCCCATGCGACGACGGCCAGCGGGCTCACCATGGCCGCGGCGATGGACCACGTGATCGATGGGCCGGAGGGCACGGCCGCGAGCGAGGAGGGCTTCGAGGATCTCGCCCGCGTGATGGTCAGCGCGGAGATCACTCCGGACCGGCCGCTGCGGGTGGTCAAGTTCCTCGCCTACGGGTGGTCGCGCCAGCGATCGATGCCCTCGGTTCGCGACCAGGTCGCGGCGGCGCTCGCCGAGGCGTGCCACACGGGCTGGAACGAGCTCCTGGCCGCGCAGCGCGCGTATCTCGACGACTTCTGGGCGCGGGCCGACGTCGAGCTCGAGGGCGACGCCGAGCTGCAGCAGGCGGTCCGCTTCGGACTGTTTCACACGTTGCAGGCGGGGGCACGCGCCGAGCAGCGGGCCATCGCCGCCAAGGGTCTGACCGGTCCCGGTTACGACGGGCACGCGTTCTGGGACACGGAGACGTTCGTGCTGCCGGTGCTCACCTACACCGCGCCGCATGCGGCTCGCGACGCGCTGTGCTGGCGCCACGCGACGCTCGACCTGGCGCGCGAGCGAGCCCAGCAGCTCGGCTTTCAGGGCGCCGCGTTCCCGTGGCGGACGATCCACGGGCAGGAGTGCTCGGGCTATTGGCCGGCGGGCACCGCGGCGTTTCACATCAACGCCGACGTGGCGGACGCCGTCGTGCGCTATCAGGCGGCGACCGGTGACGAGGCATTCGAGCGCGACACGGGACTCGAGCTGCTGGTCGAGACCGCTCGGCTGTGGCGTGTCCTCGGCCACCACGACGCGGTCGGCCGGTTCCGGATCGACGGCGTCACGGGACCCGATGAGTACAGTGCGATCGCCGACAACAACGTCTACACCAACCTCATGGCCCAGCGCAATCTGCGCGCGGCGGCGGAGGCCGCCGAGCGCCAGCCGGACCTCGCCGCCAAGTTCGGCGTCGACGACGAGGAGACGGCCGGCTGGCGCGACGCGGCGAAGGCGATGCTGATCCCCTACGACGCGGCGCTCGGCGTCCATCCCCAGGCCGAGAGCTTCACCCAGCACAAGGTGTGGGACTTCGAGCACACCTCTCCCGAGCAGTACCCGCTGCTGCTGCACTTCCCCTACTTCGAGCTGTACCGCAAGCAGGTGGTCAAGCAGGCCGACCTGGTGATGGCGCTCTACCTCCGCGGCGATGCGTTCACCGCGGAGCAGAAGGCGCGCAACTTCGATTACTACGAGGGACTGACCGTGCGCGACTCGTCGCTGTCAGCGTGCATCCAGTCCGTGATCGCGGCCGAGGTCGGGCACCTGGAGTTGGCCTACGACTATCTCGCCGAAGCCGCGCTGATGGATCTCGACGATCTCGAGCACAATACGCGCGACGGGCTCCACATCGCGTCCCTCGCCGGGACGTGGATCGGTGCTGTTGCCGGACTCGGGGGCATGCGTGACCATGGCGGGATTCTCAGCTTCGCCCCGCGGCTGCCCCAGACGCTCACCCGGCTCGCGTTCCGGGTCTGCTACCGCGACCGCCGGTTGCTCGTGACCGTCGAGCCCGACCGGGCGACCTACACGCTGTCCGGCGGCACACCGCTCGAGTTCGTGCATCACGGCGAGAGCGCGACCGTCCATCACGGGCGGCCGCTGAAGCGGGCGATCCCCGCGCCCCGGGCCCGCGAGGCCCCGAGCCAGCCGGCCGGCCGCGCCCCGGCGCGCCGAGGGGTGCAGCGATGAGCGCGTCCCCGATCGATCGGCTGCTGGCCGCGCTCGATGCGATCGATCTCGACGGGGTGATGGCGCTGATGGCGCCCGGATGCCGGCTGCTGACCGCGGACGGCCATCGCGCCCAGGGGGCCGCCGCCGTGCGCCGACTGCTCGGCGACTTCCTCGCCACGCTGCGCTCGACGGAGCACGTGATCACCGCCCACTGGCACCAGGACAACGTCTGGATCGCCGAGGTCGAGGCCACCTATGAGCTGCAGGACCGCATGCGGCTCAGCCGGCTTCCCCGGGCCTTCGTGCTGCGGGACGGGCCCGACGGCATCAGCGACGTGCGGGTCTACGGTGCCCACGAGCGCCCGCTCGTCGAGCACCGTACCGGCGAGGAGGGGCTGTGGGTCCAGAACCGCTGGATCCCGCCGCTGTGAGTCAGGCGACGCCGTGCGCCGGTTCGGGCACGCTCTTCTCCGCGACCGGCTCGAGCTCTTCCTGGAGTCCCCGATGCAGGCCGAGTAGCGCGACGATCGCCCCCGCGGCCATGACCGCGGCCATGACGTAGAAGACCGAGCGCGTCGCGTAGGCGAAGTCCAGTCGGATGAAGTGGGGGATAGAGGCGACAGGGCCGGCGCTGCGCGATTGGGAGATGGACGACGCCTGGGCGGCGGCGGCATGGGCCGGGACACCCTGGGCGATCAGGGAGGTGGTGATCCGCGAGCGCATCTGCGAGACGAGGATCGTGCCGAGGATCGCCAGCCCGAGGCTGCCGGCGTAGTTGCGCACGGTCTGCGTGATGCCGGTCGCCTCGCCGTAGGCGTACCGGGAGGCGCGATTGACCGCGTCGGTCTGGGCCGGTCCGAGCATCAGGCCCATCCCGGCTCCCGCGAGGATGATGTACCACTGCTGCGAGCTCAGGCTCAGGTCGGTGACCTTTCCCGCCCACAGATAGAAGCCCACGGCACTGATCGCGCAGCCGAGCACGACCGCGCGCTTGGCTCCCGACCGGTCGAGCATCCGGCCGCCGAGCTGGGCCGCCACGACGAACCCGATGAAGAAGTAGAGGATGAACAGGCCGGCCTCCGAGGCGGACTTGCCGAGTGCGATCTGGGCGTACTCGCTGGCGAAGAAGAACACCGGCAGGAACACCAGCATCGAGACGGCGAGGACGAGGTTCTCGACCAGGAACGGCCGGATGCGGAAGATCTCGACCTGGATCAGCGGCGATGGGGTACGACGCTCGACGAAAAAGAACGCAACCAGGAGGATCACACCAAGCACGATGCACAACCACGTCCCGGGGTTGCCCCAGCCCCAGATCGCCGATTCCTGAAAGCCGAACACGCTGAGCGCCACGCCGCCGGCGATCAGCGCCAGCCCGCGATAGTCCATGCGCGCGGGCTTGTGCACCGTGGTCGGCTTGGCCAGCGCGATCAGCACGAGCGCGACAAGTGCCACCGGGACGTTGACCCAGAAGATGGCCCGCCACGTCCACTGGGTCAGGTAGCCGCCCAGGATCGGTCCGATCGCCGTCAGGCCTCCGGCCACCCCGAAGAAGATCGCCAGCGCTCTCCCGCGCTCGCGCAAGGGGAATGTCTGCACGACGATCGCGATCGCCGCCGGGAACATGATCGCCCCCCCGGCGCCCTGGATCACGCGGAACGTCACGATCCACGCCTCGGCCAAGCTGCCCTTGGGGGTGAGCCCGCACATCACGGACGCCAGTGCGAACACGATCACGCCCAGCACGACCATCTTGCGGTGACCCACGGTGTCGGCGAGCCGGCCGCCGAACGCGAACAGCGCCGCCAGGGAAAGCAGGTAGGCGTTGATCGCCCACTGCATGCCGGTGTCGGTCAGTCCCAGCTCTCGCTGGATCTGCGGCGCGGCGATCGACACGATCGTCTGATCGATGAACGTCATCGCCACGGCGAAGACCATCGCCGCCAGCACCAAGCCCTTCGAGCGCCCACCGGTGGCGCTGTTGACCGTCATGCCGCTTGCCTCCGCGGTCCCGTCATGGTCAGTTGCGGGCGAGGGTACTCCGGCGCCGCGATACGGTCAACGGGTGGGAGCGCATCGCGCGTCACGTCTCGACGCCCGCCTGCTCGGCGGCGAGCGCGACGTCGATCGCCTCGTCGTCGGGGCGATCGAGCCGGAACGGCAGCGAGACGTCGAGCGAGGCGCTCACAGCAGCGCCGTCTGCGTCGGCTGGCCGACGAGCAGCCGGCCGGTCAACTCCCAGCTGGTCCGGTTGACCTGGAAATGCGCCGTCGCGGTATGGGCGTCCCGGAAGCGGCGCTGAAGTGGTGAGTCCTCGTAGATGGCCCAGCCGCCGCCGAGGTCGTACATGGAGCGTGCGACCTCGGCCGAGGTGCGCACCGCGTGCGTGGCCGCCAGCCGCAGCCCGGCCCGGAGCTCGACCGACACCGCCACGGGGAGCTGCGCCGCCTGCCATGCCTCGTCGATCGCCTGGTAGTAGAACGCCCGGGCGGCCCGGAGCGCAGCCTCCGCCTCGGCGACGGCCGCCTGCGTCGCCGGCCGCTTGGCCAACGCACGGCTCGACCCCTGGCCGATCTTGTCGGCGGCCAGCGCGACGAGGTCCTCGATCGCACCGCGCGCGTTGCCCAGCGCGGCGGCGGCGATCGAGAGCGCGAAGAAGCCGAAGACCGGGAAGCGGTAGAGCGGCGCATCGACGGTCAGGCGACCCTCGAACAGCGACAGTGTCCGCCGCATCGGGACGAACACGTCGTCGGCGACGGCGTCGTGGCTGCCGGTGCCGCGCAGGCCACTCGTGTGCCAGGTGTCGGGGATCTCGAGCTCGCCGGTCGGGATCCCGACCACGCGCAGGACCGGCGGGCCGGATTCCCGGGGCGCACCGGTGTCGAGGACACATCCCGCGAACAGGTAGTCGGAGTGCGTGATCCCGCTGCAGAACCGCCACCGGCCCGAGACGCGCAGCCCGCCGTCGACCGACCGCGCGGTGCCGCTCGGCGCCCAGACGCCCGCCGCCACCGCGTCGTTGCGGCCGAAGACCTCGTTCGTGCCCTCCTCAGGCAGATAGGCCGACAAGAGGCTGCTGGTGGCGGCGATCGACACGCACCAACCGGCCGAGGCATCCCCGCGGGCGATGGTCTCCGCGCACCCCAGCGTCACGGCCGGTGGGGCCTCGAGGGCGCCGAGCGCGGCCGGCGCGCCGGCGCGCAACAGGCCCGAGGCCCGAAGGCTCGAGACGAGCTCGTCGGGAAGTCGCCGCTCCTGCTCGGTGCGAACCGCAAGCGAACGCGCGAGCGCGCCCAGCTCCTGCGCTGCGCGGTCCAGATCTCGGTCAGTGCGCACGGCGGTGTCGCTCATGGGCTCTCCCACGCGGACTATATGGCGCTGCACTCCGGCCGCCTGGACGGACGCGCTCGTCAGGTCGCGGGCGGCGTCATCCGCTCGACCTCATCACCGCGGCCGATCAGCACGTCCGCGACCATCGCCGCGGGGAACAGTCCGTGCTCGACGACGCCGATGGTGGCCGACAACCGGGCCGCGAGCGCGTCGGGATCGTCGAACTCGCCGTCGTAGTCGGCGATCACCCCGGCGTCGGGACTGCGCGGGACGTCGCGCAGCCGCACCGGCTGCAGGTGGCGGAGGGTGGCGGCAAGGCCGAACTCGGCCAACTCGACCGGGATCGGCGGGGCCAGGCGCTCGACGAGCTTGTCGGAGGACACGATCACCACGAAGCGGTCGGCCGCCGCCGCGACCGCCTTCTCACGCGTGTGCGCGGCACCGCCTCCCTTGACCAGCCAGCCCGACGGCGCGACCTGGTCGGCCCCGTCGATCGTCACATCGAGCCTGGCGGGCGCGTCGAGCCCGGCGAACGAGACGATCTCCATCCCCAGCTCGCGAGCCCCGTGCTCGGTGGCCAGCGAGGTCGCCACACAGCGCAGCGCGAGTCCGCGCGCGGCCAGGGCCGGAAGCACGTAGGCGACGGTCGATCCGGTACCGAGCCCGACCGTCATGCCGTTCTCGACGAGCTGCGCCGCGGCTTCCGCTGCGATTCGCTTCTCGTGCTCGATGTCGCTGGTCGGTGCGCTCACATCGCCGTCCCGTGGCCGGGTGTCAGATCCTGTCTGCCCACGCAACGTCGGACCATACCTGTCAGGCTCCATACCCTGTGTGAGTAGTCGGCCGATGGGGGCCGAATCTGCAGTCCAGGATCCATGACGGCGCGCGTTCTGCCGTTATCAGGTCATGCCGCTGACCGGAACGTTACGCTCAGATCTCCTCGTTCTCAGCGGAGGGGGCGGGATTCGAACCCGCGGTCCGCGTGAACGGACTCCGGTTTTCAAGACCGGTGCATTCGACCGCTCTGCCACCCCTCCGGGGTCCGCGCACGCGATGCTAGCTCTACACTCCCGCCAGCACCCGGGAGAGGTGGCCGAGTGGCTGAAGGCACTCGCCTGCTAAGCGAGTATGGGGGTCAAACTCCATCGCGGGTTCGAATCCCGCCCTCTCCGCTCCAGCAGAATCCCTGCAAGTGTGCCGTTTCCTTCTCTTGGGCCGACGAGGTCCGGCTGTCGGCAGGGCCGTCTCAAGAGCCCGCGTGGAAGGGGCTGCCAGCGCCCGAGCGCGCCAGGCCGGGTGCGAGGAGTAGCACAATCGTGGCACAGCAGTCGTCCCGCCGCGGCCGGTGTGACGATTGGTGCTGGGCGAATCCGATCGTGCGCCGCAGCGCCGATCGGGCTGGATCCGGGCGAGCGCTTTGTCGCCATAGCGCTCGCGCGCCGGCGAGGCGTCCGTCGGCGAAAGCGATAGTCCGCGGACGCGTCGATTCCGCGCATGTCGACGCCAGCGTCGCCCACGCTGTCATGCATGTGCGACACCGGGGTCGGTCGTCGCCAGCTGGTCGGGCGTCGCTGCTTACGCCTGAAGGGGTCGTGCCGACGCGGTGACCGCTTCGCACCAAACGCAGGCATCTGGTCGGAGCGACGCTCGTGATTGCATTGCCGACGGAGCGGCAGCCAGCGGGACACGTCCGCGGACCGGTGCTTGTCGTCCTGGGCGACGGCGGCCACGGGCGATCACCCACTCGCATGCAGATACAGCAGCCGCGATTGCAGCGCAGCTTTGCTCCGCCTCCTTCGGAGGCGTCCATCTCGCGCGGAGTCTCACGCACTCTGACGTCCCGGCCTCAGACGGAGGTGAGGGAAGCAGCTCTGCGTGCAGCCACTGAGCCGTGCGGGTGAGCATCTCGGTGCCGGTGGCAAAGGAGTCGGCCCCGACGGGCGGATAGGCCACGACACTGACCGCGAGGCCGCGCGAGGAGCCCGGGTCGATGATGCCGGATTGACGCACCAGGTAGCTCCCCGAGGGCTCTGGACCCCACCCGCCCTTGAAGGCCACCGACACGGTGAATCCGCCGGAGCCCAGACCCCAGCTCTCGCTGGGGACGATGTGCTCCATGAGATGCGGTACGTAGGAGGTCTGAGCGCCCGGCAGTAGACGCCCAGCGCGAGAGCACGGAAGAACTTCACCGCCTCGCCCGTTAACCTCAACAGAGCTATAAGTTGCTCGCGAAGCACCATTTTCGCCGCATGGAGCGGACCCCGGTAGCGTGGCCCATAGCAGTCGGGGACCTTGACGGGCGGTTTCGTTCGAAGCGACGCAAACACCGTTATAACGTGG
>DATMGZ010000104.1:0-2088 GCA_035555155.1 Solirubrobacteraceae bacterium | reverse complement strand
CCGGGATGAAGGTCGCCTACGTGTTCTCTACCTCCGGCCACACGGCCAGCTACAAGCTCGGGAAGATGATCCTTCCGCAGCTGGAGCAGGGAACGCATGGCGTCGAGGTCGTCGGAATGTTCTTCTTTGACGACAACACCTACCTGCTGCGAGCCGGCGATCCGGTGGGTGAGCGCCTTGGGCGGGTGGCCGCCGAGCGCGGAATGCTGCTGATGCTCTGTGACCAGTGCGCGCTGGAGCGCTGCCTGGCCGAGGGGGAGGTCGGCGCGGCGCGGCCGATGGGAACGGTCGCCGGGGTGCGGGTCGGGTGCTTCCCCGACCTGTATGCGGCGTTGGCGGGCGACCCGCCGGACCACGTCATCACTTTGTGAGAGGACCGAACTGGCCCTCGGTGGGTTCCGCTCAGCAGAACCACGGCTCGGTGAGCCGTGGCCTCCCTTCGGTTGATCCCATGGGGATGGCCTCTGGCTCCGGGACGTTCGGCTCGCCGGTCGCCTCGCGCACCGCTGCGCGGATCCGGCCGAACGTGAGTCCGGTCGCCTCCTGCGCGGCGGTGCTCTGTTGGACGAGTGCGCTGAGGCGGGCCTGCAGCCGGTCGGCTGCCGGGTCCGCTGAGCGCCACGGGTAGCTGAGTCGCTCGGCTTGGTAGGGGCCGAGGTGCTCGCGCAGGTCCTTGCGCTCTAAGAGCAGCGAGCCCTCGGGCACGAGCAGCCGGATCGTGTATTGCACCGGGTCGACGTTGGCCACCAGATCGTGCGCGGCGACGAAGTCGAGGATCTCCAGCACGTCACGCGGGGTTGTCCATGGGGTGAAGGGCATGAACGAGGGCCGGGTCTCGATGCTGTGCTCGCGCAGCAGGTCGAGGGCGAGCACCGCCTCGGCGGTGGTGTGGCCCTTGTCGAGGCGGACGAGGATCTCGTCGTTGACGCTCTCCAGTGCGCAGACGACGAACAGGCAGCCCGAGGCGGCCATCTCCTCCCACACCCCGGCGTGCTCGAGCACGTGCTCGACCTTCGTGGTGCAGTCAAAAGTCAGCTCGGGGCGGCGCTCGTGCAGCGCGCGCACGATCGCCAGAGAGTGGCGCCAGCCGTTGAGGAAGTCGGGGTCGCCGAACGTGATATGGCGCGCGCCCATGCCCGCCAGGCGCTCGATGTCACGCAGGACTGTCTCAGCCCCCACGACGCGGATGCGCCCGTCGTACACGGTCGGGACCGGGCAGTGCCGGCAGCGATGCACGCATCCATGGCTGGCTTCCACGTACCCGACCAGCCGCTCCTCCCCGCCCACCGCCAGCCGGGCGTAGCGCTCGAGGCCGGGCAGCAGCTCCCGCGCCGGCGCCTCGAAGGTGCCGCGCTGCAGGTGGACGACCGGCCGTTCCGCGTCCTCGGCGGGCGCGCACCGGGCGGCCAGCTCATCCACCCAGGCCGTGAGCGCCGGCTCGTACTCGCCGGCGATCACGCGCGCGGCGAGCTCACCCGCTACCAGCTCGCGGCTGACTGTGGCGTAGAGCCCGTAGAAGCAGATCGGCAGCCCCGGGTAATCGCGGCGGACTCGACGCCCGGCACTGAGCGCCAAGCGCATCGCGGTGTGCATCGGCACCGAGAAGCCGACCGCCTGTGCCCACTCCAGGGCGCCGGGGTCCCACGGCTGCACGCTGAGATCCAGGCAGCGGACCTCGTGCCCGGAGCGGCGCAGCGCGGCCGCCGGCGAGGCGACGTGCAACGGCTGGTGGCCCAGCTCGTAGGTCGAGATCAAAAGGACACGCACCGCTGACCCACGCTAGCGCGCGCTGACCAGCTCCGGGGCGTGTGGCTCGATCCGGATCCGCAGGCAGGCGTGCGCGGCGCGCAGCGAGCGCTCGACCGAGTCGGCGCTCGCCGCGCGGGCGAACAGGAACCCCAGGTAGCGGTCGCCGTCAGGCAGCGGCACCACGGGGCGGCCGTGGGCGATCGTGATCTCCAGCCCTCCGATGCCCTCCACCGCGCGCGCCTCGTTCTGCCCTTCGACCGCGCGCAGCACACCCGCCCCGGGGATCGGGATCATCATCACGCCAGACGCCGTCGACTCCCGCGCCAGGTCCTCGAGTCC
>DATMGZ010000103.1:0-20445 GCA_035555155.1 Solirubrobacteraceae bacterium | reverse complement strand
GATTCCTGCCGCGCAAGCGCTCCGAGCTCGAGCGCGAGTTCTCCTCGGCCGAGACGCTCGTCGCGTTCGAATCGCCGCGGCGAGTGGGCGCGTCGCTGGCCGTGCTGGCCGAGCTCGATCCCGACCGCCCGGTCGCCGTGTGCCGGGAGCTGACCAAGATCCACGAGGAGGTCGTGCGGGGGAGCGCGGCCGAGATCGCGGCGCGGTACGCAGCCGAGGCCCCGCGCGGCGAGGTCGTGCTCGTGGTCGGAGCGGCGCCCGCCCGCGAGGCGGACATCGCGCCGGCGCTCGACGCGCTGCGCCGACTCGTGGAGGCCGGGGCCAAGCCCCGGCCCGCCGCCGGCGTGGTCGCCGAGCTGACCGGAGTGCCGGCCAACACGCTCTATCGCGCGTTGACCGACCGGTCCGGCTGACCCGAACGCCTCGCCGCTCGATGCCCGGCCACCCGGGCCCAGCAGGCCCGGATAGCCTTGGTGTCCGCCGATGTCCTTCTACATCACGACCCCGATCTACTACGTCAATGCGCAGCCGCACCTCGGCCACGCCTACACGACGATCGCGTGCGACGTGCTGGCCCGCCACATGCGCCAGCGGGGCGAGGACGTGTTCTTCCTCACCGGGACCGACGAGCACGGAGAGCCCATCGCCGACGCCGCGCACGCGCTCGGCCTCGAGCCCAAGGAGCTGGCGGACCGCAACGCCGAGCGCTTCAAGGCGCTGATGCCGCGCCTGTCGTCCTCCAACGACTTCTTCATTCGCACCTCCGACCCGGAGCACGAGGCCAAGGTGCAGGAGGTGCTTCAGCGCGTCTACGACAACGGGCACGTGTACAAGGGCCTCTACGAGGGCTGGTACTGCCCCAGGTGTGCGGACTTCAAGGTCGACAACGAGATCGCCGAGGGCAACCGCTGCCCGATCCACGAGATCGTGCTCGAGCGCCACCAGGAGGAGAACTACTTCTTCCGCCTCTCGACCTTTCAGGAACCGCTCGAGCGCCTGTACCGCGAGCGCCCCGACTTCGTGATGCCGCCGCACCACTTCAACGAGGCGCGCTCGTTCATCGCCCAGGGCCTGCAGGACATCTCGCTGTCACGCTCGGAGCTGAAATGGGGCGTCCAGGTTCCATGGGACCCGTCGCACGTGTTCTATGTGTGGTTCGACGCGCTGCTCAACTACTACACCGCGCTCGCCTACGCCCGGCCGGGCGAGGACCTGACCGACCGCTTCTGGCCTGCGACCTACCACGTCATCGGCAAGGACATCCTCAAGTTCCACACCGTGTTCTGGCCGGCGATGCTGATGGCGGCCGACCTCGCGGTGCCCGATCACGTCTTCGTCCACGGCTTTCTGCTCGGCGCCGACGGGCGCAAGATGAGCAAGTCGCTCGGCAACGTGCTTGATCCGTTCGAGGTGATTGAGGTTTTCGGGACCGACGCGCTGCGCTTCTACCTGATGCGCGACGTGCCCTTCGGCGGCGACGGCGCGGTCGGGATGGCGGCGGTGCGCTCCCGCTACGACAGCGAGTTGGCCAACGACTACGGAAACCTGGCCAGCCGCACGCTGGCGATGATCGGCCGCTACCGCGACGGCGTGATCCCCACGGTCGCCACCGATCCCGAGCTCGCACGCGAGTTCGAGGGCCTCGCCGGCGAGGTGGCCCGGCTGCTCGACGGCGCCGAGCCGACGCAGGCGCTCGAGACGATCTGGCGGCGGGTGCGCCGGCTCAATCGCTACGTCGAGGAGCGGGCGCCGTGGCAGCTGGCCAAGGACCCGGCTCGGTCCGAGGAGCTCGACCAGACGCTCGCATCCCTGGCCGAGGGTCTCCGCGTTGTCAGCGTGTTGCTGCACCCGTACATCCCCGAAAGTGTCGAGACGCTGCTGGCGGCGATCGGCTCGCCGGCGCTCGCCTACGCGGGAGCGGAGTTCGCCGAGCGGGGATCGGGCGGCTCTGTCGACGCGCTCGAGCCGATGTTCCCCAAGAACGTGGCGTGATCGACAGCCACACCCATCTCGAGTTCTGCCAGCCGCCGGACGCCGAGCTGGTCGCCGCGGCCGAGGCCGCGGGGGTCACGCGGATGCTCACCGTGGGCACGACCGGCGCTTCGTGCCGGGCCGCGCTGGCCGCAGCGGAGGACTTTCCCCAGGTCTACGTCGCGATCGGGCGCCACCCCAACGAGGCGACGGGTTTCGACGACGCCGACCTCGCCGAGCTGCAGGCGCTGGCCGCGCACGAGAAATGCGTCGCGATCGGCGAGACGGGCCTCGACTATTACCGCACCAGCGCTCCCCGCTCCGATCAGGAGCGAGCCTTCCGGGCCCAGATCGAGCTGGCCCGGGAGACCGGCAAGCCGCTCGTGATCCACAGCCGCGCGGCCGAGGATGACACGCTGTCGATGCTGGCCGAGCAGGCGGAGGGGATCCGCGTGATCCTGCACTGTTTCTCGATGGCCGACCGGATCGAGGAGTGCCTGGAGCATCCCGACTGGTGGATCTCGTTCGCCGGCAACGTCACCTATCCAAGCGCGGCGAACCTGCGCGCGGCGGCGATCCGCGTCCCGGCGGATCGGCTGCTGGTCGAGACCGACGCGCCGTTCCTGGCTCCGCAGCCGGTTCGCGGCGCGGCCAACGAGCCCGCCTACGTGGTCCACACGGCCCAGACGCTGGCGCTGGAGCGCCGGGTCGGCTACGGCGAGCTCGAGCAGGCGGTCGAGCGCAACGCCGCGACGCTGTTCGGATGGTGAGCTCCCGGCGCACGAGGGACCTCGGGCAGAACTTCCTCGTCGACCGCAACATCCTCGACGTGATCGAGCGGCTGGCCCGGCCCGGGCCTGATGACGTCGTGCTCGAGATCGGTGGCGGCGAGGGGGTGCTGTCCGAGCGCCTGGCGGCGCGGGCCGGACACCTGCACGTGGTGGAGGTCGACCTCCGGCTCGAGCCGCGGCTGCGGTCGGTGCTGGAGCCGTTTGCGAACGTCAGCCTGCACTTCGGCGACGCGCTCGCGCTCGACCTCGGCGCGCTCGACCCGGTTCCGAGCAAGATGATCGCGAACCTGCCCTACGGAATCGCCGCGACCGCGATCCTCCGGAGCGTCGACGAGCTGCCGTCGGTCGGGCGATGGGTCGTGATGGTGCAGCGCGAGGTCGGGGAGCGGCTGGCCGCGGTGCCGGGCACGGCCGCCTACGGCGTGCCGTCGGTGCTCGCGCAGATGGCCTGCGAGGTCCGGCTGCTGCGCCCTGTGGCCCGCACCGTGTTCCGCCCGATCCCCAACGTCGACTCGGTTCTGGTCGGGCTGGAGCGGCGTTCTCCCGCGGCCGAGCCCGACGTCCGCACGCTCGTCCACGCCGCGTTTGCGCACCGGCGCAAGGCGCTGGCCCGATCGGTGGCGCTCGCCCCTGGTGCACGATCCGGCATACGAGAGCGGGCGCGCGAGGCCCTGGTGGAGCTCGGTCACCCTGCCGACGAGCGGGCCGAGCGGCTCTCGCCGGACGAATTCCGGGCCCTGGCGGCGAGGCTGGCGGCGTGAGGGCGCGCGCGCTGGCGCCGGGCAAGGTCAACCTCTGCCTGCTCCTCGGCGGGACCCGGGCCGACGGCCGCCACGAGCTCGTGACCCTGTTCGAGTCGCTGTCTCTGGCCGACGAGCTGACGCTGAAGACCCAGGCCTCCGGAGCGGATCATGTGATCTGTGCCGGGGTCGAGGGCCCGAACCTCGTCGCCGCGGCGATCGCAGGGCTGCGGGAGCACGGGTGGGACGGGCCGCCCGTGCGGGTCGAGGTCCACAAGCGGATCCCGGTTGCGGCGGGGATGGGCGGCGGCTCCGCGGATGCCGCGTGCGCGCTGCGCCTCGCGGCCGCAGTGGCGCCGCTGCCCGACGCTGCGGTCATCGCCGAGCTGGCGGCGTCACTGGGCGCCGATGTTCCAAGCCAGCTCCAGCCCGGGCTCGTCGTCGGCACCGGCGCGGGCGAGCGTGTCGAGCCGGTCGCGCCGATCGTGCCGCACTCGCTGGTGATCGTCCCGCTGTCGGCAGCGCTGTCCACACCCGCCGTCTACGCCGAGGCCGACCGGCTCGGACTGAGCCGCTCGGCGGAGGAGTTGTGCGACGGCCTCGGGCGGCTGCGGGCGGCGCTCGCGGCGGGTGCGGGCCCGCCGGAGGAGCTGTTGCGCAACGACCTCGAGGTCGCCGCCCGCTCCTTGTGCCCGGAGATCGAGCCTGCGCTCGTCGCGGTCGCAGCGCTCGGCGCCGACCACGTCTTCGTCTCCGGCTCGGGGCCGACGGTGGCCGGGCTGTTCTGGGAGGACGCCGCGAACCGGGCCTCGGAGGCGGCTGCGGCGCTCGCCGGGCGGTACCCCGGCGCCGTTGCGGCGACGCCGGTGGAGGCGGCTTTCGGCGCCGTCACGGCTCTGCCCTGACCCTCGGATGGGGCCCCTCGGCTCGATCGTCGTCCCCGTCGGGCACAATTGGCGGTCGAGCTATGAGCAACCAGACCATCACCTACCTGGTCGGAGCCTGCCTCGGCGTGTTCGGCCTGGCCGCCTTCTGCGCATTGGTGCTCGTGCCGGCGATCACGGCCTACCAGCGACCGGTGGAGCGGGTGGCGGTCGTGATCCTGTCCGTGTACGTGCTGGCCGCGCTCGTGGGCCTCGGCGTCCTCGTCGGCGCGCTCGTCGTCTTCGAGTGGCCACGGGTCTTCTGAGCGTGTCCGAAGGCGCCCCGCCCCGCCAGGCGAGCCCACCTGATCTGGGTGCCCTGGCCGCGATCACCGACGCCGTCGAGGCGGGCGCCGGCCTGCCCGAGATCCTCCGTGCTGCCGCCCGAGCGCTGGATGCAAGCCTGATCCTGATCGACCGCTCCGGTGCCGTGCTCGCGGTCGCCGCCCGGTCACCCGCCGACGAGCGGTCGCTGATGCGCGATGCCGGCGACGTCACGACGATCGAGCTGCGCGTGGCCGAGACGCCGGTGGGCCAGCTGCGCATGCGCGCTCGCGACCCGGCCCCCGACGCCTCGCTGCTGCGGTTGGTCACGACGCTGATCGGCTCCGAGGTGGAGCGCGTCCGCGCCCCCGAGCGGGCCTCCGAGGAGGCGGCCACGAGCTTCCAGCGCGCGGTGCTGGCCCGACGGATCGACAACGGTGACGACCTCGTCGCCCGGGGCAAGGAGCTCGGCTCGGACTTCGGGCCCGGAGGCAGCGTCGTCGTCGTGCGCGCCCACCCTCGCAGCCCGACCGAGGACGATTGGCGCCAGAGGCTGCTCGCCGTCACCGCCCGCGGCGCCCGCTCCATATCCTCGGGGGCGATCTCGGCGCCGGCCGAGTCCGACGCCGGCGAGGTCACGGTCCTGGTCCCGGACCCCGACGGCGACACCGGTCGGCGCGTCGCGTCGGCGATCCTGCGCGAGCTGGAGTCCGGGCTCCCCGGGTTCGCGTTCGCCGTCGGTCGCAGCCGTCACGCCGAGAACCCGCTCGACCTGAGCCGGGCCGGGAACGAGGCGCTGCTGGCCGCCAATGTCGTCGAGGGGGACGCCGATCGCGCGGAGCTCGCCTACGCCGAGACCGGCACCTATCAGCTGCTGCTCCCGCACATGAGCGATCCCGCCGAGCTGAAGCGCTTCTACAAGGAGACCGTGCGTCCGCTCGTGGCCTACGACGAGCAGTACGAGACCGACCTGCTGGGCACGCTGTCGACCTTTCTGGAATGCGACGCCAACGTCAATGCCACCGCCGCGCGGCTGATCACCCACCGTCACACGATCCGCTACCGGTTCGAGCGTGTGCGCGAGCTGACCGGCCTCGACGTGTCCTCGACCGACGGCCGGGAGAAGCTGTCACTCGGGCTGAAGGCAATGCGCGTGCTCGGCATCGCCGCTCCGCGCGGCCCGGCGACCGAACCGGGTGCGGAGGGCGGACGCGTCCCGCGATGAGGCTCGTCGATCTCTCGGCCACGATCGAGCAGAGCCCGCCCGAGCTCCCCGACCTGCTGCGGACCGACATCGCGTACGAGGATCACGCCGCCGGCGCGGGCACGATCGAGGCCATGTTCGGCGTGCCCGCGTCGCTACTGCGCCACGGAGAGGGATGGGCGGTGGAGACGTTCACCCGCTTCGGCACTCACAACTCGACCCACGTCGATGCGCCGTGGCACTACAACTCGACCGTCGAGGGTCGGCCCGCCCAGACGATCGACGAGCTGCCACTCGAGTGGTTCCTGGGCCCCGGCGTGGTCATCGACATGACGCACAAGGCCGACGGCGAGGCCATGAGCGCCGTCGAGGCCGAGGAGGGACTGCGTCGGGCCGGTCACGAGCTCGCCGCCGGGGACATCGTCCTCGTGCGCACCGATTGCGACCGCTTCTACGGCCAGCCCGACTACATGGGTCACGGCTGCGGCGTCACCGCCGAGGCCACACGTTGGCTCCATGACCGGGGCGTGCGGGTGATGGGAATCGACGCCTGGGGCTGGGACCCCCCGCTGTGGATGCAGGCCGAGGAGGCCAAGCGACGCGGCGAGCCGGGCGTCTTCTGGGCCGCCCACCAGGCCGACCGCGCCTACAGTCAGATCGAGCGTCTGGTCAACCTCGCGGCCCTACCGCCGACCGGCTTCACCCTGGCCTGCTTCCCACTCAAACTCAAGGCCGGCAGCGGCGCGCCGGCGCGCGTCGTGGCGATGATCGAGGAGTAGCAGAAGACGGCCCGGACCCGGCTCCCCACGAAGAACATGGCCCTGCGGCACGACCAAACCCGCTCCATATCAGGTCCTTAGCGTAGGATCGCGCCCCGATGGCCATCGGCATCATCACCGGCTCGGGCACCTACGCGCTCCCGGACTTCGAGGGGGCGGAGCCCGTCGACGTCCACACGCCGTTCGGGCTGGTGACGGTGACCCGAGGCTCCTACGCCGGCATCATGGCGCTACACGTCTCGCGCCATCTGTCCGGCCACGTGCGGCTCTCCAACCAGGTCACCCACCGCGCCAACATCTGGGCGCTGAACGAGCTCGGGGCCGAGGCGGTGATCGGCTGCACCGCGTGCGGCGCCGTGGACCCGACCGTCGGGCTGGGCTCGCTGATCGTGTTCGACGATCTGCACTTCGCCTCCAACCGGCTGCCCGATGGATCTCTGTGCACGTTCTTCACCGAGCCCGGGGACCCGGCGCGCGGGCACTGGATCCTGCACGGCAGCCCCTTCTCGGCCGGCATCAGGGAGGCGCTGCTGAGTGGCGCCGACGACGTCGGCCGCGCGGCGCGCGACGGCGGGACCTACGGTCATGTCGACGGCCCGCGTTTCAACACGCCGGCCGAGATCGCCCAGCTCGCCGCGTGCGGCGTCACCGCCGTGAGTCAGACGGCCGGGCCTGAGACGGTGCTGTGCGGTGAGCTCGAGCTGCCGTTCGCATTGATCGGCTTCGCCACCGACTACGCGAACGAGGTCAAGGCCGGCGAGCCGACGCTGGTGTCCACCCTGATCGAGCTGATGGGCCGCAGCTCCGCGATCTTCGCCGACGTGCTGCGCGGCGCGCTGCCGCGTCTGGTCGCGCGGCCGCCCGCGGCCGCTGGAACGGTCTACCGCCTCGATCGGGAATGAGTGGCGCCGATCCGGCCGTCCTCGTCATGGCGCGGGCACCCCGGCGTGGGGAGGTGCGCCGGGCGCTCGAGCCACTGCTCGGCAGCGACGGCTGCCGCGCGTTGCAGTCGGCGCTGATCGCGCAGACCGCCGCCTGGGCGCACGCCGTGGCGCCCGGCGCGGTGTACGCGGCGCACGCGCCGCCGGACGCGCGCGAAGAGGTGCGGGCGCTCGTGCCCCGCGACGCGACCCTGTTTCCCCAGAACGGCGACGGGATCGGGGCGCGGATCGCCGATGCGGCCGCGCGTGTGTTCGCGCGCCACCGCGGCCCGCTGTTGATCGTGTGGCCCGATCTGCCCCGCCTGCGCCCCGAGCACGCGAGCGCCGCGCTGGGTGACCTCGCCGCCGGCTGCGACCTCGTGCTCGGCCCGGCGATCGACGGCGGCTTCTACCTGATCGGGATTCCCCGTCCGCTGCCGCAGCTGTTCACACTGCCGGAGCAGGCGTGGCGCAGCCCTGACGTGGTCGCGATGGGGCTCGCCGCCGCGCGGGAGTCGGGCCTCGAGGTGGGGATCCTGCGCGCCGAGCGTCCGCTTCAGCGGCCCTCGGACGTGCGTGCGGCCCTTGCCGACCCGACCACGGCCCCCGAGATCGCCCGCATCCTCGCGCCACGGGGGAGCCGCGGGCCATGAGTCCGAGCCGACTCGAGGCGTTCTCCGATGGGGTGATCGCGGTCGCGATCACGTTGCTCGTGCTCGACATCCACGTGCCCAACCCGGGCGGTTCGCTCGCCCACGAGCTCGGGGCGCAATGGCCCCACTACGTGGCCCTGGTCACGTCATTCGTGACGATCGGGATCATCTGGATCAACCACCACGCGATGATCGGCCGGCTATGCGCCATCGACCACACGCTGATGATCCTCAACCTGGCGCTGCTGCTGACGATCGTGATCCTGCCGTTCACGACCTCGCTCGTGGCCGAGTACGTGAACCAGAGCAGCGGCCAGCATCTCGCCGCCGCAATCTACAGCGGCTCGTTCCTGGTCATGGCGATCGCCTTCTCCGCGTGCCAGCGCCACATCCTGCTCGTCAAGCCGGAGCTGCTGGCGACCGAGCGGCCCGAGGCGGAGCGGCGCCGGATCTTCTCGCGCGCGGTGACCGGACTGGTGCCCTACGTGGTCGCGACCGCGGTGGCGCCGCTGTCGGCCTATGCCACGCTCGTGATCTGCGCGGCGATCGCCGCCTACTACGCTTCGCCGTTCGCGACCGCGAGCGAGCGCCGGGCCTGAGCGCCCCGGGGCGACAGGGTCCTTGCCCGTCGGCGCTGGGTGCCAGATCGGCCGGGCGGAGCACCCGGGGGAGGGGAAGGAGATTGACTCTCTGTGCGGGCTTTTCCGGCGCGGGGACGACCGCCGGCCGGTTGGGCTAAGGTCATCCTCGCCCGCTTCAACCGGCGTTCTCGATGCGGGGATCGCCATTGCTCTGGGGAGTGGTCTAACGGCAAGACGCCGGCCTTTGGAGCCGTGCAATCCTGGTTCGAATCCAGGCTCCCCAGTCCGTCGCTCGGTGGTCGTGGATACGATGGCTGCCGTGACCGCGCCCGTGGTAGTCATCCTCGCCGCCGGGCAGGGCACGCGGATGCGTTCGGCCCTGCCGAAGCTTCTGCACCCCGTCTGCGGCCGGCCGATGATCGCGTGGCCCGTCGCGGCGTCCCGGGACGCCGGCGCGGGCCGGATCGTGATCGTCGACTCGCCCGCGCGCACACTCGCCGGATCGCTTGACGACGACGTGGAGGTGGCGATCCAGGAACGCCCCAACGGCACGGCCGATGCGGTCCGGGCTGCGGCCGCGCACATCGATCCCGCCGGCACCGTCGTCGTGCTCGCCGGCGACGTGCCGCTGATCACCCCCGAGACCATTCGCGGACTCGTGGACGCCCACGAGGCGGCGGGCTCGGCGGCCACGATGGCGACCATGGTGCTCGAGGATCCGAGCGGCTACGGGCGCGTCGTGCGGGCCCCCGACGGCACCGTCGAGCGGGTGGTCGAGACGAAGGCGCCGGGTGATGCCACCGAGCTCGAGCTCCACATCCGCGAGGTCAGCACGGGCGTTTTCGCGTTCGACGGAGGCCCCCTGCTCGAGGCGCTCGCGCAGGTCTCATCCGACAACGCGCAGGGCGAGCTCTACCTCCCCGACGTGTTGCCGA
Source organism: Solirubrobacteraceae bacterium (assembly GCA_035555155.1). Lineage (GTDB taxonomy): Bacteria > Actinomycetota > Thermoleophilia > Solirubrobacterales > Solirubrobacteraceae > Palsa-465. The sequence continues at coordinate 10,684 of DATMGZ010000103.1, read as the reverse complement.
TCCTGCGCGCCCACGACCGCACCGTGGGTGCCCACGAGGTGAGCGACCCATCGGTCACGCTCGGGGTCAACGACCGGGTCGGGCTGGCCGCGGTGACCGAGCTGGCCCAGCGGCGCATCCATGATCGCCACATGCTGGCCGGCGTGACGATCGTCGCGCCGGAGTGCACCGTGATCGACGCCGAGGTCACCATCGGTCAGGACACCGTGATCGCCCCGTTCACCTCGCTGCACGGCGCGACGGCGATCGGCTCGGGCGCTACGATCGGGCCGCTGGCCACGCTGATCGACACCACCGTCGGCGACGAGGCGAAGGTCCTGAGCTCGCACCTGGTGCAGGCCGACGTCGGCGCTCGGGTCTCGGTCGGGCCGTTCGCCTACCTGCGACCCGGTGCGGTCCTGGGCGAGGGCGCCAAGGCGGGGACGTTCGTCGAGATCAAGAACTCGCAGATCGGCCCCGGGACGAAGGTCCCGCACCTGTCCTACATCGGCGACACCGACATCGGCGAGCGGTCGAACATCGGCGCCGGCACGATCACCGCCAACTACGACGGCTACCGCAAGCACCGGACCACGATCGGCGCGCGGGTCAAGGTCAGCGTCGATACGGCGCTGGTGGCCCCGGTCAGCGTCGGCGACGACGCGTACACGGCCGCCGGCTCGGTGATCACCAAGGACATCCCTCCGGGCGCCCTCGGGGTCGCGCGGGAGCGTCAGCAGAACATCGACGGCTACGCCGCCAAACGCGCCGCCCAGGCAGAGGCCGCGGCGCGCGAGAAGGCCGGGGAGTAGTCCCATCGCGGTCAGACGTCAGCGGTCGGGCGTACACTCGGACGCACCGTGAGCATGCTGCAATCGCGTCCGGCGCCCAGCGACCTGCAACTGGAATACAACAAGCGGTTGATGCTCTTCTCGGGGCGCGGGAACCCCGAGTTGGCCGCCAAGATCGCCTCCAAGCTCGGCGTGGGCCTCGGTGGCGTCACGCTGAGGACGTTCGCCAACGGCGAGGTCTACTGCCGCTACGACGAGTCCGTGCGTGGCGCCGACGTGTTCATCGTGCAGCCGACGTGCGGCAATCCGTACGAGGGTCTGAGCGCCAACGACGCGCTGATGGAGCTGCTGGTGATGATCGAGGCCGCGGTCCACGGCTCGGCGCACCGGGTGATCGCGGTCACCCCCTGGTACGGCTACTCGCGCCAGGACAAGAAGTCCTCGCCGCGCGAGCCGATCACCGCCCGTCTCGTGGCGCGGATGCTCGAGTCGGCGGGCATCGACAGGCTGCTGACGATGGATCTGCACTCCGGCCAGATTCAGGGCTTCTTCCAGAAGCCGTGCGACCACATGACGGCGTTGTTCATGCTCACCCAGTACTTCGCCGACCTCGGCCTCGAGGATCTCGTCGTGGTCGCGCCGGATGCCGGGCGCGTGAAGCTGAACAAGAAGTTCGCGTCGAAGATCGGCGCCGACCTGGCGATCCTCAACAAGGAGCGCCCCGCGCAGCAGGTCGCCGAGATCAACTACGTGATCGGCGACGTGGCCGGCAAGACCGCCGTGATCGTCGACGACATCATCGACACCGCGGGCACGCTCAAGGCGGCGGCCGAGGCGGTCTCGGACGCCGGCGCGCGCCGCGTCTACGCCGCGGCCACCCACGGCGTGTTCTCCGGCAACGCGTGGGAGAATCTCGCCGCGGCGCGGTTCGAGCAGGTGGTCGTCACCGACACGATCCCCCTTCGCCCCGGCGCGCCAGACAACGTGCGCGTGCTCTCGTGCGCGGACCTGCTCACGAACTCGATCCGCCAGATCTTCACCGACGGCTCGGTGAGTGACGTGTTCGGCGGCGAGAACCAGCTCTTCTGAGCGGGACCCCGGCCCTGGCCGAACATGACGATCCTCAGTCGGCACGTCGCGTGCAGGGCGAGCGTGCCGTCCGGCTCATGGAGTTGCTCGGGCTCGACGAGGACGAGCTCTGCCAGGCGCTCGGCGTCGATCCGCTGACGCTGCTGTCGGGCCAACTCGAGCATCGGCCCGAGCTGCCGATCCTGCTCGACCTGCTCGACGAGAGCTCCGAGCGCGCCGGTCCGGCCGTGCTCAGGCGCTGGGTCCGGGCCAAGGGGCCGGCGGGGAGGCCGATCGATGTACTGCTGGCGCGCGACTTCGCCGCGTTCGAGGATGCGCTGGGAGATCTGGCCGCGAACGGGTTCGTGCTGCGCGGCGGCGCTTAGGGCCGACGCCGGCGCTGGGGTCGCTGCGCCGGCGGTGGGGTCGCTACGCCGGCGGTGCGGCCTGGGCGTCCTCGTCCTTGACCTTCGGCGGCTTCTCGGGCCAGATGCCGATCAGGTAGTGGAACGAGCGTGCGCCGGCCCTGTCGACCGCGGCCCGGGTGCCCGCGAGCGTCGCGGCTTCGAGCGCGGCGGCGGTCACGACTTTGGCCGTGCTCCCCTGGCCGCTCTTCGCGGTCGGGGGAACCCGGGTGTCGATCTGAGCCCACAGCTTGTGGAACAGGCGTCGTCCGAGCCGGGCGCCGATCAGCCCCGCGATGATCCCGAACGGCTTGTAGAACAGACGCATGCTGCCGTGCAGCCTACCCGGAGCGAGCCTGTTCAAGCCGGTTCGCCGCCTGGACAGTGGTTCGGATCGGACCCTGCTCCAGTTGGCGGTGGCCAATCGCCGCCGGGTGTGGGTAAATAGTTGGCGCCAGGTGGCCGATCTGAAGGAGCAGAGCGATGCTCGAAGAGGATCCCAATCGAGACCAGGGTGCGGCAGAAGATCTGCTGCGGCGCGCGTTGCTGGACGACTCGACGGCGGTGGCGGTGTCGCTCCGCGTCGGCGGGTTGCCCGTCAGCGAGGCGGTGACCGTGATCTTCCACGGCCGCCGGGATCTGGGAACACTGCAGACCTACGTCACGTGGGGCACCCGATCCGCCGGGGCGACCGTGGCCGCCAGCGAGCTGCTCCGGGTTCCGTGCGACCTCGACCTCGCCGATGCCGGCGACCGTGAGGAGGCGGAGCGCCTGTACCTCGAGCAGGCGACGACGCTGCGGGACGCGCTGGTCGGCGCGGACACGGTGCTGGAGCTGTGGCGCGCTCCGCTGAAAGCGATGACCGGAGCCGTTGCGGTCGATCACTCGGTCGATCTCGACGTGCGCCTGCCGGCGCCGCGGCTCGTGCCCACCGCGCTCGTCGCGCCCGAGCGGCGGCTCGTGGTGACCCCTGTGTGCGCCGCCCGAACGTTGGCAGAAGGGCGTCCGCCGCTCGGCATCGCCTGCTCGCAACAGGACCTGACCCGGGTCTACCCGCTGGCCGATGACCCGGAGCGCTGTGTGGAGGACTTCCTCGAGCAGGCGGCCGACCACGCCCGCGCGCTGGCCGAGCGGATCGAGCACCAGGAGGCATCGGTGGAGCGCTTCCTCGAGCTCAGCGGCGAGGACTTCCCGGCCGCCGGCTGAGCGGCGGCCGATCGCCTCCGTCGCGCCCGTCTTCGCCGCGCCCCGGCCCGGAGACCGGGCATCATGGGCGCTCGATGCGGCGCACGTACCTGATCACGATCGCGGTGGGCGTACTGCTGTTCCTGTTCGTGAGCGCCGTGCTCGCCCGCGTGTGGAGTGCCGATGGGGCCGAGACGGACGCGGTCACCGCGCTCGTCCAGGCCGAGGCCCGGGGCGATGAGACCGCGGTCGTCGATCGCCTCCAGGGCTGCCGCGCGAGCGTCGCCTGCCGCACCCAGGTCGCGGCCTACGTGGCCGAGCTGCGTCGGGCCGGTGGCGTCTCGATCCTGCAGATGCAGCTCTCGACCGGGTTCACCCTCAGTGGCCACCTCGGGAGCGCGCGGGTCGCCTGGAGGTCGCCCACGTCGCTGCCGATCGTGCAATGCGTGCGGGTGCGGCGGGCCGGCAACGCGTTCAGCGGGCTCCATATCGAGCTGCTCGCTCTGAGCCCACGGATCACGAGCGACGCCGACTGCCCGGCCCGGTTCTGAGCCGCGAGTGACGCAGGGATCCGGGTCCGGTCCGCGCCGCCGGTACCCTCAATCGTTCTCATGCGCAGGAACGTCCGCCGGACGCTGGTCGCGATGCTGCTCGTGCTTCCGGTGCTCCTGAACCAGCCGCTCGCGGCGCCGGCCGCGGGCTCCGGCCGCGTGGCGGCGGCGACGCACGCGCCGAGGCAGGTCTCGAAGTCTCCCTACACTGCGACCGCGCCGACGGCCGGCGCCCTCTACACGGACGGCCCAGACGGGCGCTACCTGCTCGGCGGCACGTGGCTGTTCCGGCCCGACGCGGTCGACGTCGGGGTGAGCCGGCACTACCAGAGCAGCGCGTCCACCGCCGGCTGGTCGCCGGCGACCGTCCCCAACGCCTGGAACGCCACCGATCAGAGCGATGCGAGCATGAACGGGTCGATCGGCTGGTACCGGCGTGACTTCAGGCTCCCCGACGCGAGCTCGAACCTAGCCTGGATCGTCCGCTTCGAATCGGTCAACTTTCACGCCGAGGTGTGGCTCAACGGCCACCCGCTGGGGACCAACACCGGCGCCTACCTGGCCTTCGAGTTCCCGCTTGCGCATCTGAATCTCACCGGGGTCAATCGGCTCGTGATCCGCGTCGAGGACCGCCTGGTCAACAACCCGGTGGCGCCGCAGCCACCGTACGGCTGGTGGAACTACGGCGGCCTGCTCGGCGAGGTCTACCTGCGCAAGGTCGACCGGGTCGACTTCGCCCAGGTCCAGGTGCGACCGACGATCGCCTGCCCGCGATGCCGCGCCGATATCAGCGACCGGGCGACGATCCACAACTACAGCGCCGTGCCACAGGTCGTCCACGTCACGGGGGTCTACGGGCCGCTGCGGCTCGACCTCGGCCGGCAGACGGTCGCCGCCGGGCAGGATGCGATCGTCAGCGCGACGGGGTCGTTCGCCCGTCCCCGCCTGTGGTCCCCCTCGCACCCCAACCTGTACACCGCGCGGCTGATCGCGACCGCTGTGGCAGCGGGCCGTAGCGGCGCCAACCAGAGCCCCACCCGCGCGGCCGGCTACACGGTGCTGAGCGGCGTGCGGTCGATCCGCGTCGACGCCTCCGGCCAGCTCGTGCTCAACGGGACCGCGATCCGCTTCCGCGGCGTCGCGATCCACGAGGACAACCCGCTTCGGGGCGGCGCGATCGACAACGCCGACCGGGCGCAGATCATCGCTCTCACGCACGACGTCGGCGCGACCCTGATCCGCGCTCACCACCCACTGCACCCAGAGCTCGAGGAGCTCGCCGACCGGACCGGGATCCTGCTCTGGTCCGAGATCCCGATCTACCAGCTGAGCGAGAACGAGCTCGGCCGCTCCACCTACACGCATTACGGGCGCGCCCAGCTCCAGTCCAACATCCTGACCAACCAGAATCATCCCGCCGTCGCGATCTGGTCGATCGCCAACGAGCTGCCGACCACGCCGGGTCCCAACCAGATCGCCTACATCGACTCGCAGGCGGCGCTGGCCAAGCAGCTCGACCCGACCCGGCCGGTCGCCCAGGCGGTCGCCGTCAACCCGACCGCCGGGTGCCAGGCGCAGGCCTACGCGCCGCTCGACATCCTCGGGCTCAACGACTACTTCGGCTGGTACACGGGCGCCCAGGGTTCGATCGCCGACCGGGACGCGCTGTCCGGCGACCTGGATACCCAGCACGCCTGCTACCGCCACAAGGTGCTGGCGATCACCGAGTTCGGCGCCGAGGCCAATCGCCCGGGTCCGGTCGAGGAGAAGGGCACCTACGCGTTCCAGACCGACTTCGTCAAGTTCCACCTCGGCGTCTACCTGTCCAAGCCCTGGCTCGCCGGCGCGGTCTACTTCACGCTGCAGGAGTTCCGCGTCGCGCCGGGCTGGGTCGGAGGCGATCCGCTCCCGGATTCGCCGATCCACCAGAAAGGCCTGATCTCGTTCACCGGCTTCAAGAAGCCGGCCTACTACGTCGTACGCCAGATCTTCCGCGCCACGGCGCAGCACGACACGCGCGACGGCGCCGGCGGTTAGGGCGGCGGCCGGCCTCGCCGGTTGCCGCGAGCCGCGCCGGCTCTCCGTCGCTAGTGGCGATGGTTTCCGCGGCCCGGCGCCCGTGAGGGCACGCGGTGCGGATTGGTCACCGGGCGGTGAATGGGCTCGCGGGTCGGGCGGCGCTCGCGTCGCGGCAGCAGCTCGGAGAGCCGGCCGGGCTCGCGCAGGCGCACGCGCGCCGGGACCGCATCTGGCAAGGGGAGCCCACCCTTGGGCAGCCCCGACGGTCCCGTGGGCCGGCGCCGGTTGTTGCCCCAGCCGTCGTCCGAGCCCTGATCCGGCGGGTCGCGGCGCGGCGCGTCATCGCCGTCCCGCAGCGCCGGCAGGATCAACACGGTCACGCAGGCAAGTCCGACGAAATGGACCCCAGCGATCATCAGCAGCAGCTGAGATTCGCCTGACATGGTTAAAGACTAGCGCCTCCGATATGCCGCGACCAGAGGCGGCGGCATGCCGCGTCACCGTCGTCGGCCTCGGCCCGCTACCATCGTTCGCCGCCTATGGCAGTGAGCACCCAAACCGCGCTCGAAGTCGTCTCGCGGACCCCAGAGGGGTCGCGTGAAGCCCGGCGCCTGCGCCGGCAGGGCTTCGTGCTCGGCGTGGTCTACGGCGGCGGCGAGGACCCGCTCGCGTTCAAGATCGACGCGCGCACGCTGCGTCTCGCGCTGGCCCACGCCGGCGCCGTGCTCGACCTCATCATCGATGGCGCCAAGGGCAATCCGGTCGTGCTCAAGGAGCTCGTCCGCCACCCGGTGAACGGCGAGACCCTGCATGTCGACCTGCTCCGCGTCCGGCTCGACCAAGCCATCCAGGCCACGGTCACGCTAGAGCTGACCGGCGCCGACGACGCTCCCGGGATCCGGGACGGAGGCGTGCTCGAGCATTCGACTCGCGAGCTCACGATCGAAGCGCTTCCCGGCGACATCCCGGACTCGATCCAGCACGACGTGTCGGAGATGAACATCGGCGACACGCTGACGCTCGCGTCGGTGCTCGCGCCGCCGAACGTCACTCTCGTCGATGATCCCGAGACCGTGGTCGCGACGCTCAGCGCGCCGCGTCTGCAGACCGAGGACAGCGACGAGATCGAGTCCGAGACCACGGTGGTCGGCGAGGGCGAGGGCGGCGGCGAGGCCGAAGAGACGCAGGGCGAGAGCGCCGGCGACGGCGACAGCGAGTAGCGAGGCTCGGACATGCCACTCCCGGGTCGCCGCTCCGCTGGCGGCCCCGTCGATTGGCTGCTGGTCGGGCTCGGCAATCCGGGCTCCGAATACGCGGGCACGCGCCACAACATCGGCTTCGAGATCGCGAACCTGCTCGCGCAGCGCTGGGGCCTGCCCAAGGCGAAGGCCAGGTTCGGCGGCCTCGTGACCGAGGGCCGCACCGGACCGGGCGGCCCACGGGTCGCTGTCCTGCTGCCCCAGACGTACATGAACGAGACCGGCAGGTCCGTGGGGCCGGCCCGCGGCGCCTACAAATTGCCGCTCGAGCGCGTGCTTGCGCTGCATGACGAGATCGACCTCCCGTTCGGCGAGATCCGGGTGCGGATCGGCGGCGGCCTCGCCGGCCACAACGGGCTCAAGTCACTCAAGCAGGGCCTGGGCAGCGCCGACTTCGCCCGCGTACGCGTGGGTGTCGGCCGGCCGCCGACCACCGATCCCGACCGGGTCGCCGCCTATGTGCTCGGGCGCTTCCGCGAGCCCAAGGGCGACGTGCAGGCGCTGATCGAGCAGGCCGCCGACGCGGCCGAGCGCGTGGTGACGGGCGAAACCGAGCTGGCCCCACCGAGTTAGCGGCAACGTTCCCAGGCCGCCACACGGCTCGTCCTAGACTCGGGAACCAGGCCGTGCTCCGAACTCTCCTCACCAACGCCGACACCGACCCCCAGACGCTGGAGCTCGCCGGCGAAGGCGGGCACGCGTTCGTGTCGCAGTCGCTTCGGCCGTATCTGCTCGCCGCGCTACTCGACCGCAACCCCGAGCAGCCGGCGATCGTCGTGGCCGGGGACGATCGCGCGGCCCGCGATCTCGCCGCGGCGCTGAAGAGCTGGCTCGAGCCGCGCACGGTCCGCTTCTATCCCAGCCGCGGCGTCACCTACGAGTCGCACCTGGCGCCGCCACCGCACCTCGTCGGGCTGCGGATCGCGGCGCTCGATGCGCTGATCGAGCCCGCCGACGCGGCGCCGGTGATCGTGGTCAGCGCGGTTGCGCTGTCGGAGAAGGTGCCCGATCCGGCGCTGCGGCCGCACGGCTTTACGCTCCGCGTCGGCGATCTGCTTGATCTCGACGAGACCGCGCGGGACCTCGTCTCGGCCGGCTATGAGCGTGTCGACCAGGTCGAGGACCGTGGTCAGTTCGCGATCCGCGGCGGCCTGCTCGACCTCTACCCCGCCACCGAGGACCGCGCCGTCCGGGTCGACCTGTTCGGCGACGAGATCGAGTCGCTGCGCTGGTTCTCGACCTTCACCCAGCGCTCGCTCGGAGACGCGGAGCTGATCGAGGTGGCGCCGGCCGCGGAGCTCGCCGAGGAGCACCGCGAGCTGGCTGAGATCGCCGCGCTCGAGGACGCGGCCGACCGGCCCGACATCGCCGAGCTGCTCCCGGTCGAGGACTTCTGCGCCTTCCTCGACCTCGCCCCGGCCGGCGCCGCGGTGATCGTCGCCGGCGAGGAGGACCTCGCGCCGGCGCTCCACGACCACTGGCAGGACGTGACCGCGGCGTTCCACGACGAGGACGCCCATCACCTCTACGAGCCGCCCGAGCGGATCGCGGCGGCGCTCGAGGAGCGCGCGCGGATCCGGCTCTCGAGCATCGACCAGGACCAGCCGTACCAGTTCCGCGCCCAGACGGCCGACATCGCCGCCCGCGGGCTCAAGGAGGCCGAACCCGAGCTCGAGAAGCTCGTGCGCTCCGGCTATCGCACCGTGGTGGCGTTCGCCGGCCGCGGCGAGGGCGAGCGCGCCGCCTACAACCTCGGGCGGCTCAAGGTCGGGTGGCTCGACGGCTCGTCGAACGGGAGCGGCTCGGCGGAGGGACGCACGCTGGTGTTCGCCCACGCGAGGCTCCAGACGGGGTTCATTGCGCCGCAGTTCAAGCTCGCCGTGATTCCCGAGCACCGGCTGTTCCGTCGTCGCCGGGCCGCGGAGCGTCCCGAGCGCGCCCACCGCCGCGGCGTCCTGCGCAGCTTCGCCGATCTGCGGACCGGCGACATCGTCGTGCACGAGGACCACGGCATCGCGCGCTTCGCCGGCTTTGACACCAAGACGGTGGCCGGGGTCACCCGCGACTACCTGTATCTGGAGTACGCCGGCTCGGACCGCGTGTTCGTCCCTGTCGACCAGCTGGCCAAGATCAGCCGCTACGTCGGAGCCGGCGGGGCGCATCCGCCGCTCTCGAAGCTCGGCGGCACGCGCTGGGAGACGATCAAGTCCCGGGCCCGGCGCGCCGCGCAGGAGCTGGCCGGCGAGCTGCTCAATCTGTACGCCGAGCGCAAGCGCCGCGAGGGCCACGCTTTCCCGGTCGACACCGACTGGCAGCGCGAGTTCGAGGATGCGTTCCCGTTCACCGAGACGCCCGACCAGCGCGACGCGATCGAGTTCGTCAAGGCCGACATGGAGGCGCCGCGACCGATGGACCGGCTGATCTGCGGCGACGTCGGCTACGGGAAGACCGAGGTGGCGTTGCGGGCGGCGTTCAAGGCGGTGCAGGACGGCAAGCAGGTGATGCTCCTGGTGCCGACGACGATCCTCGCCCAGCAGCACTTCGGGACCTTCTCGGAGCGGCTCAAGGACTACCCGGTGACGATCGGGCACGTCTCGCGCTTCCGCGCCGCCGCCGACCAGAAGGACGCCATCGCTCGCTTCGGCAGGGGTGAGGTGGACATCCTGATCGGCACCCACCGGCTGCTCTCGCGTGACGTGCGCGCCAAGGAGCTCGGGTTGCTGGTCGTCGATGAGGAGCAGCGCTTCGGGGTCAAGCAGAAGGAGCTCCTGCGCCAGTTGAAGCTGAAGGTGGACGTGATCGCGATGAGCGCCACGCCGATCCCGCGGACGCTGCAGATGTCGCTGGCCGGCGTGCGGGACATCAGCGTGATCGAGACCCCGCCCGAGGGCCGGCGGCCGGTCAAGACCTACGTCGGCGAGTACGACGAGGAGCTGGTCAAACAGGCGCTGGTGCGCGAGCACGAGCGAGGCGGCCAGGCCTTCTTCCTCCACAACCGGGTCGAGACGATCGAGGAGACCGCCGAGCGGCTGCGCGGCCTCTGCCCGAAGATGAGGTTCGAGGTCGCCCACGGTCAGATGGAGGAGCGCGAGCTCGAGCAGCGGATGCTGCGGTTCCTCCGCGGCGATGCCGACGTGCTGGTGTGCACGAGCATCATCGAGTCGGGGATCGACATCCCGCAGGCCAATACGCTGGTCGTCGAGCGCGCCGACGTGTTCGGGCTCTCGCAGCTCTACCAGATCCGCGGCCGGGTCGGCCGCTCACGTGAGCGGGCGTACGCGTATCTGCTCTACCCGAGCGCCGCCGCGCTGACGGTCGAGGCGGCCCAGCGCCTGTCGGCGCTCTCGGACTACACCGAGCTCGGCGCCGGCTTCAAGATCGCGATGCGCGACCTCGAGATCCGCGGCGCCGGCAACCTGCTCGGCGAC